>NZ_CM178725.1:2074651-2382035 GCF_058680895.1 Caulobacter sp. GSs2 | reverse complement strand
ATCGTGTCCCACCCCCCTTTGTCGTTGGGCGTGAGCTTGGCCGACATCCTTCTCGTTGTCATCCCGGCCAAGCGCGAAGCGCGCCGAGCCGGGACCGCCGGAAACGCCGAGCCTGTTGCGGTCCCGGCTCTCCGCTGCGCTGCGGCCGGGATGACAGCTTTAGCGGCCCTAGCGAACACCGTTCAGGTTGTCGGTCCAGTCTTCCATCGGGTCGGGGCGGCGGCCGTCCGGCAGTTTCCATTCCCCGCGCCAGGAAAAGTCCAACGTACCGCACACCCGGGCCGGGCCGGATGACTTTGGATCATCGCCGAGGGCCTGGATGCGCAGGTCGCGGCGCACGGCGATGCGGCTGAAGCTCAGCCACAGGCGCGTCGCGCCGGGGCAGAAGGCGCGGATATAGACCCTGCCCTGCTCGGCCTTGGGGTCGACCTCGTACAGCGAAGCGTCGGCGTCGACGCCCTCCAAACCGGCCAGGCCCTTGGGCCCCAGGTCACGGTCCTTGCCCTTGATCAGCAGGCCCTGGGCCGGCACGCCGGTGGCCAGCACCTTGATGGGTCTGGCGCCCATCAGCCCCTGGTCGAACAGCACGGTCAGTCCGGCCCCGGTCAGCCGTTTGGCGTCGGGCGAGATCGGATCATACGAGAACATCCGCCGCTCGGCGTGGGCGGTCGTGGCCAGGGCGGTCAGAAGTATCGCGACAGCCCCACCCAACACCCGCTCTCCCCGGCGAAGGCCGGGGCCCAGATTCATCCGGAGAGTTTGGGGATGTCGCGCCAACAATCGTCGCCAGCAGGCACGGCGCTCATGGGTTCGATCTGGGCCCCGGCCTTCGCCGGGGAGAGCGGAATATGGGGAAGTCAGAGCAAAACCCTACCGCTTGAAGTGCAGGTTCGCCGCTTGCGGATCAAAGCCGCTCAACCGCCAGACCGAGCCGTCGCGGGTGAAGGTCAGCAGGCAGGGGCCGTCCTTCTTGGCGGCGCAGACCCGGCCGTCGCCGGTCGGACGCAGGGCGCCGGCGATGGCGACGCGGCCCGGCAGCGGCTTGTCGGGCGTATAGCCGTAGTAGTTGGCGGCGGCGCGGAAGGTCTCGGGCCGGATCAGGGCCTCGCCGGCGATATCGGCGGCCGGACCGGCCAGGGCGGCGGCGATGGCCATCAGGCTGTTATCGGCCTTGCGGTTGCGGGCCTCGGCCATCAGCCGCGCCTCGATCTCGTATTTCAGCGCCTGGCGGTCGACATGGGCGTCGAAGGTCGCCCGGTCACGATCGCGGATCGCTGTCAGCAGGGTGTGAACGTCGCCGGCCGCATCGACGCGGTCGACGGTGGCGCAGGCGCTGAGCGACAAGGTCGCGGCCGTCAGGGCGAGAAGGGCTTTGATACGCATGCACAAGGCGTAGCGCCTGAATTGGGCGAATTCCAGTCCGACCTCAGGCGGTAAGAACGTCGAGAACCAGGATCACCCGCGCCGACCCTCTTCGATCAGCTCGCGGATCGTCACATCGCCCAGCGTCACGCCGCGACTGTTGTCGATCAGCGCCTCGGCGGCCGCCATCGCCTCAGGGCTTCCCTTGATCGGGATTTTCTTGGCGCGGCGGATGACGATATCGCCGCCCTTGGCTTCGATCTCGACCCGCTCACCATCGACCAAGCCAGCAGCGCGCCCCGCGTCCTGCAGACCGCCTGAGGCCATGGCCTCGCCCCATGTTCCGACCGTGATCTGGTTCATGTCCAGGCTCCAACAGGCGACTATCTTGCCACGCCGCGCCTTTTCCGTCGAGTTCACCGACCGAAACCGAAAAAGGCGCGGACCTTGCGATCCGCGCCTTTCCGATGGTTTTGAAGCTCAAGTCCGGCCCTAGTCGAGCTGGCGCTTGATCTCCTCGACGGTGAAGCACTCGATGGTGTCGCCGACCTTGATGTCCTGGAAGCCGGCGAACATCATGCCGCACTCCTGGCCAGACGGAACCTCGGGGACCTCGTCCTTGAAGCGCTTGAGGGTCTGCAGGGTGCCCAGTTCCAGAACGACGATGTCGTTGCGGATGATCCGGACCTTGGCGCCCTTGCGCACGACACCTTCGGTGACGCGGCAACCGGCGACCTTGCCGACCTTGGAGATGTCGAAGGCTTGCAGCACTTCGGCGTTGCCCAGGAAGGTTTCGCGCTGGATCGGCGCCAGCATGCCCGAGAGCACGCCTTTGATGTCGTCCAGCAGGTCGTAGATGATCGCGTAGTAGCGGATCTCGACACCTTCGCGCTCGGCCAGCGCCCGCGCCTGGGCCGAGGCCCGGACGTTGAAGCCGATGAGCGGCGCGCCGGCGCCCTTGGCCAGCATGACGTCGCTTTCGCTGATCGCACCGGCGCCCGACAGGATGATCCGCGCGCGGACCTCGTCGGTCGACATGGCGTCCAGCGACCCGATGATCGCTTCGGCCGAGCCCTGCACGTCGGCTTTGATGACCAGCGGCAGTTCGCGGTATTTCTTGTCCTGCAGCTTGGCCATCATGTCGGCCATGCTGGTGGCGCCCGCGCCGACCGGATGCAGTGACTTCTCACGCTTCAGGCGGATGCGGTACTCGGTCAGCTCGCGAGCGCGGGCCTCGTTCTCGACGACCGCGAAGGGGTCGCCGGGCGAAGGCACGCCGTCCAGGCCGAGGATCTCGACCGGGGTGGCGGGACCGGCTTCGGTCAGTTGCTCGTTACGCTCGTTGAGCAGGGCGCGAACCCGGCCAAACTGGCTGCCGGCCACGACGATGTCGCCGCGCTTCAGCGTGCCGCGCTTGACCAGCACGGTCGAAACCGCGCCGCGACCCTTGTCGAGCTTGGCCTCGATCACGACGCCGTCGGCGACGCGGTCGGGGTTGGCCTTCAGGTCGAGCACTTCGGCCAGCAGGGTGATGCGTTCGATCAGCTCGTCCAGGCCCTGGCCGGTCTTGGCCGAGACCTCGACGATCTGGGTGTCGCCACCCAGGCTTTCGACGACGATTTCGTGTTGCAGCAGCTCGTTGACCACCCGGGTCGGATCCGAGCCCGGCTTGTCCATCTTGTTGACGGCCACGATGATCGGCACTTCAGCGGCGCGGGCGTGTTTGATGGCCTCGATGGTCTGGGGCATCACGCCGTCGTCGCCGGCCACAACCAGAATCACCAGGTCGGTGATGTTGGCGCCGCGAGCCCGCATTTGCGAGAAGGCGGCGTGGCCGGGGGTGTCGAGGAAGGTGATCTTCTCGCCGCCGTCCAGGCGAACCTGGTAGGCGCCGATGTGCTGGGTGATGCCGCCGTGCTCGCCGCCGGCCACATCGGCCTTGCGCAGCGCGTCCAGCAGGCTGGTCTTGCCGTGGTCGACGTGACCCATGACCGTGACCACCGGGGGCCGCGACTCCAGGTGATCGTCGATGTCCTCGGCGCCGATGAAGCCTTCTTCGACGTCAGCTTCCGACACGCGACGCACGGTGTGACCAAATTCGGTCGCCACCAGCTCGGCGGTGTCGTTGTCGATGACGTCGTTGACCTTCAGCATCACGCCCTGACGCATCAGGAACTTGATGATCTCGACACCCCGCACGGCCATCCGGTTGGACAGCTCCTGCACGGTGATGACGTCGGGAATGACCACTTCGCGAGCGACCTTGACCTGGTCGGCGGGACCGCCGCGACGCTTTTCCTTTTCACGTTCCCGGGCCCGGCGAACCGAGGCCAGCGAACGCATGCGGTCGGCGGAGTCTCCATCGCCGGCCACGGTCTGGATCGTCAGGCGGCCTTCGCGGCGCATCGGAGCGCCCTTGGCGCGCGACACGGCCTTGCCGGGGGCGGCGGCCTTGCGGCGATCATCATCGTCCTCGGGACGACGGCTGACTTCACCACCGGGACGCGGGGCCGAACGCATGGCGCGCTGGACTTCGGGCGTCGCCGGAGCGGCGGCCGGAGCGCCAGGACGCGGACCACGCGGCGGACCGCCGGGGCCCGGACGGGCGCCAGGGGCCGGGCGCGGGGCCAGGGCCGAATAACGGACAGTCTGGGTCGGACGATCGCCCTGCGGACGATCACCCTGAGGCCGGTCGCCCTGCGGACGATCGTTGCGGAAGCCGCCTTCCGGACGCGGGCCACGCGGGGCCGCATCGGCGCGGGGCGCAGCGTCGGGACGCGGCGCGCGCTGGTTGTAAGGACCGTCCTGGCGCGGAGCGCGCTGGTTGAACGGCCGGTCGCCTTGCGGACGATCGCCCTGCGGGGGGCGCTCGCCGGCCGGCGGACGATAGGTGGTGGTCGACGTGCGGTCGTCGCGACGTTCGCGGCTGGGCTCGTAGGTCCGGGTCTGGCTGGGCGAAGCCGCAGCAGGACGCGGAGCCTCGGCGCGCGGCGCGGCCGGAGCGGCAGCCACCGGAGCCGCCGGAGCGACGGGCGCAGACGCCTGAACCACCGGAGCTGCGGCGACCGGCGCCGGAGCGACAGGCGCTGCAGCCACCGGAGCCGAAACCACGGGCGCCGCCGGAGCCGCAGCAACGACCGGGGTCGGAGCCGGAGCAGGAGCGGGCTCGGCGGCGGCCTTCGCAGCCGCTGCAGCCTTCGCGGCGGCTTCGCGAGCCGCAGCTTCAGCGGCGCGCGCCTTGGCCTCGTCGGCGACGCGTTGCGTCGCCTGACGGTCCTGGTTCTCGCGGGCCGCCTCGATGGCGCGTTGCCGGGCGCGCATCTCGTCTTGCGAGAGACCGCCTGCCGAATGGCCGCCACCAGAAGACTGGGACGAACGCGGCTCGTTGGTGTGACGGCGCTCGGCCGAGGACGGCGCGGCCAGGTTACCGGCCGGCGCGGCGTGCGGACGGGTCCGCTTGGTTTCGACCACTACCGTCTTGGTGCGGCCGTGGCTGAAGCTTTGCTTCACCACGCCGGCGCTCACCGAGCCCTGGCGGGGCTTCAGTGTGATGGGCGCGCGCCCACCTGGGGTGCCGGGCCGACCGTTATCGTTCTCGTCGCTCATGCGCTCGCTTGTACTTCCGCCGGGAGGAAACCCAGCCAAAAACCGTTCGTTCCATGTGAGAAAGGGGCCCGGACGTACTTCCACGAAAGAAGCGCGTTTCCCGACCCTTTACGCACAAGCGCAGCCCTAAGGGCCACGCTCCACCTTGTAGATTCTAGAGCCTTGCGATCAGACCGGCCATGCCGGTGCAATCGAAAGGCTCTAGGGCTCCTCGCGCCAACTCGCCGACCAGGTCGGGGGGAGTAGCGGGCGAAAGCCTGATAACCGCTCGACGTCCAAAGTCCAGCGATCAGTGCCGCGCCCGGCAAGAAGCGCAGTGTGTATCACATTCTCGCCGCCTAAGGCCAAACCCAATTCGTCGGATGTGAACATCCCGAGGATTCGCGGCGTGTTCGGAGCCTTGTAGACGGCGGTCAGCATCTTTCGGCGGCCGTCATCGGCGCCGTCTGACGCCTCAATCAGCCAGGCGGTCTTGCCGGAATTCAGCGCAGCGACGACCTTTTCGAAGCCCGAGATAATGTTTCCCGCCCGCCGCGCAAGGCCCAGGCCATCCAGAACCCGCTTGGCCAGCAAGGCCTCGACCTGGTTGGCCAGGTCGGCGGGGGCCGTCAGCTTGGTCTTGGCCGAACGCGAGAACAGGCCCTTCTTGGCCGCCAGCGTCACGGAGTCGCGGTCGGCTCCGACCCAGATCCCCCGGCCCGGCAGCTTGCGCGCCAGATCGGGCACCACGATGCCGCCGGGACCTTCGACGAAGCGGATCAGCTTGCTCTCGTCGGTCGCCTCGCCCAGCACGACGTCCTTGCGAAGGCGGAAAGCCTCGGCATGGGTCTTGGGCGCATTAGGGTCGACAGGAACGTCGGCGACCTCAACGGCGGGATCTTGGGGCTCTTGGTCCATGGGGCTCTGAAAGACCTCGGCCCTCCCGGAAAGCCGGAAGGGCCGAAGCGTTTCTTAGTCCTGCGTCTCTTCGGCGGCTTCGGTCGGCGCTTCCGCTTCGACTTCAGCTTCAGTCTCGGCTTCAGCCTCGGCTTCGACTTCCGTCTCGGCCTCGCCTTCGGCGTATTCGACCTGTTCCTCGATCTCTTCGTATTCCGGCTCCGGCGGGGCCTCGACCCAGCCCATGACGATCCGGGCGCGCATGATCAGCGCTTCGGCGTCTTCGGGCGACAGGTTGAAGCTTTCCAGAATGCCCGGCTCGCGAACGCGGGCGCCGTCCTTGGTTTCAAACCAGCCGCGCATGTCGTCCGGCACCAGGCCGGCAAGATCCTCGACGGTCTTCACATCGCCTTCGCCCAGGGCGACGGCCATGGGCAGGGTGACACCCTCGATCTCGAGCACCGCATCCTCGACGCCGTACTCAACGCGCTTGGCGTCCAGGGCGGCGGCTTCCTTTTCGAGGAATTCGCGGGCGCGGGTCTGCAGCTCGTCGGCGGTCTCGTCGTCGAAGCCTTCGATGGCCGCGATCTCGTGCGGCTCGACATAGGCGACGTCTTCCACCGCGGCGAAGCCTTCGGTGACCAGCAGCTGGGCGATGACTTCGTCGACGTCCAGGGCTTCCTGGAACAGGGCCGTGGTCTCGGTGAACTGCTTCTGACGGCGCTCGCTCTCCTGGCTTTCCGTCATGATGTCGATCTGCCAGCCGGTCAGCTGCGAGGCCAGGCGGACGTTCTGGCCGCGACGGCCGATGGCCAGCGACAGCTGCTCATCAGGCACCACGACCTCAACGCGCTCGTCTTCCTCGTCCATGACGACCTTGGAGACTTCAGCCGGGGCCAGGGCGTTGACGATGAAGGTCGCCTCGTCCTCGGACCACTGGATGATGTCGATCTTTTCGCCCTGCAGCTCGGCCACCACCGCCTGCACGCGCGAACCGCGCATACCGACGCAGGCGCCGACGGGGTCGATGCTGCCGTCGTTGGAGATCACGGCCATCTTGGCGCGCGAGCCCGGGTCGCGGGCGACAGCGCGGATCTCGATGACGCCGTCATAGACTTCCGGCACTTCCTGCGCGAACAGCTTGGCCATGAAGCCGCCGTGGGCGCGCGACAGCATGATCTGCGGGCCCTTGGTCTCGCGACGGACGTCGTAGATATAGGCGCGGATGCGGTCGCCGACGTTGAAGTTCTCGCGCGGGATCGACTGGTCGCGGCGCATGATGCCTTCGCCACGGCCCAGATCGACGATGACATTGCCGTATTCGACGCGCTTGACGCTGCCGTTGATGATCTCGCCGGCGCGATCCTTGTACTCGTCGTACTGGCGCTCGCGTTCGGCTTCGCGAACCTTGTGCATGACGACCTGGCGGGCCATCTGGGTCTGGACGCGGCCGATCTCGAACGGCGGCAGGTCTTCTTCATAGACCTTGCCGATTTCCGCGTCGCGCCAGGTGCGCTTGGCGATCGACAGCTGGACCTGGCCGATTTCGCCCTCGATCTCCTGGTCGTCGCCGACCACGGTGATGATGCGCTTTTGCGAGGTCTCACCGGTCTTGGTGTCGATCTTCACCCGGATGTCGTGCTCGGCGCCGTAACGGGCGCGAGCCGCCTTCTGAAGAGCGTCCTCGATCGCCTCGATGACGACTTCCTTCTCGATGCCTTTTTCGCGCGCGACCGCGTCAGCGATCTGCAGCAGCTCGAGCCGGTTGGCGGAAATGCCGATGGCCATGGTCAGTCCTCTTCACTTTCGGACAGGTCAAAATCTTCGTCTTCGGCGTCGTCGCCGAGGTCGTCTTCGTCAGCGTCTTCGCCACCGGCGGCGACGTCATCCTCGTCGGCGTCTCCGCCGTCGGCGGCCACGCGGGCGGCGCGCTGGTCGGCGCCGCGCTTCATCAGGGCGTCGGTCAGCACCAGCTTGGCGTCGACCAGCCACTCGAACGGGAAATAGACGGTGGTGTCGTCCTCGCCCTCGATATTGAGGCCGACCTGGCCGTCCTCGACGCCGGCCAGCTCGCCCTTGAAGCGCTTGCGGCCCTCGGCGACGCGGTCCAGCTCGATGCGGACCTCAAGGCCGGCATAGTCGTCGAAATCCTTCAGTCGCGTCAGCGGGCGATCGACGCCCGGGCTGGAGACTTCCAGGGTATATTCGCCGCTGATCGGATCGGCGGCGTCGAGAATTTCCGACACGGCGCGCGACAGCTTGGCGCAGTCCTCGACATTCATGTCGCCGCCCGAGCCATCGGGCTGCATCGGACGCTCGGCCATGATCTGCAGCCGCCGCGTCTCGGCCCCGCCCATCAGGCGCAGACGGACGATCTCGAAGCCGACAGTCTCGGCGACGGGATCGAGAATTTCGATCAGATCACGGTCTTCCTGCGTCTTGCCGCGCAACGGATTTCTCAACTCAAAACTGGGCGATCCGGCGCGGGCGCCAAACAGCCAAAGAAAAAGCGGCAGCCTTTCGGGCCGCCGCTCGAAAGCGCACTCAGCGCTGACGGACGATGTAGGGCCTATATAGCGCGATAGGTGAACGGGTGGAAGCCCCCGTGACAGGCCGTCGCCACCGGCCGTCGCGAGCGAGCTTCATGCGCGGCCTCTTTCGCAGTGCAACACTTGTGGCCTATACAGTCGCCGCGCAGGCCCGCCTCCCCGCGGACCCTTTCCACAGAAGAGTCATAATGGACCTCTCCAAGATCGCCACGGGCGTCAACCCGCCCTACGACCTCAACGCTGTCATCGAGATCCCGCAGGGCGGCGAGCCGGTGAAGTACGAGATCGACAAGGCCAGCGGCGCCCTGATGGTCGACCGCTTCCTGCACACGGCGATGTTCTATCCGGCCAATTACGGCTTCATCCCGCACACCCTGGCCGATGACGGCGACCCCGCCGACATCATGGTCGTGGGTCCGACCCCGGTCGTGCCGGGCGCGATCATCCGCTGCCGTCCGATCGGCACCCTGATGATGGTCGATGAAGCTGGTTCGGACGAAAAGATCCTGGCCGTGCCGGTCGACAAGCTGCACCCCTTCTATACGGGCGTGAACAGCTGGCGCGACCTGCCGGTGATCCTCACCGAGCAGATCGCCCACTTCTTCCAGCACTACAAGGATCTGGAAAAGGGCAAGTCGACCAAGATCACCGGCTGGGCTGATCTGGAAGAAACCGCCGACATCATCCGCGCGGCGATCAAGCGCCACGACGATAATTACTGATTGAAGGTCGGGGGCGGGATCACACTCGCCCCCTCCTGACCGCTTCGCGGTCGTCCTCCCCCGTAGGGGGAAGACGCCTCATCTTCCCCCTACGGGGGAGGCGCGCCGAAGGCGCGGAGGGGGCAAGTCGCCCCGCTCCCTAAACCCGCACGAAATCCAGGAACACCGGCGCGCAGTCGCCCAGCTTCTTTTCCTCGTAGCGCGTGGTCACGTGATCGGCGGGCGGAGCGTTGCGGTCGGCCGTCTCGCTCTCGAAGCGGAAGGCCGGATCGGCCAGCACCCGCTCGATGGTCCACTCGGCATAGTCGGCCCAGTCGGTGGCGAAGCGCAGGCGGCCGCCAGACTTCAGAACACGCGCCAGTTCCGCCACCACCGCCGGCTGGATCAGCCGGCGCTTGTTGTGCCGCGCCTTGTGCCAGGGGTCTGGGAACATGATGAACACCCGCGTCAGGCAGGCGTCGGGCAGCCAGCCGATCACGTCGCGGGCGTCGCCCTCGTGGATACGGACGTTCTTGAGCGCCTGCTCCTCGATGTGACGGACGGCGCTGGCCACGCCGTTGACGAAGGGCTCGGCCCCGATGATCAGGGCGTGCGGATGGCGACCGGCCTGGGCGGCCATGTGCTCGCCGCCGCCGAAACCGATCTCCAGCCAGGCTTCGGTGGCCTCGGGCATCAGGTCGCGCGGCTCGAACGGCGCCTCGGGCACGGCGATTTCGGGCAGCAGGGTGTCGAGCAGGGCCTGTTGGCGCGGCTTCACCGGCCGCGACTTGATGCGGCCGAACGTGCGCAGGGGCCCGTGGGGAATGGGAGCGGAGGTCATGGGGCGGCGTCTTAGCCGTCATCCGGGTGCGAGGCCAGCAGAACGACCCCAAACGAAAGCGGGCCCCGATCGCATGATCGAGGCCCGCTTCGAACAATCAGGAGAGGCTGAGGCTTACGCCAGGCCCTTCAGCTCGCCGACCAGGTCGGTCTTCTCCCACGAGAAGCCGCCTTCGTTGTCCGGCGTGCGGCCGAAGTGGCCATAGGCGGCGGTGCGGGCATAGATCGGCTTGTTCAGCTGCAGGTGCTCACGGATGCCGCGCGGGGTGGCCCCGCCGATCAGGGTCGGCAGCAGCTTTTCCAGCACGGCCGGATCGACCTTGCCCGTGCCGTGCAGGTCGACGTGGAACGACACCGGCTGGGCCACGCCGATCGCATAGGCGATCTGGATGGTGCAGCGGTCGGCCAGGCCGGCCGCCACGACGTTCTTGGCCAGGTAGCGGCAGGCATAGGCGGCAGAGCGGTCGACCTTGGTCGGATCCTTGCCCGAGAACGCGCCGCCGCCGTGCGGGGCCGCGCCGCCGTAGGTGTCGACGATGATCTTGCGGCCGGTGACGCCGGCGTCGCCGTCGGGGCCGCCGATCTCGAAGCGGCCGGTCGGATTGACCAGCCATTGGGTCTTCTTGGTGATCAGGCCTTCCGGGAAGATCGGCAGGATGTGCGGCTTGATCAGGTCCAGCACGCGCTTGGAGGTCGCGGCCTTGCCGTCGATCTTCTTCTTGTGCTGGTGGCTGACCACGATCGAGACGACCCGGACCGGCTTACCGTTACCGTCATATTCCAGGGTCACCTGGCTCTTGGCGTCGGGCTCCAGCGCCGACAGCTCGCCGCTGTGGCGCAGCTTGGCCAGGCGGCTGAGGATGTTGTGGCTGTACTGCAGGGTGGCCGGCATCAGCTCCGGGGTCTCGGTGCTGGCATAGCCGAACATGATGCCCTGGTCGCCGGCGCCCTCGTCCTTCTTGTCGCTGGCGTCAACGCCCTGGGCGATGTGCGCCGACTGGCCGTGCAGGTAGTTGGCGAACTTGGCCTTCTCCCAGTGGAAGCCCTTCTGCTCGTAGCCGATGTCCTTGATCGCGGCCCGCACCTTGGGCTCCAGCGATTTGAGGATGTCCTTGGTCAGTTGCTTGTTGGCGGCCTTGTCGCCATCGGGCTTTCCGGCCCGGACTTCGCCGGCCAGCACGATGCGGTTGGTGGTGACCAGGGTCTCGCACGCCACGCGGGCTTCGGGATCGGCGGTCAGGAAGGCGTCGACCACCGTGTCGCTGATCCGGTCGGCAACCTTGTCGGGGTGGCCTTCGGAGACGCTCTCGCTGGTAAAGATGTAGGACGAACGGCTCAAGGGACAGCTCCGGCCATGGAAACGGCGGAAATGGACGACAGGTCCATCCCGCTAGCCGGACAGCATATAAAGATATGTTTATGTCGGCAAGCGGCGCCGATCGTCGCGGGTCTTGGCGCTATGCGTCGCTTTCGACCACGTCCTCGTCGGCCATCGAGCGGACCAGGTCGAGGATCCGGCGGCGCACCTTGGCCCGGGAGATCTTGGGGAACAGGCTGGCCAGCTCCAGACCCTCGGGGGTCATCAGGAAATCGTGGACGAACTGCTCCGAACCGGTTTCGGCCAGACCCCCGGACTCGGTCGGATCGGCCAGACCCTCGAAGAAATAGGCCACCGACGACTGCAGGCTGCGGGCGATCTCATACAGCTTGCTGGCGCTGACCCGGTTGGCCCCACGCTCGTACTTCTGCACCTGCTGGAAGGTCAGACCCAGATCTTCGGCCAGTCGTTCCTGGCTCACGCCCAGGATCTTGCGGCGCATTCGAATGCGCGCGCCGACGTGCAGATCGATCGGATTGGGGTGACGGTCTTGGTCCGGAGGAGAGCTCATGCCTACGCTTGATAGCTAAAATTGCGGTTTTTATTCAGCCTGTGTCTAACAAATCGGTAACAATTAATAGCCCCCACCCGCTTTTGAGCGAAAGCCGGCGAGCATCGAGAGCCCGAGCAATAGCACGAACAGGCTGTCGCCAAGCCGGGCATAGGGTGTGATTTTACCCACATTCGGTAAAGAGCCGTCGATAACGCCGGTTTCTCCCAGAGTCAGCCGGGACCCGCGCACGATCTCGCCTCTGGCGTCGATGAGCGCCGAGACGCCCGTGGGCGTGGCGCGGATGATCGGAACCCCGGTTTCTATGGCCCGATAGCTGGCCAGATTGAGATGCTGCAGCGGCCCGGACGTGACGCCGAACCAGGCGTCGTTGGACACATTGATCAGGGCGCGGACCCTGGGATCGGGCCTGGCCAGGCCCGGAAACAGGCTCTCGTAGCAGATCAGCGGCTGGACGATCAGGTCGGGTGAAACCTGCAGCGGGGCCGGGCGCGGCCCGGTGGCGAAGCCGTCGCCCAGATGGGCCAGGCTTTTGACGCCCAGCTTGGTCAGCAGGGCGTCCATCGGCAGATATTCGCCAAAGGGCACCAGCCGGTGCTTGTCATAGATGCCGACCAGCTCGATGTCGGTCGCGGTGCGCTTCAGGGCGATCAGGCTGTTGTAGTAGATCGGCTTGTCGGGCGATCCGTCATAGCGATAGCCGCCGATCAGCAGCAGCTGCCCCGGTTGCAGGGCGTCGACGATCGCCTGGCGCACCCAGGTTCCCGGCGCCAGATAGTCATTGATGGCGGCCGGCAGGGCGCCTTCGGGCCAGACGACGAGGGTGGCCGGCGTGCCGCTCGCATAAGGCCTGGCGGTCAGCGAAACATAGGCCTGGACCACCTGGGCAAAGCGGTCGGCGTCCCACTTGGCCTCCTGCTGGATGTTGGCCTGGACGATGCGGACGGTCGGGGAAGAGGCGCTCACCGCCGGCCCCGCCGGAATCCAGCCGTTGATGTACAGCGCCGCCAGCGCGGCGGCGGCGGCGGCGATCGCCTTGCGGCCCGCCAGGCCCTCGCGCCAGACGGCCGGCGCGGCGGCGATGGCCAGGGTGATCCAGGTCAGGCCGTAGGCGCCGACCAGGGCGGCGGCCTGGGACGGGGCCGAGCCGGCCTTCCAGGTCTCGCCCGGCAGGTTCCACGGAAAGCCGGTCAGCACATGACCGCGCGCCCACTCCAGCGCCGCGAAGGCGCCGGCGAAGACCAGGATGCGGCGCACGCCCGCCGGTCGGACCAGGCGATAGATGACAGCGGCGACGCCCCAGAACAGGGCCAGCCCCCCCGCCATGGCGGCGACCGCGAACGGCGCCATCCAGCCCTGATTGGCGGCGTCGACCATGAAGGCCTCGCCGATCCACCAGGTGCCGAGCCCGAAATAGCCCAGGCCCGCCAGCCAGCCGCGTAGGAAGGCCGCGCGCAGCGGGCGAGGCCCTTCGATCGTGTCGAGCAGCCACAGCAGCAGGGCGTAGCCCAGCAGGCCCGGCAGCACGCCGAACGGCGGATGGGCCAGGGCGGCGACCAGGCCGGCCAGCAGGGCCAGCCCGCGCTCACGCCACAGCGTAGCGAGCCTGAAGTTCACGAGGCGGCGGCTTCCGCCGGCTGCGCCGCCGCGCCCGGGACAGCGGCGGGCCGCACTCGCACCCGTCGAACCCGGCGCGGATCGGCCTCGACCACTTCCAGGTCATAGCCGTGCGGATGGGCGATCACCTCGCCCCGCTGCGGCACGCGGCCGGCCAGGGCCACGACCAGGCCGGCGACGGTGTCGATGTCTTCTTCCATGTCGGGCGGCGCCAGTTCACGGCCAAGCGCGGCTTCCAGTTCCTCGAGCGGCGCGCGGGCGTCGGCCTCGAACACCCCGCCGGGCCGGGCCACGATGCCCGCGACCGTGGCGTCGTCGTGCTCGTCATCGATCTCGCCGACCACCGCCTCGATCAGGTCTTCCATGGTCACCAGCCCATCGGTGCCGCCAAATTCGTCGATGACCAGGGCCAGATGGATGCGGCCGGTGCGCATGCGCAGCAGCAGATCAGCGGCCCGCATCGAGGCGGGCACATAGAGGGCCTCGCGCCGCACCTTGTGCAGGACGATGTCGGCCGCAGCCGGGCGGTTGTCGCCTGCGGCCAGCAGTCGGAACACGTCCTTGACGTGAACCACGCCGATCGGGTCGTCGAGCGTCTCGCGATAGATCGGCATCCGCGAGTGTTCGGCCTCGGTGAACTGGGCGATCAGGGCTTCGAACGGGGTGGACAGCTCGACCGAGACGATATCGGCGCGGGGCGTCATCACGTCGGCGACGCGGAGGGTCTTGAAGGCCTCGGCCTGATCGACGATGTCGACCGCGCCGTCCTGGACCGGCTCGGCCGGCCGGACCAGCTCGACCGGGGCGCTCAATCGCTTGCGCATCTTGCGGAAAAACGCCCGCAAGCCCCTGCTCTGTCGAGCTGGACCGGCGGGCTGTGGACTAGAGTCGTCGCTTGGCATGGCCTTGGAGAACTATCCCTGCTCGGGGGCGTAAGGATCGGGGGCGTAAGGATCGGGCACGTCCAGCGTGGCCAGGATCTCGCGTTCCAGGGCCTCCATGGACTCAGCCTCTTCGTCGCCTTCGTGGTCGTATCCTAAGAGATGCAGCACCCCATGCGCCACCAGATGTTGCAAATGGTGGGCAAAAGGCTTGCCCTGCTCGATCGCCTCGCGCTGGCAGACCCCGAACGCCAGGGCGATGTCGCCGATCTGACCGTCGGGATTCGCCTCAGGCCCTTGGGGCGAGGGAAACGACAGGACGTTGGTGGCATAGTCCTTCTGGCGGAAGTCGCGGTTCAGGGCCTGAACGCTGTCATCGTCGGCCAGCAGGATCACGATCCCCTGGCCTTCGATGTCCTGATGCGCATCCAGCACCGCCTGGGCGGCGCGCCAGACCAAGGCCTCGGTTTCAGGCTCAGCCTTGAGCCAGGCCTCGTCCTCGATCTCGATGTCTACGGTGATGGTCATCGCGTCGTCGTCTGCAGGGCGTCGGCGTCATAGGCCCGAACGATGCGTTCGACCAACGGGTGACGCACCACGTCGGCGGCGGTGAAGCGCGAGACTGAAACCCCCTCGACCCCTTCCAGGATCGAGACGGCGTGGGCCAGGCCGGAGTCGCGGGGATTGAGCAGGTCGATCTGGGTCGGGTCGCCGGTCACCACCATGCGCGAGCCCTCGCCCAACCGGGTCAGGACCATCTTCATCTGCAGGCGCGAACAGTTCTGGGCCTCGTCGACGATGACGAAGGCATGGGCCAGGGTGCGGCCGCGCATGAAGGCGATCGGGGCGACCTCGATCTCCAGCTTCTCGCGACGGCGGCGCAGCTGGTCAGCGCCCATGATGTCGGTCAAGGCCTCCCAGACCGGGGCCATATAGGGATCGACCTTCTCGTTCAGGTCGCCCGGCAGAAAGCCCAGCTTTTCGCCGGCCTCGACGGCGGGGCGGGTGACGATCAGACGATCGACCTCGCCGCGCAGCAGCATGCCGGCCCCGTGCGCCACGGCCAGGAAGGTCTTGCCGGTGCCCGCCGGACCCAGGCCAAACGACAGCGGGTGGCTGCCCATGGCTTCCATATAGCGGGCCTGGCCCTTGGTCTTGGGCGACACCGAACCCTTGCGCACCGTGCGGGCCGAAGCCTGACCGCCGGTGCTCTGGGCCTCGCCCACGGCGATGCGGATGTCGGCCTCGACAATCTGTTCGCCAGCGTCAGCGCGGTCGGCCAGATCCCGCAGCGCCCGCTTTGCGCCGGTGCGGCCCTTGACGTCCCCGGTGATGGTGACGCCGCCACCCGGCGTCTCAATGAGCACCCTGAAGGCGTCCTCGATCAGGGCCGCATGACGGCCGTGAGGACCGGAGACGGCGCGAACGGCGTCATCCGACAGCGGCATGAACTCAGGGGTGCGGCTCAAGCGGGCTCCAGGATGGAAGAATTTTCCAGCACGCCGCCCAGGCTCATCTTGGCGGCGGTTTCGATACGGACGGCAACGATGGTTCCCAGCAGGTGTTCGCCGCCTTCGGCGTGAACCGCCTGCAGATAGGGACTGCGGCCGACGATCTGGCCGGCATGGCGCCCGGCCTTCTCGAACAGCACGGGCATGGTCTTGCCCACCTGGCCGGCATTGAAGGCCTTTTGCTGCACGTCGAGCAGCTGGTTCAGGCGCTCCAGGCGCTCGGCCTTCACCGCCTCGTCCACCTGGCCGGTCATGGCCGAGGCCGGGGTGCCGGGGCGGCGCGAATATTTGAACGAGAAGGCGCTGGCGAAGCCGACCTCGCGGACCAGATCCAGGGTCTTCTCGAAATCGCCGTCGCGCTCGCCGGGGAAGCCGACGATGAAGTCGCCGCTCATGGCGATGTCGGGCCGCGCAAGACGGATCTTCTCGATCAGCTTCACATAGCTTTCAGCCGTGTGGTCGCGGTTCATGGCCTTGAGGATCTTGTCGCTGCCCGCCTGCACCGGCAGGTGCAGATAGGGCATCAGCTCGGGCAGCTCGCCATGGGCCTCGATCAGGTCATCGCCCATGTCGCGCGGATGGCTGGTGGTGTAGCGGATGCGGTCCAGGCCATCGATCTTCGCCAGCTGACGCACCAGCTTGGCCAGGGTCGAGCCGTCGCCATTAAAGGCGTTGACGTTCTGGCCCAGCAGGGTGACCTCGCGCACGCCCTGAGCGGCCAGGCGCCGGGCTTCCTCGAGAATGTCGTTCACCGGCCGCGACCACTCGCCGCCGCGCGTATAGGGCACCACGCAGAAGGTGCAGAACTTGTCGCAGCCCTCCTGCACGGTCAGGAAGGCGGTGACGCCGTTGACCTGACGCTCGGCCGGCAGGGCGTCGAACTTCTCGTCGGCGGCAAAGCTGGTCGACAGCCGCTCGCCGGTGGCCCGGTGGGCGCGGGCGATCAGCTCGGGCAGCTGGTGATAGGATTGCGGACCAACCACCAGATCGACCGCCTTCTGGCGATGCATGATCTCCTTGCCCTCGGCCTGGGCCACGCAGCCGGCCACGGCGATGGTCATGCGACCGCCCTCCGCCGCCTTGCGCTCCTTCATCAGCTTGATCTGGCCAAGCTCCGAATAGACCTTCTCGGTGGCCTTTTCGCGGATGTGGCAGGTGTTGAGCACCACCAGATCGGCGCCTTCGGGATCATTGACCACGCCATAGCCCAGCGGACGCAGGACATCGGCCATGCGCTCGCTGTCATAGACGTTCATCTGACAGCCGTAGGTCTTGATATAGAGGCGCTTTTGCGGGGTCTCGCTCATGGGCGAGGTTATGGGGGCGTGAGGGCGCGGGCGCAAGATCGCTGGGGACACACTTGCCCCCTCCGCGCCTGCGGCGCTCCTCCCCCGGAGGGGGAAGGTGAACTCATCCGCCCCCTACGGGGGCGGACGGTCGCGAAGCGGCCCGGTGGGGGCGAGTGATCGCCCAGCGCCACGATCAATCCTCGATCGGAACCCCATACAGTTCCAGCCGGTGATCCACCAGCTTGTAGCCCAGCTTGCGCGCGATGGCGTTCTGCAGGGCCTCGATCTCCTCGTCCACGAACTCGACGACCTTGCCGGTCTTCATGTCGATCAGGTGGTCGTGGTGATGGCTGGGGGTTTCTTCATAGCGCGAGCGGCCGTCGCGGAAATCGTGGCGCTCGATGATGCCGCTCTCTTCGAACAGGCGGACCGTCCGATAGACCGTGGCGATCGAGATATGCGGGTCGACGGCGTGGGCGCGGCGGTGCAGTTCTTCGACATCCGGGTGATCGTCGGCGGCCGACAGCACGCGCGCGATCACGCGGCGCTGGTCGGTCATGCGCATGCCCTTATCGATGCAGAGCTTTTCAAGTCGATCCAAGGCGGCGCCTCCGTCTGAGTCGATGGCAGGATAGGCGGTGAGCCCTTAAGTGTTAAGCGCCCGCCGCATGACAATCGCGTCCCTAGCGCCATCCGGATGGGGATAATAGCCCTTGCGCAGCCCAACCCGGGCAAAGCCGGTCGCTGCATAGAGGGCGATGGCGGCCGTGTTGTCGGACGCCACCTCCAGGAACATGGCTTCAGAGCCGGTTTCGGTCGCGATCCCGGCCGCCATTTCGACCAGGGCGCCGCCCCAGCCGCGACGACGGGCGGCGGGGTCGACAGCGATGGTCAGGATCTCGGCCTCGCCGGCGATCGAGCGGCACAGGATAAAGCCCTTCTCGACGGCCGGCTCGCCCGCCTCGCCCATGACAGCGAAGACGCCGGGCGACTTCAGCAGCGCTTCGAATTCCAGAGCGCTCCACGGCCGGGGAAAGGCGCGGTCGTGCAGATCAGCCAGGATGAAACAGGCCTCCAGGCCCACGGGACGCAGGATCATGAGGCTGGAAGCGTGGCGTAGGGGGCGCGCAGATAGAGCGGCCGGGGCGAATGGGCCGGCGCGGGCCGGGCGGCGGCCAGTCGCGCCACGGCGACCGGATCGGGAAAGGCCGGGGTGAGGATCGTGGCCTTCGGGAAGGTTTCAGCCAGCAGCGGCGCGCCCGAACCGATAAGGGTCACCGCCTGTCCGCCATGCAATTCGGCCAGCCGCGCGGCGGCCGAGCCCAGGTCGAGGGCGTCGGGGGCCATCAGGGCGGCCCGGCCGTCGAAGATCTGCAGATAGACCTGGCTCATCCGCGCGTCGAGCACGGCGGCAACGAAGCCCGGCGTTCCGAAGGCCAGGGCCTCCAGCGTGCTGACCCCCACGCAGGGGATCGACAGCGCCGTCGCCAGGCCCTTGGCAAAGGC
This sequence comes from Caulobacter sp. GSs2, assembly GCF_058680895.1. The sequence continues at coordinate 2,363,408 of NZ_CM178725.1, read as the reverse complement.
CAGGCCCACGCGCAGGCCGGTGAACGAGCCGGGACCGACGGTGACGCCGATCCGGGTCAGGTCGGAAAACGTCACGCCGGCTTCCAGCGCGACCTCGCGGGCCAGGACGCCGATGCGTTCCTGGTGGCCCCGGGTCATGGGCTCGCTGCGCGACGCCAGAACCCGGTCGCCGTCCAGGATCGCGACCGAGCTGGCGCCCAGGCAGGTGTCGATAGCCAGGATCATGCGCCGCCCCCGTTCGGGGCGTAGCCGCCCGCGCCGCTCTTCCAGATGAAGTCGCGCAAGGTGGCCTTGGCCAGCACCTCGGTCGGCGGCAACGCATCCGTGGTCCAGCCGGGAACCTCAAACACGTAGCGCAGCACCGACTCGCCGGGCTGGGTGCAGATCACGGCGTGGCGATAGGCGTCCTGGCCCATCCAGCAACGCTTGGGCGGCACGTCCAGCCGGGGCAACGGCATGCCGAAGACCTCGCCGCGCGGGCCGCTTGCCGATCGTCCGGCGATGTGGATCTCGCCGACCGTGGTCAGGCCGGGCTCGCCGAGGATTTTCAGCATCGTCACGTCGTCGCGGGCGACGGTGATGACCGAGCCCTCCGTCACGACCCGGTCGTTCGGAAACAGGGCCTGGATCGCCTCGGCCCTGAACGGGGTCTGGGCCATGATCGGCCCGACGGCATATTCGTCGAGCGCCAGCAACGACGTCGCGGGGACCGATGGCGCAGCGGCTGGAACCGAAGCCGGCGGGGCGGGCTTGTCCGCCGGACCACAGGCGGCGAGCAGCGCCAGCGGAATGGCGATCAGGGCGAGGGGCAAGCGCATGAGACGATCAGGCCGCGCCGACGGCGGCGACCTCGGCCGGCCGCCAGACGAAGCCGTTCAGCTGGCCCTTGGCGTTCAGCGTCTCGACCGGCGGCAGGCCGCCCTTGGTCCAGCCCGGCACGCCGATCAGATAGGCGACATTGGGCGCCTCGGGCCGGACGCAGACCACGGTGTTGATGTCACGCCCCTCGCCAGCCCGGCAGTTGGCGATGTCCAGGTCCAGCGCCGACCATTGGGTCAGCAGGGTCTCGTCCTTGGGGCCGCGCACGTCGCCGCCTTCCAGACGGATCGAGCCCAGATCGCCATCCTCGCCCTTGGAGACCTCCATCAGCGGGGTCTGGTTCAGCTCGACATTGATGATCGGCTGGGGCCGGCCGGTTCCGAGGTGCAGGAAGGCCTGGGCGACCACCGCCCTGGGGAACAGCACCTTGAAGGTCGGCAGGTCGAACGCCGTGGCGGCGGTAATCGGGCCGACGCCGTCAACGCCGACGGTCAGGGGGCCATCGACATAGGGTTTGACCATCACCGCGACAGAGCTGCTCTTGCCAGGCTCGGCGGAGGGCGGGGCGGTCCCAGCCTCGGCGGCCTTCTTTTCCGCCGGACCGCAGGCGGCGAGCAGCAGGAGCGGCAGGGCGATAAGGGCAAGGCGCTGGATCATGCGGTGGTTTTAGCGCGTGTGCTCCAGATGCACAAAGAACCCGTCACCTCCGGTCGCCGAAACGACCGGAGGGTCAGGTCGGGCCGATCCATACTCACGCGGACCGGCCAAAAACTGTGGCGCGAGATCAGACGATCTCCATCAGACGATTTGGGCGGCTTCCTCGAAGTCGAGGCGCGGGCTGCGCGGGAAGAGGCCCTCTTCCGTGCCATGGCCAATCGAAGCAATGAAATTGGACTTTATGTTGGTGCCCGCGAAGAATTCCGCGTCGACGCCCGCATTGTCGAAGCCCGACATCGCGCCGACGTCCAGGCCCAGGGCCCGGGCGGCGAGGATGAAATAGCCGCCCTGCAGCGAGCTGTTGCGGAACGCGCCCCATTCCTTGGCGACCGGATCGGCGAACCAGGTCTTGGCGCCGGGGGCGTGCGGGAACAGCTTGTCGAGGGTCTCGGGGAAGTCGAGGTCGTAGCCGACGATCACCGTGGCCGGGGCCTGCAGGATCTTGGGGCCGTTCGAACCCGACGACAGCGCCGCCAGTCTGGCCTTGGCGTCCGGGCTGGTCACGAAGATGAAGCGCGCCGGGGTCGAGTTGGCGGCGGTGGGGCCAAACTTCACCAGATCATAGAGCTCGCGCAGCAGGCTTTCCGGAAGCGGGTCGGTCTTCCAGCCATTATAGGTGCGGGCCTGGGTGAACAGCTGGGCCAGCGCGGTCTCGGCGAGGGGCTCGGACATGGGGGGAGTCTCCGGAGAGCTTTGCAACAACTACAGTTGCAATATGCAAAGACGCGGACCGGCGCAAGCCACAAGCGGGCACAGCGAGCCGCAGCCCTTCGGGGCCGAGTGAAGCGTGCTTTTCCCGCCTGCGACACTTTGACCATTGGCCAGTCATCGTCCTGCAGACATTGAGTCATGAGTCCTGACAGCTGAGATACGTCGCACGGTAGTGCCAGTTTTGTTCTCCGGTATGGCCACACACCTTACTGAGTCGAAAGGGTGAGCCATAAACTTCCTGCGTCCAATGTAGTTCTTATTTTCAATATTGACGCCTATTGAAGCACTCACGAAATCAATAATTGAACAGTATGGCCATCATTATTAGTGAAATTTACCGCTGGTAGGGCCAACGTCTAAATTAGACATGAGCCATGCGACAATAAGGCCAATTTTTACCATTTACCTTACGTGACAGCGTGTCGCCATAACAAGCCGACTCTAGGGATGGAGACATTGACCATGCACCATATGAGAACCTGTGCGCGCATAGCCGCCGGAGTCGCCGCGGCCCTGCTCGCGCCACTGGCGGCTCACGCCGATGCCGCCAAGGACCTCCAGATCGCGGGCCGGGCGCTGACCTTCCTGGAAAATGGTCCCACCGGAAAGGCCACGCTGGGCGTGGTATTCGACCCGTCCAAGCCCGCCTCGGTCGCCGAGAAGAACGCCGTCATGGCCGCACTCGGCGCCGGCATGAGCGCCGGCGCCCTGACCCTGGTCGGCAAACCGGTCGAGGCCGGCGACGTGGCGGGCGTCTCGGGCGTCGCCGCCCTCTTCATTACCACGGGCGTCAGCGCCGGCCCGGTCGGGGCCGCAGCCAAGAGCAAGAAGCTCATCACCATCGGCTCGGACATGTCCTGCGTCACCAGCGGCGCCTGCGTGATGGGCGCCTCGGCTGATCCCAAGGTGGAGATCGTGGTCAACCGCGCTGCCGCCGCCGCCGTCGGCGCCGTCTTCAAGGCGGCCTTCCGCATGATGATCCGCGAAGTCTGACCGCAGCGAACGAGCGAGAAACCCCATGAAAACGACATACCTCGCCGGCGCCTCTGTCGGCATAATCGTTCTGACCCTGGCGACCGCCGCTTCGGCCCAGTCAATCGACTATGGCGCCATGGAGCAGTTGTTCGACGAACCCGTCACCACCAGCGCCACGGGCTCGCCGCAGCGCGCGTCCCAGGCGCCGGTCGACATGACCATCATTTCGGCCGAGGATATTCGCCGTTCCGGCGCAACAGACATCCCAACCATCCTGTCACGGACCGCGGGTGTCGATATCCTGCCGTTCGCCGCAGGCTCGGCCGAGGTCAGTGTGCGCGGTTACAACCAGGCACGCTCGCCGCGCATGCTCGTCCTGATCAACGGTCGACAAGTCTATCTGGACCACTTTGGCTACACCGACTGGCATACCCTTCCGATCGCCCTGGAAGAAATCCGCCAGATCGAACTCGTCCGGGGACCCAACAGCGCCCTGTTCGGCTTCAACGCCGTGTCGGGGGTGATCAACATCATCACCTACAACCCGAAATACGACGAGACCAACAGCGCCACGGTGCAGGCAGGCACGCTTGGCTATGCGTCGGCCAATCTCATCAAGACCATGGCCGTTGGACCGGTAAAGGCCCGCGTCTCGATCGGGGCCAGCCAGCAGGACGAGTGGAGCAATGCCGGATCGACGGTCCCCCTCTCGCTGCTCTCCGACCCCTGGAAGGTCTATGCCGCTTTTGACGCCGTCGCGGCGCTATCGCCGAAGACCGACCTGCGTGTGGAAGGCTCATGGTCCAATACCGGTCAGTCCGAGATGCTCTCCGGCTACACCTATGTCGGCCACAAGGTGAAGAACGACTCCATCAAGGCCTCGCTGATCTCCGACACCCGCTATGGCACGATCGAAGCCCAGATCTATCTGAACCAGCTCGATTCAACCGCCCTGCCCTTGCACTACGAGAACAACATCTGGGTCGCCAAGGTTCAGAATCTGGTCAAGATCGGCTCGGACCACACGGTGCGCGTCGCCCTCGAATATCGGGACAACGAGGTCAATACGACGCCGGTCCGCGGCGGCATGGTCCGCTACAAGGTTCTGGCTCCGTCGGCCATGTGGAACTGGACCGCGTCGGACAAGGTCACACTGACGGCGGCGACCCGCCTCGACAGCCTCAAGCTGAGCCGCGAAGGCGTCTTTCCGGCAGGCGTCCGCCGCACCAGCAACAGCGACTGGGACCGCTCGATCAACGAGGTCAGCGTCAACCTCGGCGCCGTGATTGTCCTCTCGGATCAGGGCACGCTTCGCCTGCTCGCCGCCCGCGGGGTCCAGGCGCCCACCCTGGTGGAGCTGGGGTCCCGTCAAGTCATGCCAACCACCGCGCCCCCCGTCGGCATCGCGACCCTGGGAAACCCGGATCTTCAGCCGGCGATCGTCACCAGCTATGAGGTGGCCTATGAGCACGCCCTGCCCAGCCTGGGCGCCCGCGTGGCGATCAAGCTGATGGCTCAAAACACCGAAGACGTGAAAAGCGGCGTCTCGCGGCTGCAGGTCGACGTGCCCGCCACGGCCACCACCTACGCGGCCCTGACCTATTTCAACATCGGCAAGTCCGAAATGAAAGGCATCGAGCTTTCGGGGTCGGGCAAGTTCGGCAAGGGGTTCCGCTGGAACGCCGATACGACCTATGTCGACATTACCGACACGACCCTGCCCGGCTACAGCGCGGTCAGACGCCTGATCGCCTTCGGCGAATCTTCGCCGAAATGGCGGAGCAATCTGGGTCTGGGATGGGCCGGCAACAACTGGACCGTCGATGGCTACGTCAAGACCGTGTCCAAGTTCAACTCCTACACCTCCAACCAGACCCTTGAACCGGTCAAGGGCTACACCACGGTGGCCGGCCGGATCGGCTATGACCTGAAGTCTGGCATTACCCTGGCCCTGGCGGGTCAGAACCTGCTCGAGGGCCGGCAGTCCCAGACCAAGGGCATTTCAGGCCTGCAGGCCGAGCGGCGGGTGCTGTTCAGCATCAACAAGCGCTGGTGATCAGCGAGCCATAACCAGACGAGAGGGGCCGCCAGCCGCGCGGCCCCTTTTTTCATGCGCCGCGCCCTGAGGCGTTTTTCCGATCGGTGTGAAACGGCTAGCGGATCGGAAAGGGCTCTAGAGGGTCTGCTCGACCCGGGTCACTTCCGGCACATAGTGCTTGAGCATGTTCTCGACGCCGGACTTCAGGGTCGCCGACGAGGACGGGCAGCCCGAGCAGGCGCCGCGCATGTGCAGCCAGACCACGCCAGTGGCGGGCTCGAACTTGCTGAACACGATGTCGCCGCCGTCCTGGGCCACGGCCGGACGAATGCGGGTGTCGAGCAGTTCCTTGATCTCGGCGACGATCTGGCTGGTTTCCGCGTCATAGACGCCGTCGTCGTCGTGACCACTCTCCGTGGCGTCCAGCAGCAGGGGCCGGCCGCTGGTGAAGTGGTCCATGATGGCGGCCAGGATCGGCGCCTTCAGGTGCGGCCACTCGGCGTCCGGATCCTTGGTCACGGTCAGGAATTCGGGACCGAAAAACACCCGTGTCACGTCGCCCAGCTGGAACAGGGCCTTGGCCAGCGGCGAGGACTCGCCCTCTTCCGGCGTCTTGAACTCGCGCGCGCCCTCACCCAGCACTTCACGGCCGGGCAGGAACTTCAGCACCTCGGGATTGGGCGTGGTTTCGGTCTGGATGAACATGGCGGAGAGATGGACCTCGACAGCCCCGCGCGCAAGATGTCGGGCGCCTCAGAAAGAAAGGTGACACAGGCGTCATTTTCTGGCGTGATACGGAAAACAATGATCCGCGGGAGGCTTACATGAGCGATGGCTCGATTGATCTGAGCGCCGAAGTGCGCGCCAAGGCCTGGTCCATTCCCCTCGAGGACTACCATGTCGCCGATCCTGTCCTGTTCCAGGCCGACGCCATGTGGCCCTATTTTGAACGGCTCCGCAAAGAAGACCCGGTTCACTATTCCAAGGGCAATGAGGAAACGGGCCCCTACTGGTCGGTGACCCGCTACAACGACATCATGGCCGTCGACACCAATCACGCGGTGTTTTCGTCCGACGCCCATCTGGGCGGCATCACGATCCGGAACTTCGACGAGGACTTCGTCCTGCCGATGTTCATCGCCATGGACCCGCCCAAGCACGACATCCAGCGCAAGACCGTCAGCCCGATCGTCTCGCCCCAGAACCTGGCCAAGCTGGAAGGCTTGATCCGCGAGCGGGTGAACCTGATCCTCGACGACCTGCCGATCGGCGTGCCCTTCGACTGGGTCGACAAGGTGTCGATCGAGCTGACCACCCAGATGCTGGCCACCCTGTTCGACTTCCCGTGGGAAGAGCGCCGAAAGCTGACCCGCTGGTCGGACATCGCCACCGCCTCACCGGAAAGCGGCCTGATCGAGAGCGAGGACGCCCGCCGGGCCGAGCTGCTGGAGTGCCTGGCCTATTTCACCAATCTCTGGAACGAGCGGGTCAACGCCACCGAGCCGGGCGGCGACCTGATCTCGATGCTGGCCCACGGCGAAGCCACCCGCGACATGCCGCCGATGGAGTATCTGGGCAACATCATCCTGCTGATCGTCGGCGGCAATGACACCACCCGCAACTCCCTGACCGGCGGCCTCTACGCGCTCAGCAAGAACCCCGAGCAGGAAGCCAAGCTGCGGGCCAATCCAGAGCTGATCCCGTCGATGGTCTCCGAGATCATCCGTTGGCAGACGCCCCTGGCCCACATGCGCCGCACCGCGCTGGAAGATGTCGAACTGGGCGGCAAACAGATCAAGAAGGGCGACAAGGTCGTCATGTGGTACGTCTCGGGCAACCGCGACGACACCGTGATCGAAGACGCCGACAGCTTCATCATCGACCGCGAGAATCCCCGCCGCCACCTGTCGTTCGGCTTTGGCATCCACCGCTGCGTGGGCAACCGCCTGGCCGAGATGCAGCTGAAGATCGTCTGGGAAGAAATCCTCAAGCGCTTCCCGAAGATCGAAGTGCTGGACGAGCCGCGCCGGGTCTATTCCAGCTTCGTGAAGGGTTACGAGACCCTGACGGTTCGGATCCCCGAGCGGGTCTAGTCGGCGAATACTTGCCCCCTCCGCGCCTTCGGCGCTCCTCCCCCGTAGGGGGAAGATGAGGTCAGCGCGGCTTCGTCTTCCCCCTACGGGGGAGGACGACCGCGAAGCGGTCAGGAGGGGGCGAGTTTCAAGCCCCCCAGAACCCCACCAGCTTCTTGACCTCGGCCACCGTCGGGGCCGCCACTTCGCGAGCCCGTTCCGCGCCCTTGGCGAGGATGCGGTCGATCTCGGCCGGATCGGCCAGCAGGGTCCGCATGCGCTCCCCCACCGGGGCCAGCTTCTCGACCGCCAGTTCGGCCATGGCCGGCTTGAAGGTTCCAAAGCCCTTGCCGGCATACTCGGCCAGGACTTCCGCTTTCGTCCGGCCGTCCAGGGCCGCGAAGATGCCGACCAGGTTGTCGGCCTCGGGGCGGGTCGCCAGCTCTTCCAGCGTCTCGGGCAGCGGCTCGGGATCGGTGCGGGCCTTCTTGACCTTGGCGGCGATGGTGTCGGCGTCGTCGGTCAGGTTGATGCGGCTATAGTCCGACGGATCGGACTTGCTCATCTTGGCCGAGCCGTCGCGCAGGCTCATGATCCGGGCGCCGGGGCCCTGGATCAGCGGGTCGGGCTGCGGGAAGAAGTTGGGCGCAGCAAAGTCGTGATTGAACTTGGCGGCGATGTCGCGGGTCAGTTCCAGATGCTGCTTCTGGTCCTCGCCCACCGGCACGTGGGTGGCCTTGTAGATCAGGATGTCGGCGGCCTGCAGCACCGGATAGGTGTAGAGCCCCACCGAACTGCGCTCCTTGTTCTTGCCGCTCTTTTCCTTGAACTGGGTCATGCGGTCCAGCCAGCCCAGGCGGGCCACGCACTGGAAGATCCAGGCCAGTTCGGCATGCTCGGGCACGGCCGATTGCGGGAAGATGGTGGCCTTGGCCGGGTCGAGGCCGGCGGCCAGATAGGCGGCGGCGATCTCGCGGGTCTGCTGGGCCAGGGCCGCCGGCTCCTGCCACACCGTGATGGCGTGCAGGTCGGCCACGAAGATGAAGGTGTCGATCTCGTGCTGCAGGCGGGCGAACTTCACCAGCGCGCCCAGATAGTTGCCCAGGTGCAGGGCCCCGGAGGGCTGCACGCCGGAGAGGACGCGGGCCGGGCCCGCATAGGCGGCAAGGGGGGCGGCGACGGGAGCTTGGTCGGTCATGGCTTCAGCCTTGAATGCGTAGATTTGAGGTGGCGAGCGCGAGGGCGCCAACCGCATCCGAAGATGCGGCGATCAGGGTCAGCGGGAGCCGCGCCATCGCGACGCGAAGGGACCGATCAAAGCCATGCCCGCTGGTTACCGCTCCGCGCACCGCAGGGCAAGCCGGCTCAGCGCCCGGCGCCGCGCCGTAGCACGGTCTTGGCCTCGGCCACGGTGACCCCGCCCGACAGCAGCAGGAGCAGCGGATAGAGCCCCGCCGCCAGGGCGCAGGTCGCCAGGATGGCCAGCTCCTTGGCCGAACCCAGACCCAGGGCCAGGATCGGCGCCTCGATGGCGGCGCGCCAGTGCGACATCGCCGCCAGGATCATGCCCAGGGCGACGCTGGCCGCCAGCACCCGGATGATCTTGCCCCAGGCCATGGCGCTGGGGGTGTAGTCGCCGCGCTTGCTTAGGGTGAGCACCATCTGCAGCACATTGATCCACGAGGCGGCGCTGGTCGCGGCGGCCAGGCCCGGCACGCCCATGAACGGGAACAGGGCCAGGCCGAGGCCGATATTGACGGCCACCGAAACCAGGGCGAAGCGCATCGGGCTCTTGGTGTCGCCCCGCGCAAAGAAGGCCGGCGACAGGATACGGGCCAGCACGAAGGCCGGGGTGCCCCAGCCATAGTGCAGCAGGGCGTTGGCGGTCTGGCGGGCGTCGAACACCGTGAACTCGCCGCGGGTGAACAGGCCGTCGATCAGGAAGAACGGAATGCTGAACAGCGCCACGGCGGCCGGCAGGGTCAGGGCCAAGGCAAAGACGATGGCCTGGTCCATGGCGCTCTGGGCCTCGCGGCGATCCTCGGCCACCACGGCCCGCGACAGGCGCGGCAGCAAAGCCACGCCGATGGCCACGCCCACCAGGCCCAGCGGCAGCTGGTAGAGGCGGTCGGCATAGGCCAGCCAGGTCCGCGCGCCGTTCACATGGCTGGCCAGCACGCCGGAGATGGTGATGTTGATCTGGCTGGCGCTGGCGGCGATGGCGCCCGGTATGGCCAGGGCGATCAGGCCCTTGATCTCCGGGGTGAGGCGCGGCAACCGCCAGCGGATCGTCGCCCCGGCCTTGCGCACCGCCCAGACCAGCAGCAGCACCTGGCAGATCCCGGCGGCCAGAATGCCCCAGGAGGCCGCCGTGGCCGCCTGATGAGCGGTCTTGGTCGGGATGACCGCGATCAGGGTCACGAGATTGAGCAGGATCGGCGCGGCGGCCGAGACGATGAACTTGCCCCGGGCGTTCAGAACGCCCGACAGCAGGGCCACGATGGCCATGCAGGGCAGATAGGGCATGGTGATCTGGGTCAGGATCACGGCCAGCTTGTACTTGTCGGTGCCAAAGCCAAAGCCCGGGCTGATGACCATCATGAGCCACGGCATGGCGGCCTGCGAGATCAGGGTCAGACCGACGGTGAAGGCGGCGATGGTGGCCATGGCGTCGGCCGCCAGCTTGTCGGCCACCTCGGCCCCGTCGCGGTCCAGCGTCTTGGAATAGGCCGGCACGAAGGCCGCCGCGAAGGCGCCCTCGGCGAAGATCCGCCGAAACAGGTTGGGGAACATCTGGGCGGTGTTGAAGGCGTCAGCCGCGAAATTGGCGCTGGCCCCCAGGAAGTAGGACATCACCAGGTCGCGCACGAAGCCCATCAGCCGGCTGACCAGGGTCAGGCCCGAATAGATCGCCGAGGACCGGATCATGCCGGGGGCTTTTTTCGGGGCGGCGGGGGGTGCGGTGTCGGTCACGCCCGGCTTCTGGGCGTTGCCGCTGACGGCGTCAAGGCAGGAGCCCAGCCGCCATCTCGAAGCCTGATCGCCAGGCGCCCTCGACCGAGCCGCCGCCCAGCCAGTCGCCGCAGACGCCCAGGCGGCTCGCCGCGTCCCACAGGGGCGGACGCGGCGCGGCCAGGGGCCGGGCATAGCGCCAGCGATGGGCCACCGCCGAAACGGCGAGGGGCGCAGACGATCCCAGCAGGGCCTCAAAGCCCGCCAGCAGCCGGGGCGCGGCCTGATCGGCGGTCAGTTCCAGATGGTCGCGCGACCAGTCGGGGGTGGCGTGGATCACCCAGGCCTCGGTCGCTGCGCGCCCTGGCTTGCTGGCCTCGCGGTTGGCGAAGGCCACCACCTCATCGCCGGTCAGAACCGCCTCGGCGCTTTGCACGGGCTGATCGAACACCGCCATCAGGGTCCAGCACGGCGCAGAGCGAACGGCGCGGGCCAGGGCGGCGAATTGTGGCTGGACCGGAGCCAGCAGAACGGCGGCCTGTTCGGCGGGGATGGCCACGACGAGGCGGTCAAACGGCCCCTCGTCCTGCGTCGTCCCGGCCAGGCGCCAGCCGGCGCCGTCGCGCGAAAGCCCGCTGATCGTCTGGCTCCAGCGGGTGTCCAGATCGGCCGCCATGGCCTTCAGCGGCGCATTCATCGCGGGGACCCCGACAAACTGTCCGGGCCCGGCGGCAGGCCAGGGCGCGGCCAGACCCTGCAGGCTCCAGAACTGCACCTGAGCCTGAAAGTCGGCCTCCAGGGCCGTAAAGGCCGGCGCGCCATGATCGAAGGCGACCTCACCCTCGCCCAGCGCTTGCCGACGGGTCGACATCCGTCCGCCGGGGCCCCGCGCCTTTTCGAAGACCACGACCTGATGGCCGGCCGCCTGCAGGGCGGTGGCGCAGGTCAGGCCGGCCATGCCGGCGCCGATGACGGCGGTGCGAGGCTGGTTCACCATGGAATGGGCGCTCCGTCCCAGGCGTAGAAGCCGCCATTGGCCTCCGGACCCAGGCTCTCGGCCACCGCCAGCAGGGCGGCGGCCGACTGCTCGGCGGTGAACAGCCGTCCGTCGGCCACCCCCGCCTGGAACGGCGCGCTGAGGGCGGTGTCGACGGTGCCGGGATGCAGCGCCACGCAGACGCCCAGCGGCCGGGTGCGCCGGTGCTCAATCGCGATAGTGTGGATCAGCATGTTCAGCGCCGCCTTCGAAGCGCGATAGCCGTACCAGCCGCCCAGCTGGTTGTCGCCGATACTGCCCACCCGGGCCGACAGGGCGGCCAGAACGCTGGGCTGGTCGCGCGGGGTCAGGGGCAGCAGGTGCTTGGCGACCAGGGCCGGGCCCACGGCATTGACCAGAAACACCCGCGACAGGGCCTCGGCCGTCACGGCGCGCAGGGTCTTTTCGGGCGCCAGACCCTCGCCGTGCAAAATGCCGGTGGCGATCAGGATCAGGGTCGGCGCCCCCAGGGCGGCGATGCGGACGGCGGCCGCCGCCAGGCTGTCCTCGTCGAGAATATCGGCCGGCATCCAGACCATCCGGTCTTGGGCGTCCGTCGCCGGCCAGTCCGCCGGAAGCCGTCGCGACAGGACGATGACCCGATCATAGCTCGGGTTTCCGGCCAGGGCGCGGGCCAGGGCCCAGCCGACGCCGCCCGCGCCGCCGACCACGACGGCCAGCCGGGCCGATTTCGAAGCCGCCTCAGCCATGCAGCACCAGCGCGCCGGCCGACAGCCCGGCCGTGCCGCCCAGGGTCAGGATCAGCCTCAGGCGCGGATACCAGTCGGGCAGGCCGCTGGACCAGACATCCCAGGCCCCATGGACCAGCAGGGCCAGGGCCAGCACCGCCAGCTGCGCGGCGCGCAGCTCGGGGGGCAGCAGCAACACGGCCAGGGCGACCAGGGTCGGGATCATGGCCAGCGACACGACCCGGGCGTCAACGCGATCCTGACGCACCGCCATGGCCCAGCGCGCTCCGCCCAGAAAGGACAGGATCAGGCCGCCATACAGGGCCAGGGCGCGGGCCGCCAAGGCGGCGTGGTCGGGAAACAGGCCGCCGATCAGGGGCGGCGCCAGGAAGGGGATCAGGCCCAGCAGGCCATAGGCCAGCACCACGCGCGGCGTTCCGGGCGCGGGAGTCATGCCCGGCCTCCGCGCGGGGTTTTCTCGAGGCGGCGAACCAGCGCCTGCAGCCGGGGCCGCAGCCGCAGGAAGCCGCGATAGGCCCGCTCCAGCGCCCACAGCAGCGCTGGGTTTCGCGCCATCCGGCCAAAGGGCGCCAGCACGGGAATGGCCCGCCACAGGGCCGCGAAGGCCGCGGCGCCCGACACCATCGGCCCACCGGCCTCCTGGGCGTGAAAGCGGGCCAGCAGTTCCGCCCGGTCGGTCGGACAGCTGCCGTCGCCGGCCACATCGACAAAGGCGATCGCGCCCCGGCGATCCAGCCGCCGCATCAGGGCGATCTCGCGGACGCACAGCGGGCAGTCGCCGTCGAACCAGACCGTCACCGCCGGCGTCGTCGAGGTGAGTGGCGCGGCGGTCATCGGTCTCAGGCCTGCCGGACCATGCGCAGGAACTCGTCCCGGGTGCGGCCATCGTCGCGGATCACGCCCAGCAGGCGGCTGGTCGACAGCATCGAGCCGGGGGTGTCGACGCCGCGCAGGGTCATGCAGCTGTGCTCGGCCTCGATCACCACGCCGACGCCCAGGGGATCCAGCACGTCCTGGATGGTCTGGGCGATGTCGGCCGTCAGCTTTTCCTGGATCTGCAGGCGCTTGGCGAAGCCGCGCACCACCCGGGCCAGCTTGGAAATGCCCACCACCCGGTTGCGCGGCAGATAGCCCACATGGGCCCGGCCGATCACCGGCAGCATGTGGTGCTCGCAGAAACTGACAACCCGGATATTGGACAGCACGATCAGGTCCTCATAGCCGCCGACCTCTTCGAAGGTCCGCTCCAGATGGCTGCGCGGATCATCGGCATAGCCGCTGAACAGCTCGGCATAGGAACGCGCCACCCGGGCCGGCGTGTCCAGCAGGCCTTCGCGCGACGGATCGTCGCCCGCCCATTCGATCAGCACGCGCACGGCCGCCTCGGCCTCGGCCTGGCTGGGGCGCGAGGGGCTGTGGGCGTGGGGATGCAGCTCGTGGCAGGCGAGAGAGGAATTGCCGTGAATCTTGCTCGCCATGCCGTTCTCTCCGCGCCGATCACCGGGCCTAGGAGCGGGGTTCTATATCTCACTTGAGATATAGAAAAGCGGAGAGTTGGCGACTGTGACGATTGACCGTCAGGCCGGAACCCGAACGGCGTAGGCCCGCACGAAGGCCTCGCTGACCGACCGGGCCAGGTCCTCAGTCGACAACGGCCGCACATGGGTTCCGTTCAGCTGGTCCTGGTGCAGACAGGCCACCAGCAGCGGCGACAGCAGCATCAGGCCGGCCGCCCGGGCGTCGGCCTGGATCATGTCGCCGCGGCGCATGTGCTCTTCCAGCCGCGCTTCCAGCACCTGCAGGGTCGGCTCGACAATATGGTTCAGGGCCGAGGCGCCGATCTGCGGGTCCAGAAACCCTTCGGCCAGGCTGACGGCGAAGATGTCGCCCAGCTTGACGGGACGCGGCGCCTGCAGGGCCCGGATCAGGGCCTCGGCATAGCCCTGGATCGACTCGGCGAAGGGGCGGTCGGAGCTGCGCTGGGCGTCCAGGCCGTCGCGGCCCACCCGCAGGCAATCGGCCAGCACCGCGTCGACCACCGCCTGACGGCCGCCGAAATAGTGGCGCAGGGTCGGAACGCTGACCTCCGCGGCCCCAGCCAGATCGCGCAGACTGGGACGCGCCGCCTGCCGATGCATCAGGCGCGTGGTCATCTTGGTCAGCAGATCACGCCGCTTGGTCTCGTGATCGGCGGCCAGGGAGCCCTTGGGTCTCGACACCGTGATTGTCCTCGTACGCGCCACCCGTAACGCGAAGGCGCGGCGGCGGCAATCTGGGCGGGGCTCCACGGGCGCGACTTCGCCGCCTCGCGCGGAAACCGCCGATGGTGTGGGAAGGGCTGCGGAGCGTCCGGGCCTCGCCCGGATGAGGGGGTAGCAAATACCGTTTCGACGAAGACAGACGCTCCGCGTGATCTTCAGACGGGAGCCTTCGAGGCGCGGGGTTTTAACCCGCTCCCGACTTCGGCCTCCGGCGGGTGGAGGGGATAGCGACCCCGTCCAGACCGCATGGGCGATTTCAGCCCATGCCTGCTGCGCATCGCACGGGCGTCGCCAAAGGGTGTTCCCGGCGGTCCCGGTCCGGCTTCAACACGTCCGGGCCCCGCAAGGACCGATCCGCTCCACCAGACCCTGCCGGGCCTTCAGACGACGACCAACGGGCGCTTCCCGCTCGACCACCCCCGACAGCCGCAACGGTCGCCGTACGTGCGCCCTTCCCGTGCTGTCAGGTGAGATTGATTATGCGGGCGGTTTCGACGCGTCTGACAGGCGCGATCAAGTTTTTTACAAGTGGTTGATTGGGCTTGGGTTTGTTCTGGAAAGAACGGGGATTGAGCGCGGCGTATCCCCGTACGACCAGCCCTCTCCCAGAGGGAGAGGGAGGGACCCACGCTTGCGTGGGAGGGTGAGGGGTTACGCCGTCAGCCGTCTTGGCGCTCGAAGGCCCTGCCCTGTCCGGAAGGGCTTCGCAAACCCCTCATCCTCCCACGCCTACGGCGCGGGCCCCTCCTTCTCCCTATGGGAGAAGGTTTCGTTCTGGCGTCCCGCCCCCTTCGTGCCGAAGGGAGCCCACCCTTCATCTCACGGCGAGACGATCGCCGGACTGTCCAGGTCACTCAAGGCCGGCCCTCCGGGCCGCCGCGGAGCGGCCGGTCGCAGACCGGGGTCGGTGGACTGACCTGGACAGTGCGGCACGCTGCTGCCTCCAAGAAATGAAGGGCTGGCTCTGCGCGAGGGCGCGTCCGCTTTCGACCCGTTGCGGACGCTCCAACCGTGCCGGTAAGGTCGAGCAATGGAACAGGTCTCCCAGCGACGCAGAACCCAGCTCGGGGACGTCATGAACAAATTGCCGGGCGCTAGCCTTCTGCTCGTATTGAGCGAGGCCGAATTCAGGCGCGGCAGCGATTACTTTCCAATCCAGACCTTCTCCGACCTGATGCAAATGTCAGACAAGGGCGACGCGCTAACTGCGCTTGCGTTCGCGCGTTCATCCGGCGGCTTGATCGAGGGCCGAAAGCAGCTGGGGCCTTCAACAATCCATTATCTCGCCGAGACCGACAGCGTCGCTGAACTCACTCGATACCGGTTCGATGATGGAAACGACCGTCGCGCCGGCCAAACTCTCGACCTTCTTTCGGACCTGTGGGACAGCGATGTCGAGGAAACAGAAATACTGGGATTGGGATGTAGTTGGCACATTCGTTTTAGGTCGGACGAGCCACTGATATTCTTCGCAGCGCCCTCTTTGATCTGCGCGCGCGTGCTGTCGATGAACAGCGAGCGCGCCTGTGTCGTCGATAGCGATTTTGTTTATGCTCTCTAGCCGCGGAGCCATCGAAAGATGTGCGGAAGGATGAGCGACACGCTCCTAGACGCGGCCAGCAACGTCCGCAATCCACCCATCGGCGACGCTAAAAAGGTCCGGTGTTGTTTTAGCCGTTGGGCCTTCGGCCAACACATTGTCCAGCATGCCACGCACCGCCACCGTCGAGACACGTGTCCTGAGCGACCGTCGGCGAAAAGCGGATATAGACGACAGCCGCGACCAGCACTGCAGCGATTAGCCCAAGGGCGATCCAGAGCCTCTTCATAAGGCGAAGCTAGCCCCGCCAATGTCCGACTTCCACCCAAAGCAGACCTTCAGGGCTTAGCCTTCCCTCATCCGCTCTCCCCGGCGAAAGCCGGGGCCCAGATTCATCCTGAGCGTCTGGGGTGGACGCGCCTTGAGACCTAGCTAGATCAGCAGATCTTTCGGGGTTCGATCTGGGCCCCGGCTTTCGCCGGGGAGAGCGGAGCGGGAGTGACCGCCTCGGCCCCCTACCGCGCCACGCTCGCCCGCGCCCGCTTCAGCCCCGGCCGCGTATTCGGCGCCCCGGCCTCGTTGGCCTCCAGCGCCGACAGCAGGTCCGCCTTCAGCGCCGTGACCTTGCGCGTCTCGGTCAGTTTCCCGCCCTCGGACGTCTGCACATAGAAGGCGTCGACCGCGCGTTCGCCGTAGCCGTCGATATGGGCCGACTGGATCGACAGGCCGCTCGTCGCCAGGGTCTGGGCCAGGGCGTGCAGCAGGCCCGGGCGGTCGCGGCCCGAGGCCTCGACCACGGTGGCGTCGTTGGAGGCCTCGTTGTCGACCACCACGCTCGGGGCGATCGAGAAGGCCGCCGTGCGCGACTGTTCGGCGCCGCGACGGGGCTCGAAGCTCATGGTTTCGCCGCGACCGGCCGCTTCCAGGGCGTCGGCCAGACGCCGCAGGGCGCGGGGGTTTTCGCAGCCCATGGGGGCGCCGGTGACGTCCTGCACATAGAAGACGTCCAGGGCCTGGCCCTGGCGTGAGGTGAAGACCCGCGCGCCCACCACATTGCCGCCCAGCGACGAGATGGCCAGGGCCAGGTCGGCGAACAGGCCGCGACGGTCCCGGGCCGCGACCACGATCTCGGCGGCGTTGGAGCCCGGCGTCACCTGGCCCTCGGCGGCGGCTCCGCCCTGGATGGCGGCGCGGCGGGCCAGGGCCGCGTGATCCTTCAATTCCTGCGCCTTGAAGGCGCTGAAATAGGCGTCCTCCATGGCTGACGCCCAGCCCGCTGCGGCCGGGTCGTCGGCGATCAGGGCCTCGCGCGCGGCCTCGGCGACGGCCTCCTGATGGCGCTGGACGCTGGCGGCGGCGTCACTGCCCCGGCCCCCGCGGAACACCGCCTCAGTGGCGTTGTAGAGCTCGCGCAGCAGTTGGCCCTTCCAGCCGTTCCAGACCCCCGGGCCCACGGCGCGGATGTCGGCGACGGTGATGACCAGCAGCAGGCGCAGGCGCTCGGGGTTCTCGACAATGCGGGCGAAGGCGGCGACGGTGCCGGGGTCGGAGACGTCGCGCTTCTGGGCGAAGTCGCTCATCACCAGATGGTTCTCGACCAGCCAGGCCACCAGCTCGACCTTCAGCCGGTCGACGCCCAGGCGCTCGCAGGCGCTGCGGGCTGACCGGGCCCCGGCCTTTTCCTGGCCGCCCACCCCGCCCTTGCCGGTGTCGTGCAGAAGCATGGCCAGGAACAGGGCCTCGCGGTCCTCGATCAGCGGCATGATGGAGACGGCCAGCGGATGATCGTCGGCCAGGCGGCCGGCGGCGATGTCGCCGATCACGCCCACGGCCCGCAGGGTGTGCTCGTCCACCGTGTAGGAGTGGTACATGTTGAACTGCATCTGGGCGACGATGCGGCCAAATTCAGGGACAAACCGGCCCAGAACCCCGGCGTCGTTCATCAGGGTCAGGGTGCGATAGCTGCGCTTGCCCCGGGCCAGCAGGTGCAGGAAGGCCTCGCAGGCATCCTCGTCACGGCGCACCCGCGAGGTGATCAGGGCCAGCGAGCGGGTCACGGCCGTGAAGGCGTCGGGGTGCAGGTCGAGATCGCGCTCGTCGGCGATCTTGAACAGCCGGATCAGATTGACCGGATCGGCCTCGAACACCTCGGGCCCGTCGATATTCAGCCGGCCGCCGTCCTCGTAGAAGCCCTCGACATCCAGCGCCTTGCGCTTGGGCCGGCCGCCGCCCGGCAGAAAGCGGGAAATGCCCTTGGGCTCGTTCTTGAAGTGCTCGGCTTCCAGCTTGGCCGAGAAGGCGCGGGTCAGGGCCCCGACCTCCTTGGCGATCAGGAAGTAGCGCCGCATGAAGCGCTCGACCGCCGGGGCGTCGCCTCGGTCGCCATAGCCCATGCGGCGGGCGATCTCGGGCTGCAGGTCAAAGGTCAGGCGCTCTTCGGGCCGGCCGGTGGTGAAGTGCAGGTGGGCGCGCACCGCATGCAGGAAGTCGAAGGCGCGGATAAAGGCCTTGGCCTCGCGCCGGTCGAACACCGCCAGCTTGAACACGTCTTCAGGGCGGTCCACCGGGTGCAGATACTCGGCGATCCACATCAGGGTGTGCAGGTCGCGCAGGCCCCCCTTGCCCTCCTTGACGTTGGGCTCGACCATGTAGCGGCTGGCCCCGGCCCGGGCCTGGCGGTCGTCGCGTTCCTTCAGCTTGGCGGCGACGAACTGGGCGCCGGTGCCCTTCATGACGTCGTCGCGGAAGCGCTTCTTGAGGTCCTCGCCCAGGCGCTCGTCGCCGGTCAGGCGGCGGGCCTCCAGGATGGTGGTGCGGATGGTGAAGTCTTCGCGCGACAGCCGCACGCATTCCTCGACCGTGCGCGAGGCGTGGCCGACCTTGAAGCCCAGATCCCACAGCGCATAGAGCATGAACTCGATCACGCTCTCGGCGTGGGGCGTGGTCTTGTAGGGCCGCAGGAACAGCAGATCGATGTCGGAATAGGGCGCCAGGGTTCGCCGGCCATAGCCGCCGACGGCCAGCAGGCACAGGCGCTCGCCCTCGGTGGGGTTGCGGGCCCGGAATACATGGACCGTGGTGAAGTCATAGAGGGCGGTGATCACCTCGTCGGTGACGCCGCTGAGCAGGCGCGAGGTCTCAAGGCCGCCGGCCCCGTTCTCCAGCCGCTCCTTGGCGATCATCCGGCCGCGAAACAGGGCCTGTTTGAGGATCTCGATGGCGCGGGTCCGCTGGGCGGCCTCGTCGCCGAGGCTGTCGAGGGCGGCGGCCGAGAGACGCGCACGCAGGGCGTGACCGTCGACGACATGTTCCAGCGGGGTGGGGCGAAGGCGACGGGGCATGATGGGGATATGGTGTACCCGCTAAGCCTTGAGCAGTCCCTTAAGGCGATATAGCGCCTCAAGGGCTTCCCGGGGCGACATTCCGTCCACATCGAGGTCTTTCAGGGCCGTATCGATGACACTGGGCGCCGGCTTGGCGGGCGCCGCCATGGCCTGGCTCATCGCAAACAGCGGCAGATCGTCGAGGCGGGCGGGTGATTCGTCCTTGGTCTCAAGGCGATCCAGCACCTCGCGGGCCCGGGCCACGACCGGGGCCGGAACCCCGGCCAGCTTGGCCACCTGCACGCCGTAGGAGCGATCGGCCGGACCGGCGGCGGCCTCGTGCAGGAACACCAGATCGCCGTTCCATTCCTTGGCCCGCAGGGACAGGTTGGAGACGTGATCCAGCCGTTCCTCCAGGGTCGCCAGCTCGTGATAGTGGGTGGCGAACAGGGCGCGGCAGCGGTTGGTGTCGTGCAGGGCCTCGGCGCAGGCCCAGGCGATGGCCAGGCCGTCATAGGTGGCCGTGCCCCGGCCGATCTCGTCCAGGATCACCAGGCTGCGCGGCGTGGCCTGGGTCAGGATGGCGGCGGTCTCGACCATCTCCATCATGAAGGTCGAACGGCCCCGGGCCAGATCATCGCCGGCGCCGACGCGGCTGAACAGCCGGTCGACCACGCCCAGCCGGAAATGGGCGGCGGGCACGAAGCAGCCGGACTGGGCCAGGATGGCCAGCAGGGCGTTCTGGCGCAGGAAGGTCGATTTACCCGCCATGTTGGGGCCGGTGACGATCGACAGGCGCGGCCCGGTCTCGCCCGAGGCGTCCAGGCAGCAATTGTTGGGCGTATAGGGATCGCCGGCCCGCTTGACGGCGGCCTCGACCACCGGATGGCGGGCGGCCTGGGCGTCGAAGGCCAGGGAGCGGTCGACGATCGGCCGCGTAGCCCCGCTGTCCTGGGCCCATTCGGCCAGGGCCGCGGCGACATCGAGCCGGGCCAGCGCCTCGGCGGCGATCTGAATGGCGTCGGCCAGCAGGCGGGCGACCTCGCGCCAGGTCTCGAAGGCGGCGATCTCCATGGCCAGCACCCGCTCGCCGGCCTGGGCGATACGGGCGTCCAGATCCGCCAGCTCCACCGTGGTGAAGCGCACCTGGTTGGCCAGGGTCTGGCGATGGATGAAGGTGGCGTTCAGCGGCGGCTGGAACAGCGGGTCGGCCTTGCCGGCCGTGGCCTCGACGAAATAGCCCAGCACGCCGTTGTGGCGGATCTTCAGCGGCACGCCGCTTTCGGCGGCCAGCTGGGACTCCAGGGCGATGATCACCTTGCGGCTGTTGTCGCGCAGGGCGCGGGCCTCATCCAGCTCCTCGCGGATCCCGGACGCCACGAAACCGCCGTCGCGGGCCAGGGCCGGCAGGTCGGGACCCAGCCCCGCCTCCAGCGCCGCCAGAAAGCCGCCCAACCCCTCGTGCAGGTCGGGCGTCAGGGCGCGGAAGGCGTGCTCCAGCTCGAACGGCGGCGACGACAGGGGGTCGCCCGAGCCGGCGACCATCGCGGCCAGGGTCTCGCCGATCTTCAGGGTGTCGCGGATACAGCCCAGGTCGCGCGGCCCGCCCCGGCCGAGCGCCAGGCGCGACAGGGCGCGGGCCATGTCGCCCGAGCCCTTCAGGGTCTCGCGCAGGCGCTGGCGCAGCGACCGATGCTCGACGAACCACTCCACGGCGTCCAGGCGCTGGTCGATGGCCGCGACGTCCAGCAGCGGCCGGGCCAGGCGCGAGGCCAGCAGCCGCGCCCCGCCCGAAGTGATCGTGCGGTCGATGGCGGCCAGCAGCGAGCCGTTGCGGTCGCCGGTCTGGGTGCGGTCGATCTCCAGGCTGCCCCGGGCGGCGGGGTCGATGGCCATGACGTCGGCGTCAGCCGCCCGGCGCGGGGCGCGCAGGGCCGGCAGGCGTCCGGCCTGGGTCATTTCCAGATGGGCGGCGATCAGGCCCAGTGCCCCGATCTCGGCCGGCGACAGGCCGCCGAAACCGTCCAGGGTGTCGACGCCGTACAGCCGCTTGACCCGCGCCTCGGAGGCCTGCGGTTCGGACAGGGCCGAGGGCATGGGCTGGATCAGGCCGCCGCAGATCTTCAGGGTCTGGGACAGCTGGTCGTCGGACAGCAGGCGGTCGGCGACCAGGGTCTCGGACGGGGCCAGGGCCGCCAGGATCGCGGCGACGCCATCCTTGCTGACCGAGAACACCTCGACCTCGCCGGTCGACAGCTCGACGCTGGCCACCGCCGCCTGCCCCGCCCGCACGGCCACGGCGGCCAGGCGATTGGCGCCCCGGGCGTCCAGCAGGCCCTCCTCGGTCAGGGTGCCGGGGGTGACCACGCGCACGATGTCGCGCCGCACGATCGATTTTGAGCCGCGCTTCCTGGCCTCGGCCGGGTCTTCCATCTGCTCGCAGACGGCGACCTTGAAGCCCTGGCGGATCAGCTTGGACAGATAGGCCTCGGCCGCGTGCTGCGGCACCCCGGCCATCGGGATCGGCTGGCCGTTGTGCGTGCCGCGAAAGGTTTGCGAGATGCCCAGGGCGGCGGCCGCCGCGATCGCGTCGTCAAAGAACAGCTCGTAGAAATCGCCCATCCGAAAGAAGATCAGGGCGTCCGGCTGCCGCGCCTTCATCTCGAAGAACTGCTGCATCACCGGCGTCGCGCCGGTGGCGTCATAGGTCTGGATGGGCGTGGAGGCGGGGGCGTTCATCGCCCGGGAACCTACAGAGCGTCGCGGGCGGCGTTAAGGGGCGGCGTTAAGGTTTGTAGGGATGGATGTCCCGCTGTGACCTCGGATGGCAGGTTTGCACCCAGCAAAGCCCCTTGATCGCCAAAGCCAAAAATGGTCTCACAGAAAGAAAGACACCGGTGTCATTAATCCAGATCACCGGCAGGGGAGCAACACCATGCAGCCGACCCGACGGACATGGCTTTTGGCTGGCAGCGCCTTGGCCGCGCTTTCGACATTCAGTTCCCGGTCCCTCGCTGCGGGCTTACTGTTCGACGGGCCCGGGGCCAGTCCGGCTGACCGCGCCCGCTCAACCCTCTGGTATGACGCCCCGGCGGCGGACTGGCTCTCCTGCCTGCCGCTGGGCAATGGCCGTCTGGGGGCGCTCTGTGACTCAGGGCCAGGCCTCGAGACCCTCCAACTGAACGAGGACACCTTCTGGAGCGGCGGTCCCTATGGCTCAACCCGCCCGGGGGCTCACAAGCAGCTCCAGGCCGTTCGGGACCTGATCTTTGCCGGCAAGCCGCTTGAGGCCCAAGTCCTTCTCGAACAGGGCATGATGGCCGTTCCGTCGCGCCAGATGCCGTTTCAGACCCTTGGCGAACTGCAGATCCGCCATCTGTCCGAAACCCTGCCGACCAAGGCGTACCAGCGGCGGCTGGATCTTTCCCAAGCCGTTCTGACCACGACGTTCGAGCGGGGCGACAACCGTTACGAGCGCGAGATCTTCATCTCTGCTCCCGACCAGATGCTGGTCTATCGCTGCCGGGTCATCGGGCCCGGTCATCTGGACGCCGATCTCGGCTACAGCCGGGCGGCCGGTGTGGGTCTGACGACGTCAGCGTCGACGAAGACCTTCGCCCGCCTTGACGTCGAGGGCGTCAATGCCAGCGCCTATGGCGTCGAAGGCAGGCTGCGCTTTTTCGGCGGCCTCGAGGCGCAATGCGAAGGGGGCCGTATCGAAGCCCGAGACGATCATCTGGAAATCCGCGGGGCGAAGGCCTTTGAACTGCGGGTCGCGATCGCCACCAACTTCGTCAGCTACAAGGATGTTTCCGGCGACCCCAGGGCGATCGCGCTCAGCCGTCTTGCGGCCGGACGGTCAAGGTCCTTCGAGACGCTGAAGGCCGATCACATCGCCGAACATGCGCGGCTGTTCGATCGCTTCGATCTGGATTTCGGTCCGGAGGCCCCGACGCCCGCCGCCCGCCTGACCGCCGACAGACGGATCGCCTGCAACGCTCTGGCCAAGGATCCCGGGCTTGCGGCCCTGCTCGTGCAGTACGGACGCTACCTGCTGATCTGCTGTTCGCGACCCGGAACCCAGCCGGCCAACCTGCAGGGCCTGTGGAACCGCGAGGACAGCCCGATCTGGGGGTCAAAATACACCATCAACATCAATACCCAGATGAACTACTGGGCTGCAGAAGCCGTCGGCCTGGAAGACTGTGTCGAACCCCTGGTCGAACTCGTCCGGGACCTGTCCGTCACCGGCCAGGCCGCCGCACGAGATCATTGGAACGCCGGGGGCTGGTGCGCGCACCACAATACCGACCTATGGCGCGCTGCGGGGCCGATAGACCGGGCCCGGTCCGGTTACTGGCCGACCGGCGGGGCCTGGCTGTGCAAGCATCTCTATGAGCGCTGGCAGTACAATGGCGATGACGCCTATCTGGCTTCGATCTGGCCCGTGCTGAAAGGCGCGGCGCAGTTCTTCCTCGACTCCATGGTCGTGGATCCGGCCCACGGCTACTTCGTCACGTGCCCGAGCCTGTCACCGGAAAACAAGACGCCGTTGGGCACGGCCCTGTGCGCCGGGCCCTATATGGACACGGAAATCATCCGGGACCTCTTCGTCAGTGTCGCATCGGTCACCGAAGTTCTGGGGATCGAGAACGAGTTTCGCGACCGGATCAATGCGCGCCTGGCCAGGCTGCCTCCGTTCAAGGTCGGGAAGGCGGGGCAGTTGCAGGAGTGGCTTGACGACTGGGACCTCGAGGCGCCGGACCCGAACCATCGTCACGTGTCCCACCTCTATGCGGTCTATCCGGGCGCCCAGATTTCTCCGGAAAAGACACCCGCGCTGGCGGCGGCCGCAATCCGGACCCTGGCCCTGCGCGGCGACCTGCGGACCCCGTCGAAGCCGAACGAGATCGGCGGCGATTTCGGGCTCCGGTATGGAGCGGCATCGGCTAGCGACAAGGACACGACCGGGTGGGGGTTGGCCTGGCGCTCCTGCCTGTGGTCACGTCTGGGGGATCCTGTGCGCAGCTTCGACAGCCTAGAAAGACTGACCAGCACGGCGCGTCTGCAGCCCAACATGTTCGCCCTGCACCCGCCGTTCCAGATCGACGCCAATTTTGGAGCGATGGCGGCCGTCGTCGAGATGCTTTTACGAAACACGAGCTCGGGGATCGAGCTCCTGCCCAGCCTGCCGCCGGCCTTCGCCGACGGAAAAGTCCGGGGCCTGCGAGCCCACGGCGATGTCTCCGTAGATATGGTCTGGAGCCGGTCAAGGCTGGTCGAGGCCACGCTTGCGGCCCAGCGCGATCTTCAGATCACGCTCCGCTATGGAACACAGGCTCTGCCCGTTGTGCTCGAAAAGGGCCGGACGGTAAGGGTTTTGACCGACAAGGCAGGCCGCCTCCGGATTTCCACTGCGCCGGATTCTGTGTGAGGTCAGCCCCGGACGGCAGGGGCCAGGGGCTTGACCCCTAGCTGCCCGTAACCTCGTCCCAGAACCGCTTGGCCTTGCCGACGAAGTTGGCCGACTTGGGGTTTTGCTTGCGTCGCACAGGCCGGCCCGTGGAGCCCCTAGGACTTCTCGCGACGACCTCCTGAAGGTCTCGCCTTGGGCAGAGCGCCATCGGCTGTCTTCAGCTCGGCCAGGCCCCGGTCCGCATCTGTGCGCCGCGCCCTTTTGCGCGCTTCATCGAACAGCCTGTACGCCGCCTTGGCGGACGCTTCGGCATCGTCGTGACGCACGTGTCCGCCCCCACGAAGCACCACCCGGTTCAGACTCGCCAGTTGCTGATCGAGGAGCAACGCGGCCTGCTCCATCAACACCAGCTTGCCGATCTCAAGCTGGTCTTCGAAAATATCCAGCAGGATCGCTGTAAGCCGGTTCAATTCCTTGAGTTCGGCCGGTGCAAGATAGTTCTTGGCGACCAGGGCGTCGGCCTGACGAATCTCGTCCTTGGGCCATGACTGCAGGCCCATATTGGGCGCAGCCGCATCGGCGCGGTCCATCAGCACCTCGGACGGCGTCTGGTTGACCACCGCATGAAAGAGCTTGGCCTGGGTTTTGCGGTAAAAGTCCGACGCGGCGGATGAGCCGGGATCATAGTCCTGACAAAAGGCGCATATCCGCCGAAGCTCGGCATAAACGTTGGCCTCGGAACTTCGGATGTCGCGAATGACCTCGCGAAGTTCACGCACGCGGTCCTGATCGTCCGGATTTTTCAGGCGCTCGGCGTCAATGACGAAGCCTCGCGTCGCGAACCGAACCAGAACCCCCGTGGCCCATTTGCGAAACAGGGTCGCCGGGGCAGAACTGACCCGGTAGCCGACCGAAATCACCATATCGAGGCTGTAGAGCGCGACGGGCTTTGTAGACCGGGCAATTTGCATAAACTGCAAATTGCCTTCCTCGGCCAGTTCACCCTCTTCGAATACATTGGCGATGTGTCTGGAAATCACAGATACGTCGCGGCCGAAAAGTGCGGCCATCTGCGCCTGGGTCATCCACAGCGCGTCGCCGTCATGACGTAGCTCGACCCGCGCGCCACGATCGGTCCCGTAGATCAGAAACCGGTGGCCGGTATCAGCGTCCTCGATCAGGCGCACTGGACCCGCATTGTCTTCGTCGGCAGTCATCGTTCTCGCCCTCTCGATCGACGAGAACAATAGTAGAACGACTTTGTCCTGAGGGCCAGACGGCGTTCGCCCCCTAGCTCCCCGTAACCTCGTCCCAGAACCGCTTGGCCTTGCCGACGAAGTTGGCCGACTTGGGGTTCTGCTTGTCGTCGCACAGGCCGGCCAGCTCCTTGAGGAGCTCTTTCTGACGGGCCGACAGGTGGGTCGGGGTCTCGACGAACAGCTCCACCACCAGGTCGCCGCGCTGGCGGCTGCGCAGGGACGGCATGCCCTTGCCCTTGAGCCGGACAGTCTTGCCGGTCTGGGAGCCTTCCGGAACCTTGACCGGGATCTTGCAGGCGCCGTCGCAGTCCTCGCCGCCCATCAGGCAGGGGGCGTCGATCTCGCCGCCGAGGGCGGCCACGGTCATCGGCACCGGCACGGTGCACAAAAGGTCCAGGCCGTCGCGCTCGAACAGCTCGTGCGGGATCACCGACAGGAAGATGTAGAGGTCGCCGCGCGGGCCGCTGCGGGCTCCGGCGTCGCCTTCGCCCGACAGGCGGATGCGGGCGCCGTCATCAACGCCGGCCGGGATGCGCACCGACAGGATGCGCTCGCGGCGCACCTGGCCGTGGCCGTTGCAGCTCTGGCAGGGGTCCAGCACCAGACGGCCCGAACCGCCGCAACGGGGGCAGCCGCGCTCGACCGCGAAGAAGCCCTGGGTGGCCCGCACGCGGCCATGGCCGCCGCAGGTGCCGCAGACCGTCGGGCTGGTGCCGGCCTTGGCGCCCGAGCCGTCGCAGACCTCGCAGGTGATGGCGGCCGGAACCTTGATCTCGACCTCGGCGCCGGCATAGGCCTGCTCCAGGCTGATCTCCAGATCGTAGCGCAGGTCCTGACCGCGTTGCGGACCGTTGGACGGACGGCGACCGCCGCCGAACATCTCGCCGAACACGTCGCCGAACACGTCGCTGAAAATGTCGCTGGCGTCACCGCCAAAGCCGCCCTGGCCACCACCGCCGCCGCCATTGACGCCGGCGTGTCCAAACCGGTCATAGGCCGCGCGCTTCTGCGGATCCGAGAGGATCGAATAGGCCTCGTTGATTTCCTTGAAACGGCCGGACGCGTCCTCGCAGCCGCCGTTGCGGTCGGGATGGTGTTCCATCGCCAGCTTGCGGAATGCGACCTTGAGGCCCGCATCATCGGAGGTCCGGGTCACGCCCAGGATTTCGTAATAGTCGCGCATCGTCAGCGTCTGGCGCTCAAAAGGCCCACGGGAGAGGCGGTGATAAGGAAAGAGGTGGTGTTCTGCATCGCGCGGCGCAAGGCGTCACAGGCGCGCGGATCAAGCGAACGCGGCCGCGAAACGATCGTCAGAGGAACGTTTCGCGGCGCGCGCATGGCGAACTAGTTCGCCGGCTTGTTTTCGTCGACTTCCTCGAACTCGGCGTCGACGACGCCATCGTCCGCGGCGGCTTCATCGCCATCGCCCGAACCCTGTTGCGAGGCGTACATGGCCTCGCCCAGCTTCATTGAGGCCTGACGCAGGGCGTCGGTCTTGGCCTTGATCAGGTCGACGTCTTCGCCTTCCAGAGCGGTCTTCAGGTCGGTCAGGCCGGTCTCGATGGCGGTCTTGTCGTCGCCCGAAACCTTGTCGCCGTGCTCGGCCATGGCCTTTTCCGTGGCGTGGACCGTGGCCTCGCCCTGGTTCTTGGCCTCGACCAGCGCCTTCTTCTTTTCGTCGCCGGCCTTGTTGGCCTCGGCTTCCTTGACCATGCGCTCGATGTCCGCGTCGCTCAGGCCGCCATTGGCCTGGATGCGGATCGAGTGCTCCTTGTTGGTCGCCTTGTCCTTGGCGTGGACATTGACGATGCCGTTGGCGTCGATGTCGAAGGTGACCTCGATCTGCGGGATGCCGCGCGGAGCCGGCGGAATGCCCTGCAGGTCGAACTGACCCAGGAACTTGTTGTCGACGGCCATCGGACGCTCGCCCTGGAAGGCGCGGATCGTCACGGCCGACTGGTTGTCGTCAGCGGTCGAGAAGGTCTGCGAGCGCTTGGTCGGGATGGTGGTGTTGCGCTCGATCAGCGGGGTGAACACGCCGCCCAGGGTTTCGATGCCCAGGGTCAGGGGGGTCACGTCCAGCAGCAGCACGTCCTTGACGTCGCCTTGCAGAACGCCGGCCTGAACGGCGGCGCCCAGGGCCACGACTTCGTCAGGGTTCACACCCTTGTGCGGCTCGCGGCCGAAGAAGTCCTGCACCGCCTGCTGGACCTTGGGCATGCGGCTCATGCCGCCGACCAGGATCACTTCGTCGATGTCGCTCTTCTTGAGGCCGGCGTCCTTGAGGGCCTGTTCGCACGGACCGATGGTGCGGGCGATCAGGTCTTCGACCAGGGCTTCCAGCTTGGAGCGCGACAGCTTGATGTTCAGGTGCAGCGGGCCCGACGCATTCATCGAGATGAAGGGCAGGTTGACTTCGTACTGAGCCGTCGAGGACAGCTCCTTCTTGGCCCGCTCGGCCTCTTCGCGAAGGCGCTGCAGGGCCAGCTTGTCCTTGCGCAGGTCGACGCCCTGCTCCTTCTTGAACTCGTCGGCCAGGTAGTCGACGATCCGAAGGTCGAAGTCCTCGCCGCCCAGGAAGGTGTCGCCGTTGGTGGCCTTCACTTCGAAGACGCCGTCGCCGATTTCCAGGACCGAGACGTCGAACGTGCCGCCGCCCAGGTCATAGACGGCGATCTTCTTGCCGTCGTTCTTGTCCAGGCCGTAGGCGAGCGCCGCAGCCGTGGGCTCGTTGATGATGCGCAGGACTTCCAGGCCGGCGATCTTGCCGGCGTCCTTGGTCGCCTGACGCTGGGCGTCGTTGAAATAGGCCGGAACGGTGATCACGGCCTTGGTCACCGGCTCGCCCAGATGGGTCTCGGCGGCTTCCTTCATCTTCTGCAGGATGAAGGCGGAGACTTCCTGCGGCGAGTAGTCCTTGCCCTGGGCCTTGACCCAGGCGTCGCCGGTCGGACCCTTGACGATGTCATAGGGCACCATCGCCTTGTCCTTCTCGACCACGGGGTCGGAGGACGTGCGGCCGATCAGGCGCTTGATGGCGAACAGCGTGTTGGTCGGGTTGGTGACGGCCTGACGCTTGGCGGGCTGGCCGACCAGGCGCTCGCCGTCCTCGAGGAACGCAACCACCGACGGGGTGGTGCGGGCGCCCTCGGCGTTCTCGATCACCTTGGGGGTCTTGCCGTCCATGATGGCCACGCACGAATTCGTGGTGCCAAGGTCGATACCAATAATCTTGCTCATATTACGAACCTGTCGCTCCTGAATGGCGGACGGCGGTGACAAGGGCCTTAGACGCAAGCGCCCCGGTTTTTCTCGCTCCGTCCCCGTCTGGTCGAACTTCCTAACGGTTGATCCAATCCTCCCCGTCCCGACCAAGGTCGAGCGGACAGAGTGCGTTCCCCGAAGTTGACGAGCCCGTCAACCCCGCTTGAAGCCGATATGGGGGATACACGCCGGCCCGCAAGTCCATTCCCTCATCTTGCGAAGGGGAATCTTCGAGTCCGGCCACAGAAAATGGCCGCGCCATGCCGGCGCGGCCATCGTCAACTCAGCAAAGGCGCGGCGTTCAGCCGCCGATCTTTTTCACCCAGGCGGTGATGGCCGGCAGCTGACCCTCGCGCACGGACAGGCGATAGGACACCGCCGCCTTGGCCTTTTCGACCTCGCGCGCCAGGCTGGGGTCCGACGCCGTGAGCGCGTCCAGCTTGGTCAGCATGGCCGGGTCCGCCGAGCGGCCGCCCAGCGACGCCAGATAGCCGGAGCGACCCGACGTATCGACCTTGGCCTCCACGGCGGCCTTGTTGGCGACCGCGAAGTCGAAGGCCAGGTTCGGATGGGCGCCGGCGACCCGGCTGATGATGCTGGGCGAGGTGGTCGCGCCCGGCTCGTCGGTCATGGCCAGGTCCAGCGCCCGCTTGGCCAGGGCCGGATCCCGCGCCGCGCCCAGCAGGGTGTAGAGCTCGGTGCGCAACAGGGCGTTGGTCTCGGCCTTGGCCTGGGCGCGCATGGCCTCCCAGCCGGCGGCGTCAGCCTGGGCGGCGACGATGCCCAGGATGGTCTTGCGCAGCGGACCGGGGACAGCGGCCGGGTCGGTCTTGTCGGCGGCGTAGCGACGCTTGGCCTCGGCCACGACCGCCGGGTCACCCAGGCGGCCTAGTACGGCGATCACATCGCCGCGCAGGGTGGCCTCGGGACCGCTCTCGCCCACCTTGGCGGTCCAGCCGACGCGGTCCAGCAGCGGCGAAAGGCGCGCCAGGGCGACCTTGCGGAACGCCGCCTGCTCGGCGGGCATGCCGTCATAATAGCTGTCGACACCGCCGTAGATGGCGACGATGCGGCCCCAGATCTTCGGATCGGCGGCGATCGGCGCGGCGATGGCCAGGTCCAGGGCGTCGGTGGCCGGCTGCAGACCCGCCAGGCCCAGGGCATAGACGTCGCTGAGCAGGCCCAGCTGATCGATCGGCGGCAGGCTGGCGAAGTTCGCGGCCAGGCCCTTGAACAGGTCCGGCGTGTAGAGGGTGCGGAAATAGCCCGCCTGGCCGGCATTGACGATCACCGGGCCGCAGCCCGGCACGGCGACGCTGGCCGATCCGCTCTCGACCAGGGTCTGAACCGGCGCGCCGCCCGAGACGGCGCGGGCGGCCACCGGCACGCTCCAGCGCAGCGCGGTCTTGCCCGGACGGTCCTTGGTGAACTCGCCCTGGGTCAGGGTGAGTTGCGATGCGCCATCGACACAGCCGCCGCCCGAGACGGTGATCAGCGGCACGCCGGGCTGACGGGTAAAGTCGCGGGCGATGGCCTTGATCGGCTTGCCGGCCGAGGTTTCGACCGCGCCCCACAGATCGTCGGTGACGGTGCTGCCATAGGTGTTGGCCTTGATGTAGCTGCGCACCCCGTCACGCCAGGCGTCGGGGCCGGCATAGGCCTCCAGCATGCCGATCACGGCCTGACCCTTCTGGTAGGTGATGCCGTCGAAGGCCTCGCTGGCTTCCTCGACGGTCTTCATCGGCTGGACCACCGGGTGGGTCGTGGCCAGGGCGTCCAGGCTCATGGCGTATTCGCGGCCGCCGATGGCGTTAAGGGCGCTGTTCCACTCGGGGAAGAACTTCTCGGTCGTGCGGCCCTCGAGCCAGGTGGCGAAGCCCTCGTTCAGCCACAGGTCGTCCCACCAGGCCATGGTGACCAGATTGCCGAACCACTGGTGAGCGGTCTCGTGCGCGAGGGTGGTGTAGACGCCTTCGCGGTCCTCCTGGGTCGACAGGGCCGGATCCAGCAGCAGGGCATATTCGAAATAGAAGATCGCGCCCCAGTTCTCCATGGCGCCGAAGAACTGGCTCTGGCCGGGTGCGGCGATGTGGTCGAGCTTGGACAGCGGATAGTCGACGCCGAAATAGTCGTTGTACCACTCCAGGATCGGACCGGCCGACTTGAGGGCGAACTGGGCCTTGGCCAGGTCGCCGCGCTTGGTGATCACGCCGATCTCGGCGCCGGCGGCCGTGGTCGTGGCGCGCTCGAACTCGCCCAGGCCGAAGAACAGCAGATAGGTCGACATCTTGGGCGAGGCAGCGAAGGTCACCCGGCTCTTGCCGCCGCCGACATCGACCGTCTTCTCGACGGGCATGTTGCTGATCGCCATCTGGCCGGTCGGCACGGTGGCCGTCAGCTTGAAGGTGGCCTTGTGGAAGGGCTCGTCCCACGAGGGGATGAACCGGCGGGCGTCGGCGGCCTCGAACTGGGTGTAGATCGCGCGCTTGTCGCCGGCGTCGGTCTGGTAGTCGAGGGCGAACAGGCCGTTGGCCTGGGTGTTGATCTTGCCCGCATAGTCGATCGACAGCACATGGCGGCCCTTGGCCACCGGCTTGGCGAAGGTGAAGCTGGCCGTCTGGGCCTTGTCATCCACCGCGATGGTGGCCGCGCCGGCGCCCTTGCCCGAACCCTTGATGTGGGCCTTGGAGAAGGTCAGTTCATGGGCCTGCAGCACGATGGTGCGGGTCGGCTCCAGCACGTCGACGGTGATCTGCACCGAACCGGTGAAGGTCAGGTTGGCGGCGTCGGGGGTGAAGGCCACGTCATAGT
Organism: Caulobacter sp. GSs2; assembly: GCF_058680895.1. The sequence continues at coordinate 2,331,504 of NZ_CM178725.1, read as the reverse complement.
GCGTGGGGACCACGGCGCGCGGCAGCTGGGTGGTGACGGTCTGGGCGGTCGCGCCGGGGGTCTGGCTGGCGGCGAGGGCGGCGCCCGGGACGCTGGTCGCGGCAAGAAGAAGCGCGGCGACGGCCGCAGAAGACAGAAGACGACGCATGAACGGCCCTGAACTGCAAAATTTGCTCGACCAAAACGGCCGAAGGCGCGAACCAACACCTTCCCTCCGGTTCCGGCGCGTTAAATATCCGTAATGATCCAGCCGCTCTCCGTCGTTCCGGGCTTTGACCTCTGGCCCGGCCTGCTGTCGCCACAGGCCCAGGCGGAGCGGGTCGCCGCCGTGTTCGAGGCGGCCCAAGCCGCGCCCTTCGCCCACTACGCCACGGCCTATGGAAAGGCGATGAGCGTCGGCATGACAAGTTTCGGCCCTCTGGGCTGGACCAGTGACGCGAGCGGCTATCGCTATGCCGACAGGCATCCGGCAACCGGTCGGCCCTGGCCGGCCATGCCCCAGGCCCTGCTGGATCTCTGGACAGAGCTGGGCGACCCGGACACCCCGCCGGACTCGGGCCTGATCAACCTCTATCGCGGCGAGGCCCGCATGGGGCTGCACCAGGACCGCGATGAGGCCGATCCGGGCTTTCCAGTGCTGTCGATCTCGCTGGGCGACACGGCGGTGTTCCGGATCGGCGGGACCTCGCGCAAGGACCCCACCCGCAGCCTGAAACTGAGCTCGGGCGACGTCTGCCGGCTGTCAGGCCCGGCGCGGCTGGCCTTCCACGGCGTGGACCGGATCCTGGCCGGCTCGTCCAGCCTGGTCCCGGATGGCGGGCGGATCAATCTGACCCTGCGCAGAGCGCGGCCGGCTTAGCTTGGCCGGGATGACTGTCCGGAACGAAAAAAGGGCCGCCCAATCGGACGGCCCCTTCTCAATCTCAAGCCTGACGTAACGGAAACCGGTGTCTTCTACCGGGGCGACCTAGCCACGCAGCTTGCGCGTCAGGACCTCCAGGTCGTGGTTCAGGGCGCTGTCATCAACGCGCAGGGCCTCGATGCGGCGCACGGCGTGCAGGACGGTAGTGTGGTCGCGACCGCCGAACCGGCGACCGATATCGGGCAGCGAGCGGGTGGTCAGTTGCTTGGCCAGCCACATGGCGGCCTGACGCGGACGCGCGATGGCGCGGTTGCGGCGCTCGCTCAGCAGATCGGCCTGTTTCATGCCGTAGTGGTCGGCCGTGGCCTTCTGGATGTCGTCGATGGTGATGCGCTTCTCGCCCGTCCGCAGGTGCGGGCGCAGGATGGCCTGCACCTCGTCGAGCGTCAGGCGCGACAGGCCCTCGCCGGCCCGGGCCGACAGGGTGTTGAGCGCGCCTTCCAGCTCGCGGACGCTGTCGGTGAAGCGGTCGGCCAGGAACTGCAGCACGTCCGGGCGCATGGTCGGATCCGAGCCATGGGCGGCCGACAGGGTCTGGATCTTGCGCTCCAGAATGCCCATCCGCAGCGAGCGGTCGGCCGGCTCCAGGCCGCAGACCAGGCCCGCCGAAAGGTGCGAGCGCAGGTGGGCGTCCATCTCGGTCATGGCCGAGGGCGGACGGTCCGACGAGAACACGACGCGGCGGCCTTCCTCGACCAGGGCGGTCAGGGTGTGGAACAGCTCTTCTTGCGTGGACTGCTTGCCGGCGATGAAATGCACATCGTCGATGATCAGCAGGTCGGCGGCGCGCAGCTCTTCCTTGAAGGCGGCCGTCTGGCGATCCATCACGGCGCGCACGAAGGTCGACAGGAAGCGCTCGGCGGTCAGATAGACCACGCGCTTGGTCGGGGCCTGACGCATGGCCTCCCAGGCCAGGGCGTTGAGCAGGTGGGTTTTGCCAAAGCCATAGGGGCCGTGGAACAGGACGGGGTTGAAGTGGCCGTCGGCCCAGCTCGCCACCCGGCGCGCCACGGCGTGGGCGAATTCATTGGCGGGACCCGGGACGAAGGTCTCGAAGGTGAAGCGTTCCTGCAGACCCTGGGTGCGCGAGGGCTTGCCGGTCGAGACCGGGGCCAGGCTGGGGGCGTCGGTGGAGACGGGCAGCACGATCTCGATCGGCTCGGCCTTGGCGGCGTCGACATAGGCGCCGGCCGAGGCTTCGAATTCCAGACGCGACTTCAGGTCGATGCGACGCGCCATGGGATCATTGGCCGTCCACAGCTCGCCGATGCGACGCCAGGCGCTGCGGCGGATCCAGTCGCGAGCGATCCCGGTCGGGGTGACCAGAACCACATCGCCCGACGGACCTTCGCGCAGCAGAGCCGGCGCAATCCACGACCCGAAGGCCGCATCGCCCAGCTCGCGCTTCAGCGCCACGCAGACCTTGTGCCAGACGCCACCGGCCGGCTCACAGGCAACCGCTGGAATCGCAGCCGAAAAGTCCTGGCTCGCCACCCCACCCTTGATCGTCATTCGTCCACCGCCTCGTACAAAAACCGCCCGCAAGCCTGCCGCACGCCCCCCAAAGCGAACGACCGGTTTTCTCAACGCGCACGGGGGCTTAGTCAGCAGAACGCATAGGTTCTGCCGCCGCCGTTTTTTCCAAGGACTGGAAGAGCGCTGAGGCCCCTAAACTAGCCAGCCGACCCTGCTGGTCAAACGGAAAACTTGCGTCCGGGATCGGATATTTCTGTTGACTCGCGAGAGCCCCTCGCCTGGCAAGGGAATAGTTAAGTCCAGCAATTTTCGGACGCTGTTATTTCAATAAAGTGTGCAGTTGAACGCAAAGCAAAAGCCGGTTGGATTGCTCCAACCGGCTCCTGTAAAGACTTGAATTTCCTGGACGAACTAGGTTCGTCCAGTATCTGGACTAGGCTGCGGCCGTGTCCAGCTTCTTCAGGCGAGCGGCCAGGCGCGACACCTTGCGCGAACCCGTGTTCGGATGAACCACGCCCTTGGAAACGGCGCGCATCAGTTCCGACTGAGCCTCGATAAAGGCAGCCTTGGCGACGGCGACGTCGCCGGCCACCAGGGCGTCTTCGAACTTGCGAAGGAACGTGCGCACGCGCGAACGGCGAGCGGTGTTCACCTCGGTGCGACGGGCGATCTTGCGGATCGCCTTCTTGGCGCCGGGATTGTTGGCCATGGAAATTGGACCTCGAAACGGACAGCCGCGCGGAACAGCCGCGAAGCAGGGAAAATCTTGAGCGCGCGGATATACGGGAAGCGGCGAGATCGGTCAACGGCTGTCGAGGCGGAATCCCCGCAGGGTGCGACGAGCGGTCGCGCCCCCGTCTCAGCGCCCCTTAAACACCGGTTTACGTTTCTCGACGAAGGCCGCCATCCCTTCCTTCTGGTCCTCGAAGGCGAACAGCGAGTGGAACAGCCGCCGCTCCAGCGCCACGCCGGTGGTCAGGGTCGTTTCATAGGCGGCCAGGACCAGCTCCTTGTTCATGGCCACAGCCAGGGGCGACTGGCCGGCGATCTTGCCGGCGATGGCCAGAACCTCGGCCAGCAGCATCTCGGCCGGGAAGATCCGCGACACCAGGCCCGAGCGCTCGGCTTCCTCGGCCCCCATCATCCGGCCAGTCAGGATCATGTCCATGGCCTTGGACTTGCCCACGAAGCGGGTCAGGCGCTGGGTGCCGCCGATGCCGGGCGCGACGCCCAGATTGATCTCGGGCTGGCCGAACTTGGCGGTGTCGGCGGCGATGATGAAGTCGCACATCATCGCCAGCTCGCAACCGCCGCCCAGGGCGTAGCCCGACACGGCGGCGATGATCGGCTTGCGGCACTGCTCGATGGCCCGCGCGCCGGCGGTGAAGAAGTCGGCCTTGAACATTTCGGCATAGGACTTGTCCGACATCTCCTTGATGTCGGCCCCGGCGGCGAAGGCCTTGGCCGAGCCGGTCAGCACGATGCAGCCGACGCTGTCGTCGGCCTGGGCCTCGCCCAGGGCCACGGCCAGCTCGCCCAGCAGCTGGGCGTTCAGGGCGTTCAGCGCCTCGGGCCGGTTGAGCCGGATCAGCACGACGCCGGCGGCGCCCTCCGGTGCGGTTTCGACGATCAGGGTCTGGTAGGCCACGCGCGACGCTCCTTGTGATGCGCGGCTTTTATAGAGCGCGTCGCGCGGAAGGGGAGCCCCGCACGGCAAAGCTCGCGCATCGGTGAACCGGAGGAACACCCCGGTCGCCGGACCGTTGATCCCCCAGCATCAGGAGAAGCCCCATGGCCGAGCGCGACGACATCTACGATCCGACCACCCCCGAGGCGAACCACAACATCCAGCAGGGCGGCGGCGTCGGAGCTCGCGACCTGGCGCGGCAGGAGGAGCCGACCGAGATCGTCCCCGAGAACGACCCGGATGAAGCCCCGACCGAGGCGATGGGCCTGGCGCATCCGGTGGAGTGACGGGGCCTACCAAACTCCGCCACCGCAGCGCTATGCCAACGGCAGATGCAGCTCCGCCGCCGTGCCCTGCTCCGGCGCGTCCAGGAAGAAGCGCTGGCAGTAGAGGGGGAAGTCGCGCATCTCCTCGCCGCTGGCCGGCAGCCAGTCGCGGTAGAGATAGAGCGCGGCGGGCTCCAGATTGTGGGTGTCGCCGGTCACCCTGAGCACCGCGCAGCGACCGCCCGGAATCTCGCCTGCCCTGACCGTCTCGTCGGCGGGATCGATAAACTGGTCCGCATCGATGCCGACGCACAGCTCCATGCGATAGTCGGCGGGGTTCGCCGGCCGCCGCTCAGTGTGCCAGATATTGAAGACCGGATGGGTCTTGGGCGACATCCCGGCGGCTTTGCGCCAGGCGATGAATTTCTGGATGGTGACGTCGAGGGTCTCGGGATCGCCCCGATGCTCGAAGATGGCCACACGGGTCGGCGCCACCTCGCGGAGGATCACCTGATCGGGTGTGAAAGTCGGCTGCATGATCCTGCTCCTGGCTGAGTTGAGCGGCCCGAAGGCCGCAAGCCACGGCTCCCAGTCAGGCGATTTCCGGAAACGCGACGGCGACTGCGCAAACCTCTGCCGGAAGGCGCGGGCGAAGGCGTCGGGCGTCTCGTAGCCGGCGTCCAGGGCGATATCCGTCACGCTTGGCCCCTGTCCGTCCGCCAGCCGCTTGGAGGCCTGACGCATCCGCGCCAGCTGGACATAGCGATGCAGGGACAGCCCGAAGGTCGCCTTGAACTGCCTGTGGAAATGGAACTTGGAAAACGCCGCGACGCTGCTCATTGCGTCCAGGTCCAGATCGCCGTCCAGATGCCGGTCGATATGATCCAGCACCCTCTGCATCCGGGCATGGTAGTGATCGAGCGCCGCCGTCATCATCCTCATCCGTCGTGGTGATCCCAGCTTGCCGCCCGAGACCGCCCCGCGCTCGACCGATCTTGCGGTTTGAAGCCGGGACCAGGACCCTGGCGTCGCTCAGCCAGACATCGACCGCCCGCCCAAAGCCTCTATCGCCGCCTGCTCCGCCGGCCAATGGTCGAAGGCCATCAGGATCTGCTGGGCGGTGGCGTCGGCGATCACCACGCCGTCCTGCCGGCGAAACTCGGCGCGGGCGGTGATCAGCTGCCGGGTCTGGGCCACGACGCGGGCCTCCAGGGTCAGGGGATGGCTGCGCCCCACCCTCAGGAAGTTCATCTGCAGGTTCACGGTCCGGAAAAGGCGGTCATGCGGAACCACCGTCATGGCCGCAAACGCCAGAACCTGATCAGCCAGCGCCGCCAGATAGCCGCCGAACAGCGAGCCGTCGGCGGTGGCCAGCTCCGGGCTCGGGCGCCAGGACTTGCGCACCCAGCCTTCGCCCCAGTCGTCGATCAGGCCCAGCTTCAGGGTCTGAACGATCGGCGGCGGGGTGGCGTCTCCCGCCTTCAGGGCGTTCAATCGATCCGTGGCCCATGTCATGCTGTTCTCCCGCAGGGTTGCCGGCGGCAAGGCTAGGGCGTCGGGGCAGGCCCTGTTACTCGACTTCCAGGGCGGCGCCGATCCGGAGGGTTCCTGAATGACAGCCGTTGAAAAGGCTCGCAAAACACCCCGCCAGCAGCGCGCCCAGACGACCGTGGACTATATTCTGGAGGCCGCAACTCAGGTTCTGGAGACGACCGGCGAGGCCGGCTTCAACACCAATGCGGTGGCCCAGCGCGCCGGCGTCAGCATCGGCGCCCTCTATCGCTACTTCCCCGACAAGCAGGCGATCCTGCAGGCCCTGGCCCAACGCGAGACCGAGGCGCACCGGCGCGCGGTAGTGGCGGTGGTCGAGGGCGGGACGCCCGGCCTGGCGCGAGATCGGGCGATGATCCGGGCCTTCGTCCAGGCCTTCGCCGGCCGCAGCCGGGCGCGGCGGATCGCCATGTCCAGCCTGTTGGCCACGGCCGACCACGGCGAACTGGCCTCGCGGTTCGCGGCGGCGGAAACCGGCCTGACCGACGCGAAGGGCCGACCTCTGACACCCGTCCAGGCCTTCGTGCTCAGCCGCGCGGTGCAGGGCGCCATGCGGGCCGCGGTTCTGGAGGGCGCCGACTTCCTGCTGAGCCCAGAGTTCGAGGACGAGCTGGTGCGGCTCAGCCGGGCCTATCTGGGCTATCCGGCGGGCGGCCGGGTGCCGAAGGGAGCCCTGGACCTCAGCCCAGTTTGATCACACCCAAACCTCCCGTCATTCCCGCCCTTGTGGCGGGAACCCCCGCCTCAACTGACACGTGAAGTGCCAGCGGGGTGCGCGCGCACCCCGCCTCTCCCGCACCTGCGGTGGATAGAGGGGTTCCCGCCACAAGGGCGGGAATGACGGTGAGATATAGAGAGGGGCGGCGACTAGATCGGTTTGCGTGCCGTGATCGCGACCCATGGACCCTGGCCACCCTCATAGCCGCCGCCCAGCTCCTCCGTGATGGCCTCAATGTCCCACGCGGCCGAGCGCCTGTAGGCGGCTCTGACTTCATCAGCCGAGAGATAGTTGAAGTAGCGGCCCAAGACGTCACGCCCTTCACGGCCGCCGCCTTTGAAGCTGGCGAAGTGGAGGCCGCCCGGCTTGAGGGCGCGAAACACAAGCGACAGAACGCCTGGAAGTGCGGCGCGAGGCACGTGCAGCAGGCTGGCATGGGCCCAGACGCCGTCATACTCCTCCACCGCGTCGAGTTCATCGAAGCGCATCACGCGAACCGGGCGACCTGTCCGCTCTTCAGCTTTGCGGGCGATCTCCGGAACGCCGTCTGTCGCGTCGAGCTGGAAACCGCGAGCCAGCATGGCTTCGCTGTCTCGACCGGCGCCACAACCCAGTTCCAGAATGCGGGCTCCTGGCGCGAGCCCCTGAAGAAAGGCGGCCAGGGACCGGCTTGCGCCACGAGGTCCGCTGGCCGCGTAAACGGGAGCCTCATCAGCGTAGAAATCAAGCGTCGCCTGATCGCACGCGGCGTGATCGAACGATGAGGGTCCAGGCGCGGCCATGACCCAACCTTAAGGTTGGACTGCGCCTCGCGGCAATGTCCGCGACCGCCCCGCCCCCGCCTTCGCGCGGAAGGGAGCCATCCTTAGATCTCACGGCGAGACGATCGCCCTGCGTCTAGCTCAAGACCTCGGCCAATGTCCGCCGGCTCATGGCGCAGAGGGTCGGATTGCTGCGAAGATAGAACGCCAAAGCGATGACCGCGCTGAAGATCGCCCACCCCCGCCCACGAAGCCAAGCCGCTTTGCCTACCCCCGCGGCCTGTTGAAACACTCGGCGCGCCGGGGCATCGAGGTAGCTCCAGGCCACGAAGAGGTCGCAGGCTGGGTCACCGACCCCGAGAAGTCCAAAATCCAGAATGCCGGCGATCCGCCCATCGCGCACCAGCAGGTTGCTCGGATGCAGGTCGCCGTGGATCCAGGTCCCTTGACCCCTGTGCGCCGGCGCGGCCACCGCTTCTTCCCAAGCCTCCAAGACGGCCGCTCCGTTGATCTCGGCCCCCAGCGCGGCAATATCAGCCCGAACCCGCTCATTCAGGAGGGCTAGCGGAAGGCCGCGTCCCTTGTTGGCCCGGCCTGCCGCCGGACCACCCGAGGCGTCGATCCGACCGAGGGCCGCAATGAACTCCCCTAGGTCGCGCCCGGCCTGAGTGAGGTCCAGCGGCGGCGCGGCGGCTGCGTCCACCCCGGCCATCCAAGGACACACCGACCAAGCCCATGGATAATCCTCGGCTGGCCTTCCCGCCGCGACAGGCGTCGGGATTTCAAGCGGCAAGGCAGGGGCCAGTATTGGCAGCCACCGCTGCTCGCGCTCCGCCTGCGGTGCTGCGCTCTCCCGCATCGGCAGACGGACGGCCATACTCTCGCCGAGGCGAAAAATGGCATTATCCGTTCCGGCTGAAAGCGTGCGTCTCAGCGCCAGATCCGACCACCGGGGAAACTGGCCATCCACCAGCGCCCGCACCAGCGGCTCATCGATCGTTCTGATCTGGTCAGAGGCGTTCATGGATGAAGCCTAGCAAGCTTGGTGGCTGTGGACACCCGCGTTCCAAGGGTTGCAGGCCGGGATCAACTCCGCCCGCTCCAAGCCTTCGAGAAGGCCTTTGGGATATGGAAGGGGCCACGCCCCCCCTTCAAACCTGACACACCGGACGGAAGAACGTCGAGCACCCCGCCCCCCTTCGCGCCGAAGGGAGCCCTCCTTGAATCTCACGGCGAGACGATCGCCGGAGTGGAAAGGTCTCCAAGAGATTTAAGGATGAGCGGGACGCGGGGCGTCCGCTTGTCGGGGTTAGGTTTGTTCGCCCTGGTCAGGGTCTGACGGGCCAACAGTCACGTGGAGGCGACGCTTCGGAGGCTGTTTCAGTCCCGCCAAATCACGGAGGCGACGCCGGATTGCGACGACGGAAGCACCCCCTAAGCCAAGAGCGGCGAAGGTAAGAAGTGCTTTCAACAGCGGATCTTCGTGGTCGGTCTCAGAGTCGACAATGACCTTTCCGTCCATGGTCAGGGCGTAGATGCTGGATCCAATAGCCTGCATCTCGATATGTTTGGGCTCGGGCCATCGCGGTAGAGCCTCCCATCTAGTGAGGGCTGGGCAGCCGCGTCGAGGGCGGCTCTCTGACCCGCACCAGTAATAGTAGCTCTGACCGTCAGGCATGATGACGCGACGGGTTTCCGACCGGATCTCAGCCGGTTTGCCGGCTACACGCGTCGTTTCAAGGCCGATGATGGACGCCGTCCTTGGCATGGCCTGGGGATTGGCCATGGCCAGAGCGGCCACGGCCATTGAGGGCGCTATTGTCCACGTCGCCAATTCGGAGCGAATACGCCGTGCGCGCGCGGCGCGGCTTCTGAACGGACCCTCGCCAAGCCGGTGATGGAGAATTGAGGCGACGCTCCCGCAGGCCGTAGCGGCCCCGCCCGAGAGGGCAAGGACCGGTAAGCCCTGCAGCAGACCCAAGACCATGGCTGCGGCGGCGATGATCGTGAAAACGACCGTATTCTCAAACCATGCTCGTCTTGTCTGGACCGCACGGGTCGGAGGTTTGCGCACCTTCCCCCCTCAAACCTGACACACCGGACAAAAGAACGTCGACCGCCCCGCCTGGACCTCGCGCGCGATCACGCCCTTGCACCCTGGCGTCGGACAAGCCTCGCCCTCGCGGTCGTAGACCCGGAAGCGGTGCTGGAAATAGCCCAGCGCCCCGTCGGCGGCGGCGAAGTCTTTCAGGGTGGAGCCGCCCACCTCGACAGCCTCGGCCAGGACCTCCTTGATGATGGTGGTCAGGGGCCCCAGCCGCTTGCCGGCGATCATCCCCGAGGGCTTGAACGGCGAGATGCCGGCCCGGTGCAGGGCCTCGCACACATAGATATTGCCCAGGCCCGCGACGGTCTTCTGGTCCAGCAGCAGGGTCTTGGGGCCCTGCTTGCGGCCGGCGAAGGCCTTGATCAGGGTCTGGGGGGTGAAGCCCTCGCCCAGGGGCTCGGGGCCCATGGTCGCGAACCATGGATGGCGGTCGACCTGGTCGGTGGCGATCAGGTCCATGAACCCGAAGCGCCGGGGGTCGTGATAGGTGACCACCGCCCCCGCCTCCGTCTCGAAGATGACGTGAGCATGCTTGTCGTCGGGTTTGACCTCGCGGGCGAAGTCGCCGGGGCGAATGGTTCCTTCAGGGGCGGCGATCTCGAAGCGCCCGGTCATGCCCAAGTGCATCACCAGGGTGTCGCCGCGGTCCAGCGGGGCCAGCAGATATTTGGCGCGGCGGTCCAGGCGCAGGATCTTCGCGCCCGTCAGCCGCTGGACGAACCCGTCGGGCAGGGGAAAGCGCAGGTCGGGCCGGTTGGCGCGCACGCGGCTCAGGCGCGCACCGCTCAAGGTGGGTTCAAGGCCGCGCCGGACGGTCTCGACTTCGGGCAATTCGGGCAAGGGCGGCCTCAAGAGGATGACGCGACGCAGGGAGCGGTCTAAGAGCGATCCAGCATATAGAGAGCCTGGTCGATAGACGTCATGAGCAAGCCTGCCGCCACATTCGGTTTCAAGGACGTCGATCCTTCGGTGAAGGCCGGCCTGGTGCGTGGGGTCTTCGACCGCGTCGCCAAGAACTACGACCTGATGAACGACCTGATGAGCGGGGGCGTGCACCGTCTGTGGAAGGACGCCGTCGCCGCGCGCCTCAACCCGCAGCCGGGTGAAGTCATCATCGACTGCGCTGGCGGCACCGGCGACATGGCCCGCCGCTTCGCCAAGATGGCGCGTCGGGCGCAGGAGCGCCGGGGCGGTCCCGACGCGATGATCAACATCATCGACTACAATGCCGAGATGATCGCCGCCGGCATCGAGAAGGGCGGCGAGCCGGAAATCACCTGGACCGTCGGCGACGCCCAGCGCCTGCCCCTGCCCGACGCCTATGCCGACGCCTATGTGATCTCGTTCGGCATCCGCAATGTCACCGACATCGACGCGGCCCTGCGCGAGGCGCGCCGCGTGCTGAAGCCGGGCGGCCGGTTCATCTGTCTGGAATTCTCGCGCCCGGCCACCGAGTTTCTGGCCAAGGCCTATGACGCCTACAGCTTCAAGGTCATTCCGCAGGTCGGCGAGTGGGTCGCCAAGGACCGCGAGGCCTATCAGTATCTGGTCGAGAGCATCCGCCGCTTCCCCGACCAGCGCGCCTTCCTGGCGATGATGCAGGAGGCCGGTTTCAAACGGGCCACCTATGCCAATTTCACCGGCGGCGTCGCGGCGATGCACCAGGGCTGGGCCGTCTAGTCCATGGGGCAGATGTCCGCGTTCTGGCGCCTGATCGGCGCGGGCTGGGTGCTGATCCGGGCCGACGCCCTGATCCCGCGTGAGCTTGACCCCCTCCTGCCGGCCCCGGCGCGGCTGGCGGCGCGGACACTGCGACTGTTGTCGGGTCCCCGCGCCCGGCTGGGACGCCCGGGCCAGAGATTGGCCGGCGCCCTGGAGTGCCTGGGCCCCGCCGCCATCAAGATGGGCCAGTTCCTGTCGACCCGGGCCGACATCTTCGGAACGCCCTTCGCCGACGACCTGTCGCGTCTGAAGGACCGCCTGCCGCCCTTCCCGCTCAGCCAGGCCCGCGACGAGATCGAGCGCAATCTGGGCCGGCCGATCGAGACCCTGTTCTCGCGGCTGGACGAGCCCGTCGCCGCCGCGTCCCTGGCCCAGGCCCATCCGGCCTGGCTGCTGGACGGAACCAAGGTTGCCGTAAAGGTGCTGCGGCCCGGCATCGAGCGCCAGGTGTTCCAGGACAGCGCCGTTCTGCGCCTGGCCGCCGATCTGGCCGAGCGTCTGGTTCCGCAGGCCCGCCGCCTGAAGCCGCGCGACTTCGTCGAGGTGGTGATCCGGGCCCTGGACCTGGAAATGGACCTGCGCTTTGAGGCCGCCGGCTGCGCCGAGCTGGGCGAGGTGATGGCCCGGGACGCCTATATGACCGCGCCGGCGGTGGTCTGGGACGGGGTCGGCAAGCGGGTCCTGACCCTGGCCTGGGCCGACGGCGAGGCGCTGTCGGATCCGCAGACGCTGGAGCTGCCGGGTCTGGACCGCAAGGCCCTGGCCGACAACATCACCCGCGGCTTCCTGGCCCAGGCCCTGGACCACGGCCTGTTCCACGCCGACCTGCACGAGGGCAATCTGTTCGTCGCCGCCCCCGCAAAGGTGGTCGCCGTCGACTACGGCATCATCGGCCGCCTGGGCCCCGGCGAGCGGAAATATCTGGCCGAGATCCTGTACGGCTTCCTGAACCGCGACTACGCCCGCATCGCTCGCATCCATTTCGACGCCGGCTATGTGCCGGCTCACCACGATGTCGACGCCTTCGCCCAGGCCCTGCGCGCCGTGGGCGAGCCGATCTTCGGCCGCGACGCCCGCGAGGTGTCGATGGGCAAGCTGCTGGCCCAGCTGTTCGAGATCACCGCCCTGTTCGAGATGGCGCTGCGGCCCGAACTGGTTCTGCTGCAGAAGACCATGGTCACGGTCGAGGGCGTGGCCCGCCGCATCGACCCGGCCCACGACATCTGGGCCGCCGCCGATCCGGTGGTGCGCCGCTGGATCACCCGTGAGCTGTCGCCGGCCGCCAAGGTGCGCGACTTCGCCGACGAGGCTCTGAAGGCGCTGCGAGCCCTGGCGCGGCTGGCCGAAGCGCCGCCGGTCCCGGTGGCGGTGGCGGCGGCTCCCGGATCACATTCGCTGGCCTGGTTCGTGGCAGGCGCCGTCGTGGCGATCCTGGCCTTCGCGGCCGGCGCCCTGGCCCTGGGCTGATCAGACGCTGTCGGCCTGACCGCGCTCCCGGGCCGCCGTCGCGCGGCGGCTTTCGCGGGCTTTCTGCACATCCCAGTAGGCGGCCCCGTCATCGGGCTTGAACAGGGCCCGCGGCGCGCCTTCCTTCGACACCACCGCGAAGACATTGCCGCGGGGGTCGTAGATCAGGGTGTCACCATTGGCCCGCTTCAGCGTCTCGACGCCCTTGGGCGGGTCGGCGACGAACCGGTGGGCCGCCTCGACATAGTCGTCGACCGTGACCGCGCCGAAGGCCTCGCCATTGCGCTCGAAGGCGCGCTCGGCGTTTTCCTCGGCGGTGCGGGTGCGGTTGGCCGCCCAGAACGGCTTGCCGGCGATCAGGCGGACCGGCGCATCACGCGGGTCGTCGCGTCGCGATGACGCTGTGCCGGACGAGGCGGGCGTGTCCGTCGCCTCCGCCGAAACCCTGCGCTCGCCAGCCTTGGAGGCGGGCACGGCCGTCGCGCCGCCGTCGCAGGCGGTCAGGAAAAGCGCGCCGGTCGCCAGAAGCGCGGTCGCGGTGATGGGAAAGCTCTTCAACCTCATGATCTCATTGCCCCACAGGTTCAACCTGACCGATTAATGAACGAAAGCGGAACGCGAGTCGAGTCCGTCACGAGCTTGTCCTTTGTCGGATCGCCGCGCATGGGCCATAAGGGGCCTGAACACGAAGCGGAGACGGCCGGCGGTGAGCGACAAACGGGTTCTTTTGATCGTCGGCGGCGGCATCGCGGCCTACAAGGCGCTGGAGCTCACGCGCCTGCTGCGCAAGGCCGGCGTCGCCGTGCGGCCGATCCTGACCAAGGCGGGCGCGCAGTTCGTCACGCCGCTGTCGCTGGGCTCGCTGGCCGAGGACAAGGTCTATGACGAGCTGTTCTCGCTGACCGACGAGGCCGAGATGGGCCATATCCAGCTCTCGCGCTCGGCCGATCTGGTGGTGGTGGCGCCCGCGACCGCCGACCTGATCGCCAAGGCCGCCCATGGCCTGGCCGGCGACCTGGCCTCGACTACCCTGCTGGCCACCGACAAGCCGGTGCTGATGGCCCCGGCCATGAACGTGCGGATGTGGCTGCACCCCGCCACCCAGCGCAACATCGCCACGCTGAAGTCCGACGGCGTGAGCTTTGTCGGCCCCGACGACGGCGCCATGGCCTGCGGCGAGTTCGGTCCCGGCCGTCTGGCCGAGCCGGAGGCGATCTTCGCGGCGATCATGGATCGTCTCGAAGGCTCGAGTGACCGGCCGCTGGCGGGCAAGCGGGCGCTGGTCACGGCCGGTCCGACCTTCGAGCCGATCGACCCGGTGCGCGGCATCACCAACCGCTCCAGCGGCCGGCAGGGCTTCGCCATCGCCGAAGCCCTGGCGCGCCTGGGCGCCGAGGTCACCCTGATCGCCGGCCCTGTGTTCCTGCCGACGCCTCCGGGCGTCAGGCGCGTGGATGTCGAAACCGCCCGCCAGATGCTGGCCGCCAGCCAGGCGGCGCTGCCCGCCGATGTGGGCGTCTTCGTCGCCGCCGTCGCCGATTGGCGCGTCGACGAGGCGTTCGGGACCAAGCTCAAGAAGGAAAAGGGCGGGCCGCCGGCCCTGACCTTCGTCGAGAACCCGGACATCCTGGCCACGGTCTCGGCCACAGGTCCCAATCGGCCGCGTCTGGTGGTCGGCTTCGCGGCCGAGACCAACGATGTCGAGATGCACGCTCGCGCAAAGCTGTCGCGCAAGGGCTGCGACTGGATCATCGCCAATGATGTCACCGAGCCTGGTGTAATGGGCGGCGACGAAAACGCGGTGCTGCTGGTCACCCAGGGCGGGACCGAGCGCTGGGATCGCGCGCCCAAGGACGAGGTGGCCCGCGCCATCGCCCTCCGCATCGCCGGAGCCCTGGCCTAAACTCTGGGTCCCGGCGCTCTGGTCCCGGCTGGGCCAAATCAGCTAAAGCCCCCGGGCTCGACCATCAGGAACCGCCCACATGACCGCTCAAACGATCCGCTTCAAGCGCTGGGACGGCAATCCTGACCTGCCCGTCCCGACCTATGCCACAGCCGGCGCGGCGGGCTTCGACCTGCGGGCCCATGTGCCGGAAGACGAGCCCATTGTGCTGAAGCCCGGCGCGCGCTGCATGGCGCCCACCGGCTTTTCGGTGGCGATCCCCGATGGTTACGAAATGCAGGTTCGCCCGCGCTCGGGCCTGGCGTTCAAGAACGGCGTCACGGTGACCAATGCGCCGGGCACCGTCGACAGCGACTATCGCGGCCAGGTCTGCGTGCTGCTGATCAATCTGGGCGAGGAAGACTTCACGATCCGCCGGGGCGATCGCATCGCTCAGGGGATCATTGCCGCCGCGCCGCAATGGACGCTGGTTGAGGTCGATGACCTGGACGCCACGGACCGGGGCGCCGGCGGGTTCGGCTCGACCGGGGTCTCGACCTGAAACCAGGGTAAGACCCTAGCCGTTGATGGCGCGCAGGCCGAGGATCATGTAGCCGCCAAAGCCGGCGGCGAACGCCGCAGCGGCGAGCCACAGGACGGGTCGAAACATGCCCAGGGGCGAGTGTTCCAGAGGCGGTTGAACGTTCATGGGCGCATCCTTTGGCGCGGGCGTAACGAGCGCGGCGAACTTGGACCGCTTGGGAGATACGCGCTCCCCCAAGCATGGTTGCAGTGGGGGACGGCTTTTAGTCTGTATTGATTCTAGTACAAGACGAAATTGCGACCGGATGTCACACGGCGCAGTTCACGGCGCCGTTACTGGTCGACGCGCGACGCGATCAATAATCAAAATTGATCCAACGACGGATTTGTCTATTCGCTCGATCACTCAGGTATAGAGGATCGCGTCAAAACGTCGCAACAGGTTCAAATCCGCTCATATTCCGCTCTCGGAGATCGATTTCCGACCCGATTACACTGGATGAAACCGATCAGGAAACCGCCCTATCGCTTTGTTAACCTTGCAAAGGCCGAGAATTTCCTCAGGCCAGGCGCCGGGAACTCTGAAATGTCTAACTTCAAGGTTGTGCACGAGCTTTTGTTGGCTTTCGCCATTCTTGGCGGCCCCCGTTCGACCGCTCGCGCAGCCTGACCGACCGCGAGACGAGACTCTTTAGGACCTCGCAGGTGTTGATTTTTGGACGAATGCGTCCATTTATCACTTGCCGAGCGCCCTGGACCCTTCTATCGGGCGGATCGGACTGTTGAGATCGTCAGGGTTGGGTCATGGCCGCGCCGCAAAACAAGAAGCTCGTTCCCATGGTCGTCGGCGGCGTCGCCGCCGCAGCGATCCTGGTCGGCGGGGTGTTCTGGTACATCGACAAGCAGCGCTTCGAGGCCACCGACAACGCCTTCGTCCAGGCCGACACCGTGCAGATCAGCCCGCAGGTCTCTGGCGCGATCACCGAGATCCTGGTCGCCGACAACCAGCGGGTCGAGGTGGGCCAGGTGGTGGCGCGCATCGATCCCTCCACCTTCCAGGCCCGGCTGGACCAGGCCATCGCCAACGCCCAGGCCCTGGACGCCGCCGTCCGCGCGGTGGATGACAAGGCCTCGCTGGAACAGGCCCTGATCGCCCAGAAGGCGGCCGGCGTCTCCAGCGCCCAGGCCGATTCCAGCCGCGCCAAGGCCGACCTCGACCGCTATGACAGCCTGGCCCACCAGGGCTGGGTCTCGCAGCAGAAGGTCCAGACCACCCGCGCCGGAGCCAGCCAGTCGGAAGCCGCCGTGGCCAGCGCACAGGCCGCTCTTGAAGCCGAACGCCGCGCCGCCCAGTCGCTGGGCTCGGCCAAGGCCCAGACCCTGGCCCAGGCCGCCGCCGCCCACGCGGCCGTCGAGCAGGCCAGGCTGGACCTGGACCGCACCGTGCTGCGCACGCCGGTCGCCGGCGTGGTCGGCGCCCGCTCGGTGCGTCCCGGCCAGCTGGTCCAGCCGGGCGTTGCGCTGATGTCGGTCGTGCCGCTGGGTCAGAGCTATATCGTCGCCAATTTCAAGGAGACCCAGGTCTCGCGCCTTCGCGTCGGCCAGGCCGTCGAGATCAAGGCCGACGCCTTCGGCAAGGAAACCATTCGCGGCAAGGTCGACAGCTTCGCCCCCGCCACCGGCCAGGAGTTCGCCCTGATCCCGGTCGAAAACGCGGTGGGCAATTTCACCAAGATCACCCAGCGCCTGCCGGTCAAGATCGTGGTCGACACCTCCAAGCTGGGCGCCGCCCTGCGGCCGGGCCTGTCGGTCGAGGTCAAGGTCGACGTGCGCGACCGCTCGGGAGCGTCGTTCGCCGAGGCCGGTCAGGCGCCGACCCAGGTCGCCCGCCAGGGCGCCGCGCGCTAGGCGCCGGCCATGACCGACGCCGCCATCGCTGCTCCGGCGGCTCCCGCAAAGACCCTGAGCCAGGCCGACTGGACCAAGCTGTTCCTCGGCTTCGGAGCCATGGTCATCGGCCAGTTCATGGCCATTCTCGACATCCAGATCGTCGCGGCCTCGCTGCCCCAGATCCAGGCCGGGGTCGGCGCCAGCGCCGATCAGGTCAGCTGGATCCAGACCGCCTATCTGATCCCCGAAGTCGTGATGATCCCGCTGTCGGGCTATCTGTCGCGCCTGTGGGGCACGCAGAAGGTCTATCTGGCCTCGTGCACGGGCTTCATCATCATGAGCGTGCTGACGGGCCTGTCCTCGTCGATCGACATGATGATCATCACCCGGGCCCTGCAGGGGTTTATCGGCGGGGCCATGATCCCAACGGTGTTCGCCGTGGCCTTTACGGCCTTCCCGCCCGAGCGCCGGATCACCGCCAGCGTCATCATGGGCCTGATCGTCACCTTGGCCCCGACGGTGGGTCCAACCCTGGGCGGACATCTGACCGAGTGGCTCAGCTGGCGCTGGCTGTTCTTCATCAATGTGCCCACCGGCCTGATCGTGCTGTTCGGCGTGGCCCGCTGGGGCCAGTTCGACAAGGGCGACCCCAGCCTGTCCAAGGGCTTCGACTGGCTGGGCCTGGCCGTCATGGCCACCTTCCTGATGAGCCTGCAGTTCGTGCTCGAGGAAGGCGCCAAGAACAGCTGGTTCCAGGACGACATCATCCTGGGCCTGGCCGTGCTGGCCGCGGTCACCGGCGTGGTCTTTGTCTGGCGGTCCCTGACCTACAAAAACCCGATCGTCGAGCTGCGGGCCTTTTCGAACCGCAACTTCTCGATCGGCTTGCTGATGACGGCCGTTTCGGGCGCCAGCCTGTTTGGCGGCACCTTCCTGCTGCCGCAGTTCCTGGGCCGGGTGCGGCACTATTCGGCATCTGAAGTCGGCACCACCATGGTGATTTCGGGCCTGTCGATGTTCATCACCGGGCCGATCGCCGGCCGGCTGGTGCGCAAGACCGACCCGCGCCTGCCGATGTTCATCGGCTTTATTCTGGCCGGCTGGGGCATGTACATGGCCCACGGCGTGACCAAGGACTGGGGTTTCTGGGAATTCGCGGGGGTTCAGGCTTGCCGCGGCGTCGGCGTCATGATCGCGATGATCGCCACCCAGCAGATCACGATGAGCACCTTGCCGCCGCACATGATCAAGAACGCCTCGGGCCTTGTGAACCTCTCGCGCAACACCGGCGGCGCCATGGGCCTGGCCCTGCTGGCCACCAGCATCACCCAGCAGACGGCCCTCTACTACAACGACATGACCTCCAGGCTGCAGACCGGCAATGTGGAGGCCCAGGGCATGATGGCGGGTCTGGCGGCGCGCATGGCCCAGCTGGGCGTCTCCGATCCCGATGGCGCGGCGCGCAAGGCCTTTTCCGGCATGATGCAGCAGCAGGCCACCGTTCTGGCCTTCGGCGACAGCTTCACCCTGCTGGCCATCGGCTGCTTCATCGCCGCCGGTATTTCACTGCTGGCCAAGCCGGCCGCCGGCGCCGCCCCGCCCCCCTCGGACGCCCACTGATGCCCAGGATCCCCGGACAGATCGACGTCGCCAAGACCGAGGCCATTCTGGACGCCGCCGTCGAGGTGATCGGCCAGCGCGGCCTGTCGGCCCCGATGGAAGAGATCGCCCGCCGCGCCGGGGTCTCCAAACAGACGGTCTATAACCATTATGGCTGCAAGGCCGAGCTGGTCCGCGCCCTGATCGAGCGGCGCGTCGACCGGCTGACCGCGCCGCTCCGCGATCCCGGCGCAGCCGAGAACCCGACCGAAACCCTTGAGGCCTTCGCCCGCACGATGCTGGAGACCGTTGTCGCGCCCAACGGCTATTCGATCATGAGGGTGATCATCCAGGGCGCGGGGGGAATGCCCGAAGTGGCCCATGAGGTTTTCGAGGCCGGCCCCCGACAGACACGCGGCCAACTGGCCGATTTCCTCAGGACAGAAACCCGCCTCGGCCGTCTGGCGGTCGATGACTTTGACCAGGCGGCCGAGATTTTCTCCGGCATGGTGATGGGGCAGAGCCAGCTGCGGGCGCTTCTGTGCCTGCCGCCCGAAAAAACCCAGGCCCAGTTCGAAGCCATGGCGGGCGAGATCGCCCGCCGCTTCATGCGCGCCTATGCCCCCTAGGGCCCTGCGCCAGTACTAGGCTTCGACTTCGTCCGGCATGCCCATCATGTGGAAGCCGGCGTCGACGTGGACGACTTCGCCCGTGGTCGAACGGCCCAGGTCCGAGACCAGCCACAGGGCGGCTCCGGCGACGCCTTCCATCGAGGTGTCTTCCTTCATGGCGCTGAACGCGCGGCCCTGGGCGATCATGCCCCGGCCGCCGGCGATGCCCGCCAGGGCCAGGGTGCGCATGGCGCCGGCCGAGATGGCGTTGCAGCGAATGCCCTTGGGACCCAGGTCGCGGGCGATATAGCGGGTCGCCGCTTCGAGGGCGGCCTTGGCCACGCCCATGGTGTTGTAGTTGGGGATGGTCCGCTCCGACCCCAGATAGGTCATGGTGATCAGCGAGCCGCCGTTGGGCATCAGTTTCGCGGCGCGCTTGGCGACATCGACAAAGCTGAAGGCCGAGATGTTCAGGGCCAGCAGGAAGCCCTCGCGGGTGGTGTTGTCGACGAACGAGCCCTTCAGCTCGTCCTTGTTGGCGAAGGCCACCGAGTGGACCACGAAGTCGATCGTGCCGAACTTCTCTTCGATGGCGGCGAAGGCCGCATCCATCGAGGCGTCGTCGGTGACGTCGGCCGGCACCAGAGTGGTGACGCCGATGCTCTCGGCCAGCGGCCGCACGCGGCGCTCCAGGGCTTCACCCTGATAGGTGAAGATCATCTCGGCGCCCTGGGCGGCCAGCTGCGAGGCGATGCCCCAGGCGATGGAGTTGTGATTGGCCACGCCCATGACGAGGCCCTTCTTGCCCCGCATCAGCTCGCCCTTGGGGAATGCGTAATCGTCGGCCATGGGTTGCGGCTCCGTGTTCTGGGAAGTGACAGGCAAGCCAAGCTGGCCGCCGTCACACGTCATCTTCGGGGGTTAGCTATCAGGGTCGGCGCGCCGCTGGAACCCTCCAGCGGCGCGGGATCAGTCGGCCTTGCTGATGATCAGCGTGCCATTGGTGCCGCCAAAGCCGAAGCTGTTGGACATCACCGTGGTCAGTTCACGGTCGGAACGCTCCAGCAGGATGGGCAGGTCGGCGAACTCGGGATCCAGGTTCTCGATATTGGCGCTCTTGGCCGCGAAGTCGTTGTTGAGCATCAGGATCGAATAGATCGCCTCCTGCGCGCCGGCGGCGCCCAGGCTGTGGCCGGTCAGCGACTTGGTCGAGGAGATCAGCGGGGCCTTGTCGCCAAAGACGTCGCGCACCGCGCCCATTTCCTTGCTGTCGCCGACCGGCGTCGAGGTGCCGTGCGGGTTCAGATAGTCGATGGCGCGGCCACCGGCCTCGGCCATGGCGATGCGCATGCAGCGGGCCGCGCCCTCGCCCGACGGCGCGACCATGTCGAAGCCGTCGGAATTGGCGGCATAGCCGACCACTTCGCCATAGATCTTGGCGCCGCGCGCCTTGGCGTGCTCGTACTCTTCGAGAACGACGATACCGGCCCCGCCGGCGATCACGAAGCCGTCGCGATCCCGATCATAGGCGCGGCTGGCCACGGTGGGGCGGTCGTTGAAGTTGCTGCTCATGGCGCCCATGGCGTCGAACAGGTTGGACAGGCTCCAGTCCAGCTCCTCGCAGCCGCCGGCGAACATGATGTCCTGCTTGCCCATCTGGATCTGTTCGGCAGCCGCGCCGATGCAGTGGGCGCTGGTCGCGCAGGCCGAGCTGATCGAATAGTTGATCCCGCGGATCTTGAACCAGGTCGACAGCACCGCCGACGGACCCGAGCTCATGGCCTTGGGCACCGCGAACGGGCCGATCCGCTTGGGGCCCTTTTCCTTGGTCGTGGCGGCGGCCTCGATGATCACCCGGGTGGACGGACCGCCCGAGCCGACGATCAGGCCGGTGCGCTCATGGGAGATCTCGGCCTCTTCCAGTCCGGAGTCCGCGATCGCCTGTTCCATGGCGATATGGGCATAGGCCGTGCCGGGCGCCAGAAAACGCGCCGCGCGGCGGTCGACCAGGGCTTCCCACGAGTCGAGCTTGACCGTGGCGTGCACCTGGCAGCGGAAATTCAGTTCCGCATAGTCCGGCGCGGCGACCACGCCGGATTTGGCTTCACGCAGTGAGGCGAGCACCTCATTGGCGTTGTTGCCGATGGACGAGACAATCCCCAGTCCGGTGACGACGACGCGACGCATGAACTTTCCTCTTTCTCTCCCCAGATCCAAACGGGGTCAGCTCTGTGTTGGCCGACCCTACGCGTGGATCAGGACGCCATCTGCTCGGCGGTGAACAAACCGACCTTAAGGTCCTTGGTCTCGTAGATGGGCTTGCCGTCGGCTTCCAGAACGCCGTCGGCGATACCCATGACCAGCTTGCGCATGATCACCCGCTTCAGGTCGATCTTGTAGACGACCTTCTTGACGTCTTGGGTGACCTGACCGGTGAACTTGACTTCGCCCACGCCCAGGGCGCGGCCGCGACCGGGGCCGCCTGACCAGCCCAGGAAGAAGCCGACCAGCTGCCACATGGCGTCCAGGCCCAGGCAACCGGGCATGACGGGGTCGCCAATGAAGTGGCAGCCGAAGAACCAGAGGTCGGGATTGATATCGAACTCGGCCTCGACATAACCCTTGCCGTACTTGCCGCCTTCTTTTTCGATCCGGATGATGCGGTCGAACATCAGCATCGGCGGGGCCGGCAGCTGGGCGTTGCCCGGGCCGAATAGCTCGCCCCGACCGCAGGCCAGGAGTTCGTCGAAGGTGTAGGAGCTCTGTTGCATGGTCACGCCCTAGCACGACGGTGGGTCGCGCCTCAATGTTACTTTCAGTAACGCTTGTGAACAGTCCTGGCGCTTTCGTCACGCCAGTTTGCGATCAGCGCCTGCACTGCGGCTCCGGGGCCGCGCCCCAGATCTGGCTTTCGCGGGCCCAGCCGGCCGAGCCCTCGGCCTTAAGGCGGCACCAACCCTTCTCGCAGCGGTCCAGATTGGCGGTCGAGCGGCCGCGCAGCCAGGCGCTGATCTTGGCGCCGTCCCGGGGACTGGCCAGCAGGGCCAGGGGCGTGGACTGGATGCGCATGGCCGTGCGGCGGCCGTCGGTGGTGCGCTTGTGCACCCAGGCCAGGCCGCCTTCGGGATCGCAGACCCGCCGCCATTCGCGGGTTTCGGCCACCACCTGCACCGGCAGCCCCTTGGCGCGATACACCCAGAGCAGACGATGGGCCTCGTCGGGGCCATTGCGGGCGTTGACGGTCTCATATTTCAACGAAACGTAGCGCGGAACCTCCAGACCCGAGGGCGTGACCCTTGGCGGACCGGCGGCGCCTGCCTTTGCAGCGACCCCCGTCAGGACCAGAACGGCCACAATGCCGAGCGAACGATGTTTGCGATTCGACGGCATGTTGCTTGGCCCCATCGGGCCCCTTTGCTACAGGTTTTTAAACGCCCGTCAGAGAGAGCTTTTCAAACCGCCCATGGCAGCCCGCAAGCTCAAAGTCATCGTCACCCGAAAACTCCCCGATCCGGTGGAGACGCGGATGTGCGAACTGTTCGACACGGAACTCAACGTCACCGACAAACCGTTGACGGCGGATGAACTGGTTGACGCCATGGGCCGGTGCGACGTGCTCGTGCCGACGATCACCGATCGCATCGACTCGCGTCTTCTGTCGCGATCCGGCGACCGGCTCAAGCTCATCGCCAATTTCGGGGCCGGGGTCGACAATATCGACGTCGCCACCGCCAATGCGCGCGGCATCATCGTCACCAACACGCCGGGCGTCCTCACCGAAGACACCGCCGACCTGACCATGACCCTGATCATGGCCGCCTCGCGCCGCGTCGTCGAAGGCGCCGAAGTGGTCAAGAGCGGCGGCTTCCATGGCTGGTCGCCGACCTGGATGCTGGGCCGCCGCCTGTGGGGCAAGCGCCTGGGCATCATCGGCATGGGCCGCATCGGCCAGGCCGTGGCCCGCCGCGCCAAGGCCTTCGGTATGCAGGTGCACTATCACAACCGCAAGCCGGTCAGCCCGCGCATCGCCGAAGAGCTGGGCTGCACCTACTGGGAAAGCCTGGACCAGATGCTGGCCCGGATGGACTTCATCTCGGTCAACTGCCCGCACACCCCGGCCACCTATCACCTGCTGTCGGCCCGCCGTCTGAAGCTGCTGCGGCCGCACGCCATCGTGGTCAACACCGCCCGCGGCGAGGTGATCGACGAAGGGGCCCTGGCCAACATGCTGGCGCGCGGCGACCTGGCCGGCGCGGGCCTGGACGTCTACGAGCACGAGCCCGCGATCAATCCCAAGCTCCTGAAGCTGCCCAATGTCGTGCTGCTGCCCCACATGGGCTCGGCCACGGTCGAGGGCCGCATCGACATGGGCGAAAAGGTCATCGTCAACGTGAAGACCTTCATGGACGGCCACCGCCCGCCGGACCGGGTTATTCCGTCGATGTTGTAGGGCGACGAAGCCGCCCTCAGTGTGTGGTCATGCCGCCGGCCATCCGGTCGAAGGCGTAACTCAGGGCGGCGACAAGCTCTGGATCGATATCGGCGGCCGCGAGGGCTTGCGCCATCGCCGACGTCCACTGCCCCGCCAGCTCGGCGTCGATCGGCATGGCGCGGTGCAGCGACATCATGCAGACGCCTGGGTGGGTGGTGAACCAGTCCCTTGGCCCGCCAAGCCAGCCTGCCAGAAAGCCGCTCAGAGACTCGCGCATCGCCGTCAGATCCGACGCGTGCAGCGCTCGCAGCCGGGCATAGGCTGGCTCGGTGTCCATGATGTCGTAGAAGGCGTTGACGAGGCGGCGCACCCCGGGTCCGCCGCCCATCACCTCGAAAGGCGTGTCGGCGCCGACGATCGTGCTGGTCATGGGGCCCTCGCCTGACGAAAGCCCCTTCAGTCGACGAGCGCGCGCCGCGACGCCTTGATGTGGCTCAAAGACCCGAATTCAGGGCTTGGGCGCGGTCTCCGCCGGATACACCTTCGCCTTCAGCCAGGCCTTGAGGTCGCCGGCCGAGCGGTCGGGGATCTGTTCCATCGGCACATGGCCGACATCGGGATAAAGGATCAGGGTCGAACCCGGTATGGCTGCGGCGAACTTGGCGCCGTCCGAGGCGGGGATGACGGTGTCCTTCTCGCCGAACATGATCAGGGTCGGCGCCTTGATCCTCGACAGGAGTTGGGGCGAGGCCGGACGGCGCGGGCCGCTCTGCAGGCCCAGCAGGATGTCGCGGTGGCCAGGGGCGCGGGCCAGTTCCACATAGCGGTCGACCAGCTCGGGCGTCACCAGGCTCTGATCGATATAGGCCGACTTCAGGCCCTGACGCACCAGGGCCTGGGTGTCGACATTCTTCAGCAGGGCCCGTCCCCAGGGATGGCGCAGGATGTTGAAGATCAGCACCCCGCCGCCGCCTTCGCGCGGCCAGCCCGCCGCATCGACCAGCACCAGGCCCTCGACCCGCTCGGGATGATCAATGGCGTATTGCCAGGCCACGCCGCCGCCCATCGAATTGCCCGCCAGGGTGAAGCGCTCGACACCCAGTTTGCGGGTCACCTGATCGACCGCGGCCCCAAAGCCCTGACGTCCGACGGCATAGCCCTGGCCCGCCTGGGTCAGGCCGTGGCCCGGCAGGTCCAGTGTGATGACGCGATAGTCGCCCGACAGCGACCGCACCCAGGGCTCCCAGGCGTGCAGCGACGCCGCATAGCCATGGACCAGCACCAGGGTCGGACCCTCGCGCCGACCCTGGTCGCGATAATGCACGCGCAAGCCGCCGCCCAGGTCCATGTAGCGCGAGGCCGGGCTGTCGTACTTGGCTTCCAGGCTGGCATAGGGGATGTCGCCGCGCTGCAGGGCCAGCCATCCCACGGCGCCGAGCACCAGGATCAGGCCCGCGGCGATCAACAGACCGCGAAACAGCGTCTTCATCTGGCCCTACCCCTGACGTCTTGTTTTTGTGGGGAGAGAGAAGGCCCGTGAAGCTTCGCCGTCAAGCGCCGCAAGCGAGACAGGCCGGATCGGCCCCGATCCGCACCGTGCGGGTTTCGGCCGCCAGGGCGTCGTAGATCAGCAGGCGGCCGCTCAGAGCCTGCCCCGCGCCGGTGATCAGCTTGACCGCCTCCAGCGCCATCATCGATCCGATCACGCCGGCCAGGGCGCCGACCACGCCGACCAGCGAACAGGTCTCGGCGTCCGGCGGAACCTCGGGCACCAGGCAGCGATAGCAGGGCCGGCCGTGGAACACCCCCACCTGGCCGGTCCAGCGGCCCAGGGCCCCGCTGACCAGGGGCTTGCCGTGGGCCACACAGGCGTCGCTGACGACGAAGCGGGTGGCGAAGTCGTCGGTGCCGTCAAGGATCAGGTCATACCGGGAAACAAGGTCCCCGGCATTGGCGGCGTCCAGCCATACCGCATGGGTTTCGACCGCCACATGCGGATTGATCGCCGTCAGACGCTCAGAGGCGACCTCGACCTTGGGACGGCCCACATCAGCGGTCTGGTACAGCACCTGGCGCTGCAGGTTGGACAGCGAAACCGTGTCGGGATCGGCCAGACCCAGGGTTCCGACCCCCGCGGCGGCCAGATAAAGCGCGGCCGGCGCGCCCAGGCCGCCCATGCCGACCAGCAGCACCCGGGCCGCCTTCAGCTTCTGCTGGCCCGGTCCGCCGACCTCGCGCAGCACCAGATGGCGGGCATAGCGCTCGACCTCGCCCTCCGAAAAGCTCATCGCGCTTGATCTCCGCAGTCAGCCTCGCCACATGCGAGACATGCAAAACAGCAATTCCTTCCCCGACTGGCACGGCACGACCATCCTGGCGGTGCGCAAGAACGGACAGACCGTGATCGCCGGAGACGGCCAGGTCTCCATGGGCCCAACCGTCGTCAAGGGCAACGCCCGCAAGGTGCGACGCCTGGCCGGCGGCAAGGTGGTGGCCGGCTTCGCCGGGGCCACGGCCGACGCCTTCACCCTGATCGAGCGGCTGGAGGCCAAGCTGGAACAGTATCCCGACCAGTTGGCCCGCGCCTGCGTGGATCTGGCCAAGGACTGGCGCACCGACCGCTATCTGCGCCGGCTGGAGGCCATGCTGCTCGTGGCTGACGCCACCACCATCTACACGGTCACCGGCGTGGGCGACGTGCTGGAGCCGGGCGAAAGCGCCGGCGGCGGCTCGGTCGCGGCCATCGGCTCGGGCGGCAACTATGCCCTCGCGGCCGCCAAGGCCCTGATCGACCAGGACCTTTCGGCCGAGGACATCGCCCGCAAGGCGATGGCGATCGCCGCCGAGATCTGTGTCTACACCAACGGCAATCTGACGGTTGAAAGCCTGTAAATGACCGAGTTCTCCCCCCGCGAGATCGTCTCCGAACTCGACCGCTACATCGTTGGCCATACCGAGGCCAAGAAGGCCGTCGCCGTAGCCCTGCGCAACCGCTGGCGTCGCCGCCGGGTGCCGGCCGACCTGCGCGATGAGGTGACGCCCAAGAACATCCTGCTGATCGGCCCCACCGGGGTGGGCAAGACCGAGATCGCCCGCCGCCTGGCCAAGCTAGCCCAGGCTCCGTTCCTGAAGGTGGAAGCCACCAAGTTCACCGAGGTCGGCTATGTCGGCCGCGACGTGGATCAGATCGTCCGCGACCTGGTCGAAAGCGCCCTTGGCATGGTCCGCGACAAGCGCCGGGCCGGGGTGCGGGCTCGCGCCGAGGCGGCGGCCGAGGAACGCATCCTCGACGCCCTGACCGGCCCCGGTTCGACCGCCGCCCGCGAAAGCTTCCGCAAGAAGCTGAGGGCCGGCGAGCTGGACGACAAGGAGGTCGAACTGCAGCTGGCCGACACCGGCGGCGGCGGGATGTTCGAGATCCCCGGTCAGCCCGGCGCCTCGGTGCTGAACCTGGCGGAGATGATGAAATCCTTCGGCGGCGGCCGCACCAAGACCCACAAGACCACGGTGGCCGCCGCCCATGCGCCGCTGATCGCCGAAGAGAGCGACAAGCTGCTGGATCAGGAAGCCCTGACCCAGGAGGCGGTGGATCTGGCCGAAAACCACGGCATCGTCTTCCTCGACGAGATCGACAAGGTGGCCTCGTCCTCACAGCGCGGCGGGGCCGACGTGTCGCGCGAAGGCGTGCAGCGCGACCTGCTGCCGCTGATCGAGGGCACGACCGTCTCGACCAAGTATGGCCCGGTGAAAACCGACCACATCCTGTTCATCGCCTCGGGCGCCTTCCACGTGGCCAAGCCCAGCGACCTGCTGCCCGAGCTTCAGGGCCGTCTGCCGATCCGGGTGGAGCTGAAGGGCCTGACCCGCGATGACCTGCGCCGGATCCTGACCGAACCGGAGGCCAATCTGATCCGCCAGCATCAGGCCCTGCTGCTGACCGAGGGCGTCACCGTGACCTTCACGCCCGACGCCATCGACGCCCTGGCCGACGCGGCGGTGGCGGTGAACAACTCGGTCGAGAATATCGGCGCGCGGCGGCTGCAGACCATCCTGGAAAAGGTGGTCGAGGAGATCAGCTTCTCGGCGGCCGATCGCTCCGGCGAGACGGTGACCATCGACGCGGCCTATGTGCAGGACAAGGTCGGGGCCCTGGCGGCCAATGCCGATCTGAGCCGGTTTATTCTTTAAAGACCGGTACTTGCCCCCTACGGGCTGCTGCGCAGCCGTCTTCCCCCGGAGGGGGAAGATGAGGTCCGCGCGCTTCATCTTCCCCCTCCGGGGGAAGACGATCGCGAAGCGATCCGTAGGGGGCCAGTCCAGTCAGCCCGCCGCCTGAACCGCCTCCATCCCCAGCATCGCCGCCTTGCGCGCCAGGCCCCAGTGATAGCCGGTCAGCCGGCCGTCCTTGGCGATGGCGCGGTGACACGGGATCAGCAGCGAGATCGGATTCGCTCCAATGGCGCCGCCGGTGGCCTGATAGGCCCTGGGGTTTCCGGCCCACGAAGCCACCTGGCCATAGGTGCTGGTCTCGCCGACCGGGATGCGCAGCAGGGCCTTCCAGACCTGGATGTGGAAGGGCGAGCCGATCAGCACGATCGGCAGCGGCCCCTTGCCGCCGGTGAAGGCATGGACGGCGGTCTGACCGGCGGCTTGGTCGTCGCGGACCCAGTCGGCGGCGGGAAAGCGGCGGTGCATGTCGGCATAGGTCGCTTCGTCGTCACCGTCCGAGAAGGCCAGACCCGCAAGGCCGCGCTCGGCCATCACGAACAGACCCCTGCCGAACGGCGCCGGCGCCCAGCCATACCGCAAGGTCATACCGGCCCCGCGGCGGCGCACCTCGCCGGGCGTGACGGCTTCCT
The DNA here is from genome assembly GCF_058680895.1 of Caulobacter sp. GSs2. Next base: position 2,303,011 of record NZ_CM178725.1, on the reverse strand, counting down.
GGGCGATGAACAGGTCATGCAGGCGCGAAGGGCCTGAAAGCCCCGCGTCATAGGCAGCGTCGAGCACGCTGGCCCCGGCCTCCAGCGACTTGCGGGCCTCGGCGTGGGCGATGGCCGAGACGAAGGTCTTGGGACTGACCCCGGCCCAGCGCGTAAAGATCCGCTGAAAATGAAACGGCGACAGGCCGACGGCTTCGGCCGCCTCGTCCAGCGAAGGCCGCTCCTGCCAGCGCTCGGCCAGCCAGTCCAGGGCGACGGCCATGCGATGATAGTCCGCCGAACGCTCGGACAGACGGGCGAAGGTTTCGGAGGGGTGCATGTCGAGAGCCATGGGGGCAGCGTAGGACGGCTCTCCTGCGGTGTCCGCCCGGTTCTTGCTCATGCCTGAGCGCCCGCCCCGACCCCCGGCAAGGGATAACGTTCGGCGCGGGCCTCGCCAATGGCGCGCCGCAGGGCGGCGGCGAATTCCACCCGTTCGGGCGGGCTGAGCGCTCGCGCCACGGTCAGGCGGCGGCGATAGATCCGCAGGCGAACCCGAGCCTCGTGCTCGCCTGGCTGATCGAGATCCACACCCGTGAAGGCGGTGGGCGAGGTCCAGACCACGCGGGCGCCCTTCTCGTCCTCACGGCTGACCGTGATCGACTGGGCGGTGACCCGCACCCGCTCCCTGCGTTCAGCCGCTTTGAAGCTGGCGTTGAGGGCCAACCAGATCGCCGCCACGTCCAGGCCCAGAAAAGGCAGCACCAGCGGCGCGCCCACCCCCAGCAGGAACACCGCGATCATCAGGTTGCAGGCGACGACGACGCCCAGCAACACGTGCAGCCCGCGCCGGCTGAGCGACCGGTTGGGCTTGATCAAGGCGTCCATGTAGAGCGGCGGGGCCATGACAAAGATTTAGGCGCGCGACACCGCCTTGGCGAGGGGTCCGCATCACGGCATGGTCATGGTGATGGCTCTTGTGAAAAAACCGGTCCGCAAACGCCCCGCCGCCAAGCGGATCTCGCCGGCCGAGCGCGAGCGGGTCGCCGTGCTGTTCGACCGCTTCGAGAGCCTGGAGCTGCGGCCCAAGACCGAGCTGAACTATAACAACGCCTATGAACTGGTCACCGCCGTCGCCCTTTCGGCCCAGGCCACCGACGTTCAGGTCAACAAGGCCACCGGACCTCTGTTTCAGGTCGCCGACAGCGCCGAGAAGATGCTCGAACTCGGCGAGGAAGGCCTGATCCGCTACATCGCCTCGATCGGTCTGTTCCGCACCAAGGCCAAAAACGTCATCGCCGCAGCCCACATCCTGATGGACCGCCACGGCGGCCAGGTGCCCCTGAACCGCGCCGACCTGGAAAGCCTGCCGGGCGTCGGCCGCAAGACCGCCAGCGTGGTGCTCAACGAACTGGACATCGAGCCGGCCATCGCCGTCGACACCCACGTGTTCCGCGTCGCCCATCGCCTGAAGCTGTCGGCCGGCAAGACACCTGACGCGGTCGAGATGGACCTGATGCGGATCGTGCCAGGGCCCTATCAGACCCGGGCCCATCACTGGATGATCCTGCACGGCCGCTATGTGTGCGTGGCGCGCAAGCCCAGGTGCGAGATCTGCAAGATCCGCGATCTGTGTCCTTCGCGGGAGCTGTTCCTGGGAGCGTAACCCCAAACTCCGCTCTTCCCGGCGAAGGCCGGGACCCAGATTCATCCAGAGCGTTTGGGGTGGATGCGCCACACGACCTTACGAACCGACTGACGTCCTGGGGTTCGATCTGGGCCCCGGCCTTCGCCGGGGAGAGCGGGAATTAAATGCTCTGAGGCCGCGCCGGGATTTCCAGCCCACGCTGCACCGCCGGCCGCGCCAGGCAGCGCTCCAGCCAGGCCGGAACGGACTTCAGGTCGACATAGTCGACCAGCTGGCCGGCGTCGTAGTAGCCGACCAGATTGCGCACCATGCCCAGCAGGGCGATATCGGCGATCGTGAAATCGGCGCCCATCATGAAATCGCGGCCGTTCAGGCGTTGTTCCAGAACCCCCAGCAGCCGCTTGCTCTCGGCGACGTAGCGGTCGCGCGGTCGCTTGTCCTCATAGTCCTTGCCGGCGAACTTGTGGAAAAAGCCCAGTTGCCCGAACATCGGTCCCACAGCACCGACCTGGAAAAACACCCACTGGATCGTCTGATAGCGAAGCGCGGGATCGGCAGGCAGCAGCTGGCCGGTCTTCTCGGCCAGATACAGCAGGATCGCGCCAGACTCGAACAGGGCCAACGCCTGGCCGCCCGGACCGTCGGGATCGATGATCGCCGGGATCTTGCCGTTGGGGTTCAGCGACAGATATTCGGGGATCCAGGTCTCGTTGGCGCCGATATCGATCAGGTGCGGCTCATACGGCAGGCCGATCTCTTCCAGCATGATCGACACCTTCACGCCGTTGGGCGTGGGCAGCGAATAGAGCTGAAGGCGATCAGGGTGTCTGGCGGGCCAGCGGCGGGTGATCGGGAAGGCGGAAAGATCGGACATCATGACTCCCTGGGTTGCGACCTAGATAGGCCCAAACAGCCGCGCCGTCAGGTCGCCTGCTAGAGCCGGGCCATCACCGCCGCCGCGAACGCCGCGCCGTCGTCATGGGCATGCTCCAGGAACAGGTCGGGCTCTATGACCTCCAGCTCCATCAGTTGCGGGGTATGGTCCAGGCCCCGGATCAGATCGATGCGGGCATAGGTCAGGGGCAGGCTGGCCGCCTCCAGCACCATATGCGCCGCATGCAGGGCCTCGGGCTCGGGCGCAACGCCGGAAATCTGGCCGCCGAACTGCGGCTGCACCCGGAAGTCGCCGCCGGTCGCCACCTTGGAGACGGCGTGGCTGAACGCCCCGTCGAAAAAGAACAGCGACAACTCGCCCTCTTCGGCCACCGCCGGCAGGAAAGGCTGGATCAGGGCTGCGCCGGGCGGGCCGCCTTCCAGCGTGCCGTGGCGCTTGAACCGGACGGTGTCCTGCGACCCCCCGGAAATCTGCGGCTTGACCACCACTTCGTCGACGCCAAACGCATCGAAGGCTGCGGCCAGGGCTTCAGGCGTCAGCCGATCTTGGGCGTGGGTGGGGACCACCGGCGCGCCCTTGGCTTCCAGTTCGATCAGATAGGTCTTGGTGGTGTTCCAGCGCAGGGTCGGGACGGGATTGATCACCGGCACGCCCGCCGCCTCCATGGCGTCCAGCTGGGAAAACCACTCGGGCTGACGCAGGTGATAGCCCCAGGCCAGCAAGGGCAGCACCAGCCGGGCAGAGTCCGGATCCACCGGATCGGTCCACGGCTGGCGCGTCACCGTCAGGCCATGTGCGCGCAGCGGCGCGGCAAGCCGCTCGAACAACCGCACGCCGGCGGCGGCATAGGCGGTGTTTTCCGAAGAGGGCGCCAGGATCAGGATATCAGCGGTCGTCGAAGTCATGCCCATGCGGTTAGAATGACGCACGTCCTACGGCAAGCCTCGCGTTGCCTTGACCGCACGCTTCCTTTACTTGCCGCCCCTTAGACGCTTTTCGCGCCCTGCACTTTCAAAGGCTTGCCGATCTCCATGACCGCTCTCTACGACGTCGCCGCCATCGGGAACGCCATCGTCGACGTCATCGCCCAGTGCGACGACGCCTTCCTCGCGCGCGAGGGCCTGGTGAAGGGCTCGATGGCCCTGATCGACGTGGCGCGCGCCTCCAGCCTGTATGACGTCATGGCGTCGGGCATCGAGGCTTCTGGCGGTTCAGCGGGCAATACCGTCGCCGGCGTCGCCAGCTTCGGCGGTCGAGGCGCCTTTATCGGCAAGGTCGCCGACGACCAGCTGGGCCGCGTCTTCACCCACGACATGCGCGCCATCGGCGCCACCTTCACCACGCCGCCCCTGGCCGAAGGTCCCGCGACGGCCCAGAGCCTGATCAATGTCACCGCCGACGCCCAGCGCACGATGAGCACCTATCTGGGCGCCTGCGTCGAGCTGACCAGCGCCGACGTCGATCCCGCCATCATCGAAGCCGCCAAATATTCCTATCTCGAAGGCTATCTGTTCGACCCGCCCGAAGCCCGCCGCGCCTTCGCCAAGGCCGCCGCCCTGGCGCACGGCTCCAGCCGCCAGATCGCCATCACCCTTTCCGACAGCTTCGTGGTCGAGCGCCATCGCGCCGCCCTGCTGGGCTTCGTCGAAACCCAGTGCGACATCGTCTTCGCCAACGCCTCTGAAGTCTGCGCGATGTTCGAGACCGACGATTTCGACGCCGCCGTAAAGGCCCTGTCTGAGCGCGTCACCATCGCCGCCGTCACCCGCAGCGAACACGGCTCGGTCGTGGTCGCGGGCGGGCAGGTTCACGAAATCTCGGCCTATCCCGTGGAAAAAGTCGTGGACACCACGGGCGCGGGCGACCAATACGCGGCGGGTTTCCTCTATGGCCTCTCCCAGGGCCGTCCGCTGCCGGTCTGCGGCCAGCTGGGCTCCCTGGCCGCCGCCGAGGTAATCGCCCACTACGGTCCGCGCCCGCAGGTCAGCCTGCGGGACCTCGCGGCCCAAAACGGACTCTAAGGAAGACCATGGCCCGCACCGCTGAAGTGGTCCGCGAGACGAAGGAGACCCAGATCCGGGTCTGGATCGATCTCGACGGGACCGGCGTCTCGACGATCTCCACCGGCATTGGTTTCTACGACCATATGCTGGAGAGCTTCGCGCGCCATGGCGGCTTCGACCTGAAGGTCGAGACCAAGGGCGACCTGCACATCGACATGCACCACACGGTGGAAGACACCGGCATCGTGCTGGGCCTGGCCGTGAACAAGGCGCTGGAAGGCTTCAAGGGCATCCGGCGCTTTGGCCACGCCTATATCCCGATGGACGAGACCCTGACGCGCTGCGCCATCGACCTGTCCAACCGGCCCTATCTGATCTGGAAGGTCGATTTCAAGCGGCCCAAGGTCGGCGAGATGGACACCGAGCTCTTCAAGGAGTTCCACCACGCGTTCGCGATGAACTGCGGGGCCTGCGTGCATCTGGAAACCCTGTACGGCGACAATACCCACCACGTCGCCGAGAGCGGGTTCAAGGCCCTGGCCCGGGCGCTGCGTCAGGCGGTCGAGATCGACCCCAAGACCGGCGGCCAGGCTCCCTCCACCAAGGGCGTGCTGTAGGAAACTCTCCCATGCAGACCGTCGCCCTGATCGATTACGGGTCGGGCAACCTGCGTTCGGCTCAAAAGGCCCTGCGTGAGGCGGCCCGTCGCCGGGGGATCGCCGCTGACATCGTTGTCACCGCCGATCCCGATATTGTCGCCAACGCCGACCGCGTGGTTCTGCCTGGCGTGGGGGCGTTCGCCTCGTGCCGCGCCGGCCTGGACGCCTCGGGCGTCTATGAGGCCATGAACACCGCCGTCCACGGCAAGGGCGCGCCCTTCCTGGGCATCTGCGTGGGCCACCAGTTGCTGGCCACGCGCGGCCTGGAATTCGGCGTCACGCCGGGCCTGGACTGGATCGCCGGAGAGGTCAGGAAACTGGCGCCCAGCGACCCCAGCCTGACCATTCCGCACATGGGCTGGAACGCGATCAAACTGACGCGCGATCACCCATTGTTTTCGGGCGTCGCCGACGGCGCCCACATGTACTACGCCAACTCCTTCGCCCTGACGCCGACCGATCCGGCCGATGTCCTGGCGACCACTGACCACGGCGGCCCGTTCACGGCGGCGGTGGTCAAGGACAATGTCGCAGGGGTACAGTTCCACCCCGAGAAATCTCAAGCTGCAGGGCTATCCCTGCTCGCCAACTTCCTGGAATGGCGCCCATGATCCTCTATCCCGCCATCGACCTGAAGGACGGCCAGTGCGTGCGTCTGCTGCACGGCGACATGGAGAAGGCCACGGTCTTCAACACCTCGCCCGCCAACCAGGCCGAACGCTTCGTCAAGGACGGCTTCTCCTGGCTGCACGTCGTCGACCTGAACGGGGCCATCGAGGGCAAGTCGGTCAATACGGCCGCCGTGCAGTCGATCCTGGAATCGATCTCGATCCCCGTGCAGCTGGGCGGCGGCATCCGCACCCTGGAAGGCATCGAGGCCTGGATCGAGGCCGGCGTCAGCCGGGTGATCCTGGGCACCGTCGCCGTGCATGATCCCGAACTGGTCAAGAAGGCCGCGCGCCTGTGGCCCGAACAGATCGCCGTGGCCGTCGACGTGCGCGACGGCAAGGTGGCGATCGACGGCTGGACCGGTCTGTCCGAGCTCTCCGCCATCGACCTGTCGCGCCGCTTCGAGGACGCCGGCGTGGCGGCCCTGATCATCACCGACATCAGCCGCGACGGCGCCCTGACCGGCGTCAATGTCGAGGGCGTGGGCGAGCTGGCTGACGCGGTCTCGATCCCGGTCATCGCCTCGGGCGGCGTCGCCGCCGTGGCCGACATCGAGCGCCTGAAGGCCCGCAAGGGCGTCAGGATCGCCGGGGCCATCCTGGGCCGCTCGCTCTATGCCGGAACCATCCAGCCGGCCGAAGCCCTGACGGTGGCGGCGGCCTGATGCTGAAGACCCGGATCATTCCCTGCCTCGACGTGAAGGACGGGCGGGTGGTCAAGGGCGTCAATTTCGTGGCCCTGCGCGACGCCGGCGATCCGGTGGAGCAGGCGAGAGCCTATGACGCGGCCGGGGCCGACGAGCTGATGTTCCTGGACATCACCGCCTCCAGCGAAGGCCGCGGCCTGATCCTGGACGTGATTTCCCGCACCGCCGAGGTTTGCTTCATGCCGGTCTCGGTCGGCGGCGGCGTGCGCGAGGTGGCCGACATGCGCCGCCTGCTGCTGGCCGGCGCCGACAAGGTCTCGACCAACACCGCCGCGGTCGAAAACCCCGACCTGATCGCCGCCGGGGCCGACGCCTTCGGCGCCCAGTGCGTGGTCGTGGCCATCGACGCCAAGCTGCGCGAGGACGGTTCGGGCTGGAACGTCTGGACCTATGGCGGCCGCAAGGACACCGGTCTCGACGTCGTCGACTGGGCCGCCAAGGTGGTGGAACGCGGCGCGGGCGAGATCCTGCTGACCTCGATGGACCGCGACGGCGCCAAGATCGGCTACGACATTCCCCTGCTCAAGGCCGTGACCGGCGCGGTTTCCGTGCCCGTGATCGCCTCGGGCGGGGCGGGCAAGACCGAGCACCTGGTCGAAGCCGCCCGCGACGGCCACGCCGCCGCCGTGCTGGCCGCCTCGATCTTCCACTTCGGCGAAATCAGCATCGGCGAGGCCAAGCGGGCCATGGCCGACGCCGGCATCCCCGTGCGCCTGGACGACCTGCAGGGCGCGGCATGAGCAAGCTGTTCGAGACCCTCGAGCGCCTGGCCGCCACGATCGAGACCCGCAAGGGCGGCGATCCGGCCGCCTCCTACACCGCCAGGCTGCTGACCGACCCCAAGCTGGCCGCCAAAAAGCTGGGCGAGGAAGCCGTCGAGACGGTGATCGCCGCCGTCGCCCAGGGACCGGACGAGCTCGCCAGCGAAAGCGCCGACCTGCTGTATCACTGGCTGGTTCTGCTGGCGGCTTCAGGGGTGTCGCTCGACGCGGTGGCCGACAAGCTGGCGGCGCGTGAGGGGACTTCCGGGATCGCCGAAAAGGCTTCGCGCCAAACCCCATAGCTTCAGCGTAGCGATCACGCCCTGTCGCCGGCTTGATCCAGCGCAATGCCGTCTCTCCGCACTCTGGGAACAGTATCGCAAGGCAGCGCCGACAGCGGCGCTATGAGGCCGCCATGCGAGACTTGAACCGACCGGCGCTCATCCCCGGCGCGGCCGTCATCCGCCGGATTCCGAGACTTTCCCCGGGCCCAGGCTGAGGCTGAGCCCTTGTCCGCAAAGCCGGAACTCCTGCTGCGTGAAGTCCTGCCGTTTTTCCTGGGACTGGCGGCCCTCCTCCTCGCAACCCTTCTGATTGACGCCCTGTTGCACCTGGTCGATGCGGTGTGGATCGGCCGGTATCTGGGGATACCGGGCGTCCTGCTGATCCTGGTCTCGTTGAGACATTCGCTGCGCAAGCGGGGCATCCTCAAGACCGGCGACCCCGTGCGTCTGCTGCGCCTGCACGAAGGGCTGGCCTGGGCGGGGTCCTTGCTGGTGCTTGTCCATGCCGGCATCCACTTCAACGCCGTCCTGGCGTGGCTGGCCGTGGTCGCCATGCTGATCAACATCGCCAGCGGCCTGACCGGAAAGTACCTGCTCCGCCGCGCCCAAACCCGGCTCAAGGCGGCGCGAACGGAACTGAAGGCCGAGGGGGTTTCCGACCTCGAGGTCAGCGCGCGACTTCACAACGACAGCCTGGCCGTCGATGTGATGAGAACCTGGCGCAAGGTGCATCTGCCGATCGCCCTGGTCTTCGCCACTCTCGCCCTGGCGCATATCAGCGCCATTTTTATCCTGTGGGGCTGGAAATGACGCCGCGATGGGTCTGGATCAGCATCGGTGTCGGTCTAGCCGCGATCATCGCCCTGATCTTCGTTTTCCCGCACCAGATGGTGAGCCCCGGCGACCTCAAACCCGCCCATGCGGCCCTGCAACAGAACTGCTTTGCCTGTCATGCGCCCCTGGCCGGCGCATCGGCCGACCGCTGCGTGGCCTGCCACGCAGTCGCCGACATCGGCCGGCGCACAACCCTGGGGGAGCTGATCAAGCGCCCCGTGTCACGGCCGCCTTTTCATCAGACCCTGATCTCGCAGGACTGCATGGCCTGTCACACCGATCACCCAAGGCCCCGGCTGACGCACAATCTCACACGTCCGTTTGACCATGACCTGTTGCAGCCCCAGGCGCGGGCCGCCTGTTCAACCTGCCATAGCGCGCCCCGCACCGATTTTCATCGCGGCGTGGCCTTGCCCTGCAGCCAGTGCCACGGCGTCCAGGCCTGGAAACCCGCCACCTTTGATCACAGCCGCTACTTCAAGCTGGCGGGCCCACATGACGCGCCCTGTTCGACCTGTCATGTCGGCGGGAACCTGCAGACCTTCACCTGTTATGGCTGCCATGCCCACCAGCCCGGGCAGATCGAGGCCGAGCATCGGGAAGAAGGGATCCGCAACATCCAGAACTGTGTCCGTTGCCACCGCAGCGCCGACGGCGAGGGCGGTCAAGGTGGTGAGCGAGAAAACTGAGCGCGCGCTCTAGGTCCGCCGCTTCAGCGCCACGTAAAGCGCCCCCTCGCCCCCGTGCCGCTGGTCGGCTTGCGACACGCCGGCGATCATCTCGCGCAGGGCCGGTGAGGCCAGCCATTCCGGCGCGCGCTTCTTCAGCACGCCATGGCCGATCTTGCCCTTGCCGGTGATGATCAGCACGGCGCGATGCCCGTCGGCATAGGCGCGACGGATGAAGCCCTCCAGGGCCGGTCGGGCCTGCTCCTGGTCGAAGCCGTGCATGTCCAGCCGCGCGCCGATCGGATCGTGTTCCTTGATCAGGCGCTTGCGGCGATTGGGCTCGATATGGCCGGGCGCCGACTTCGGGGCTCTGACCGGGGCGGGCCGGATCTCGGCCGGATCGATGCGCAGCGGCGCGATCGAGGCCAGGTACGTGGGCTGAACCTTCGCGGCCTTGGGCGCCTTGACCGGCCTGACCTTGACCTTGGCCCGCATCTTCAACGGCTTGTCGCCCGGCAGCGCGTGCACGGTATCGGCCACCATGCCCCAAAGGCGCAGTTCTTCCGGTCGCGGCGGCCGTTTCATGGCTCAGGACTTCGGTATCGGAACCAGGCGGTACATCCGCAGGTCGTGGCGCACGCGGCCCGCCTCGACGCCGGCGCTGGAACCGCTGCCGGTATAGAGATCGGCGCGAACCTCGCCCTTGATCGCGCCGCCCACGTCCAGCGCCACGGCCAGGCGGCGATAGGCGGGGAAGGCGCCGGCCAGCTTGGGCGCCGCGGCGTCCAACCAGTAGAGGCCGCCCATGGCGTGGCGGCTGGGATCGACGGCGATGGCCCGGCCCGCCGGCAGGGGTATGCCAGCCGAGCCCACGGCTTCCTTACCGTCGTCTTCCGACAGCTTGAAGAAGATGTAGCGCGGGTTCAGCTGCATGATCTCGTCAGCCTTGGGCCCGCGATTGTCGGCCAGCCAGGTGCGGATCGCATCGCCCGAGGTGTTGTTGTCGGCCAGCAGGCCTCGATCGCGCATGGCCGTAGCGATGCCGACGAAGGGCTTGCCGTTGCCGCCGGCGAAGGCGGCCCGCAGGCGGCGACCATCGGGCATGACCAGGATGCCCGAGCCCTGGATCTGTAGGAAGAACAGCTCTTCAGGGCGCATCCAGGCCAAGGGCTTGTCAGCGGGCGAGGCCTCGATGGCCTTGCGGTCCGGATAGGGCTCAAACTTGCCGGCCTTGACCCGGCCGGTGACCTTCTTGCCGGCGAAGCTGGGCTCGAAGGCGCCCAGGTCCAGCATCACCAGATCGGAGGGCACGCCGCGCACCGGAGCGCTGAACTCGTCGGAACGCGACATCTGGGCATCGTATTTCGGGGCGAAATAGGCGGTCAGCAGGCCCTGGTCGCCCACGGCCTGGGGCCGGAAATTGGCTTCCAGGAACAGGCGGGCGCCCCAGTCGTCGCGCGGGCCATCCGTACGGGCCAGGCGGCAGACACGGGCCATCTCCTGGTCGCGGGCCACGCCGCAGCCGGCGCGGAAGGCGTCCAGGGCGGCGAGGTGATCTTCCTCAGACCAGCCGGCCAGGGTGTTGAACCCCAGAACCGGAGCGCTGGGAGTCTCGGGAACGGTCGAGCTGACCGGCGGGGCGATCGGGCCGGTCGCGATCGGCGGCGGCGTGGTGGTCGTACAGGCCGCCAGGGTCAGCGAAGCCAGGACGGCGATCAGGCCAAGGCGCGACATCAGGCTTCGGCGGCTGCGACGTGGACCAGGGTCCAGTTGGGATTGGCCGATTTCAGGTCGCGCTCGAAGGTCCACAGCTCGGCGGTGCGGCGGTCATCGACGGCTTCACCCTCGGCGCTGGTGGTGCGGGCGCGCACCTCGGCCAGGATGCGCACCGTAGCGCGGGCGGTGTCGCCGACGACGGCGACATTGTCGAGGTCGACGCGCGGCGGCGTCATGATCTCGACCTTTTCCGACCGGCCTTCGGTTTCGCGCGCCACGATGGCCGCCTCGAAATTGGCCATGACGTCGTCGGCCAGCAGCGGCTTGAGCGTCTCGCGATCGCCGGCGGCGAACGCCGTGACGATCATCTCATAGGCCGAGCGAGCCCCGCTCAGAAAATGGCTGGTGTTGAAGTCGGGCTGGCGCGCGCGCAGAGCGGCGACGCCCTCCAACGGCCCGGGAGCAGCGGCTTCAGCGGGATCAGCCGGGGCCGGAACCGTCTTGGCCATGGCGGGCGCGTCCTCGGGCTGACGCCCGACGCGACGCCCCAGCGTGGCGTAGAGCTGGTAGAGAACGACAGCGGCAATAACCGCGAGAACGAGTATCTGAATTAGCACTTGGGTATCCGCGTCTGCGTCGACAGGCTGGTCGCCCTGTCTATATAGGCGAGGCGAGCTCTCCCGTCAGGCGCCTGGCGTTGCACCAGGGCCCTCCGCGTGTTAGCAGCGCCGCTCTCTCCTAGCGGCCTTTCTAGCGGCCGAGTACGGATTTATTCCTAATGACCGACACGACCGCCGCCCCCGAGGGCGCCCAGGACGATAACGCGGCCGCTCAATCGGGCATCCGCATCATGGCCCAGTTCATCCGCGACTTCTCGTTCGAGAGCCCGCTGGCGCCCGACAGCCTCCGTTCGGGTACGGCCCAGCCGGCCATCGACATGGGCGTTGAAATGAACGCCCGCGGTCGCACCGACGGCCTGTTCGAGGTGGACCTGAAGCTTTCGGCCCGCGCCACCCGCGACGACCAGCCGGTTTTCCATGTGGAAGTCGTCTATGGCGGCCTGTTCCACATCGCCGGCGTGGCGGAAGCGGCCCTCGAAGAAGTGCTGCTGATCGAGTGCCCGCGCTTCCTGTTCCCGTTCGCCCGCCGGGTGATCGCCGACATCACCAGCGAAGGCGGCTTCCCGCCCTTCCTGATCGACCCGATCGACTTCGGCGGCGTCTATGCCGCCCGCAAGGCCCAGGCCGAGAGCGTGGTGATCGGCAACGCCTAAGGCGTTTTCGATCCGATAGATTTGAGAAACCCCGGCGCAGCGATGCGGCCGGGGTTTTTCTTTTCTATCGCGACCTCTGTCGCTACGGCTGCAGCCGATACCCGCCCATTTCGGTGATCAGGATCTTGGCCATGGCCGGATCGGGCTCGATCTTCTGGCGCAGGCGATAGACGTGGGTTTCCAGGGTGTGGGTGGTGACACCCGCATTATAGCCCCAGACCTCGGTCAGCAGCTCCTCGCGCGACACGGGCTTTGAGCCGGCGCGATAGAGGTATTTCAGGATGTTGGTTTCCTTCTCGGTCAACCGCACCTTTTTCTGCTTCTCGTCCACCAAGAGCTTGGCCGAGGGGCGGAACTCGTAAGGACCGATGCGGAACAGGGCGTCTTCCGAGGCCTCGTAGCTGCGCAGCTGGGCGCGAATGCGGGCCAGCAGCACCCCGAAGCGGAAGGGCTTGGTCACATAGTCATTGGCGCCGGATTCCAGCCCCAGAATGGTGTCGCTGTCGCTGGCGGCCGCCGTCAGCATGATCACCGGGGCCATCACCCCGTTCTTGCGCATCAGCCGGCAGGCCTCGCGGCCGTCCATGTCGGGCAAATCGACGTCCAGCAGAACGAGATCCGGCTTGATCTCGCGCGCCATGCGCACGCCCTCGCCGGCCGTGGCCGCCTCGGCCACCGCGAACTCTTCATGCAGGGCGAGCTGTTCGGCCAGCGCGCCGCGCAGGTCGTCATCGTCGTCGATCAGCAGAAGGGTCTTGCGTTGCGCCATAGGCCGGAACATGCACCGGTGCGCCCCCCGGCGACAACCCTTGGGAGCGGAGAAGCCGACAATGATCTTCAGGGCCCACCCCGACGGCCAGATTGACGTCAACGGACGCACGGTCCGATGCGCCCTGGGCAAGGCCGGCGTCATCGCCGCCGCCGACAAGCGCGAGGGCGATAACAGGAGCCCTGTGGGCGTCTGGATGATCCGGCGCGTGCTCTATCGCCCCGATGTCTATCCGAACGGTCCAACCACCGCACTGCCCGTCGAGGCGATGGCCCCGGACGACGGCTGGTGCGACGCGCCGGGCGACCCGGCCTATAATCGACCGGTCAAATTGCCCTACCCCGCCAGCGCCGAGCGGCTGTGGCGGGACGACCATGTCTATGACCTGGTCGGGATCCTGGCTCACAATGACGATCCGCCTGTCCCAGGGATGGGCTCGGCGATCTTCCTGCACCTGGCTCGCGAGGATTATTCCGGCACCGAGGGCTGCGTGGCCCTGGCGCGCGAGGATCTTGAGGCCCTTCTGGTGATGGCCAAGCCGGGCGACGCCATCGAAATTTCTCTCTAAACCGCTCTCCCCGGCGAAAGCCGGGGCCCAGATCCAGCCTGAGCGTCTGAAGATGACGCGCCTTCGCGCTTCGCCAGACCTTGAACCGCTATGGGTTCGATCTGGACCCCGGCTTTCGCCGGGGAGAGCGGAAGATTTTTAGCTCCGAACCCCAAAGATCGCCGATCCCACCCGCACCGAGGTCGCGCCTTGGGCGATGGCGATCTCGAAGTCGTCGCTCATGCCCATCGACAGCTTCTCGACGCCGTTTCGCCCGGCGATCTCCCGCAGGGCCGCGAAATGCGGGGCCGGATCGTCTTCCGCGGGCGGGATGCACATCAGCCCCTCGAGGGTCAGGCCCAGTTCGCGGCACAGGGCGATAAAATCATCGGCCTCGGCGGGCGCCACGCCGGCCTTCTGCGGCTCTTCCCCGATGTTGACCTGGACATAGAGGCGGATCGCCTTGCCCTGCCGTTTGATCTCGTCAGCCAGGGCCCTGGCCAGCTTCTCGCGGTCCACCGTCTCGATCACGTCGAAGAAGCCCACCGCATCGCGCACCTTGTTGGTCTGCAGCGGCCCGATCAGATGCAACTCGACCCCGTCGCGATGCGGCGTCCAGCGCTCCATCGCCTCCTGGACGCGATTTTCCCCGAACACCCGCTGGTCAGCGGCCAGAACCGGGGCGATATGGTCCCAGGGCTGGGTCTTGGACACCGCCACCAGCGTGACCGAACCCGGCGAACGGCCGGCCGTGATCTCGGCGGCGGCGATACGGGCGCGAATAGAGGCCAATGCGCTATCTTGGGGGGCGTCGGGCATGCAGGAGATCGCTTGAAACCGATGGATGAGCTGGATGCCCTGTCTAGGACGGCCCTGACCTTCGCGCCAAGGACGGCGCGCGGTTTAGCCCTGCCCAGCCTGCTTTTCTTCACCGACCCCGCGCGGGTTCCAGACCCCGAAGCCGTCGCCGAACGCCTGCCGCGCGGCGCGGGGGTGGTGTTTCGGGCTTTCGGCGCGGCGGACGCTGTGGCCCAGGGACTGCGCCTGCGCGCCATCGCCGACCGCTGCTGCCTGGTTCTGCTGGCCGGCGCGGACGAGGCCCTGGCCCGGTCCATTGGCGCCGATGGCCTGCATCTGCCGCAAAGAACCAGAGAGACCGCGTCGCTTCTGCGCGCAAGGCAGCCGGACTGGTTGATCACGATCGCGGCTCACGACCGCGAGGCCGTCTTGGCCGCCAGCGCTCTAGGAGCCGACGCCCTGGTCGTGTCGCCGGTGTTTGCGAGCAACAGCCCGTCAGCGGGGACGCCGCTGGGTGTCGAGGGCCTGAGCGCTCTGGTCTCAGCGACGGACACGCCGGTTTACGCCCTGGGCGGAATCCGGGCGGCGACGGTGGAAGGCTTGAAAAACACGGGGATCGTCGGCCTGGCGGCCGTGGAAGCGTTCTTGTCCTAGAACTTGAACGCGGTTTCCAGGCGAACGCGGGGCGCGGGCTCGACCGGCTCGGCCTTGCGGGCGGCCAGGGCCGGGTTGTTGTCGCCCAGGGCGACGGCGCCGCCGACGCGAATGGACGGCGTAAGCTTGAAATAGGCGCCGGCTTCGACGTCCTTCAGCTCCATCTCACGACCGACGGGCTGGTCGAGGCCAAGCTTGAGGCCCCATTTGCCCTTCTTGGCGTCCCACTGCAGGGTCTTCTTGGAGTCCCGGGGGCTGAACACGCCCTTGGGGTTGCTGGTGAAGTCGCTTTTGACCGTAAAATCAGGCGTGGCGGAGCGCGTCTTGATCTGAGCGTGAGCGATCGTCGCCGATCCCGTGAGGATCAGCGCAGCTGCGCTTGCCGTAATAAAACGCGTCGCGGTCATCGCTACTCGTTACCTGTCCCAAACCCCACGTCCTCCCATGTAGGAGGTCGCGCCCTTATTATCGATTAAAGGCTTGGGTAGAACGTGGTCAACCGGCGTTTGGTCGCAGGATACCGCTGTAGTCGCGATTCAGACGGCGCCTGTGGCGGACCGGTCACGCGATTCCTGTTTTGAGGCAGCGCGGCCATGCTATAGACCGGCCTCCGGCTGCGGGGGCGCGCCACAGTGCGCGATCGCGCCGGCGAGATATTGGAGCGAGGTACTATGGCGTTTGAGCGTGGGTCGGTTTTGCGCGGCGTCGCCGCTGGCGTACTGGCGCTGTCGGTTTTGGGCGTATCCGCCTGCGGCAGCACCAAGGGTCCCAAGGTTTTCTCCACCGTCTCGGATGACGGCGGCGGCTTCAATCCGTTCAAGGGCTTGGGCGGCGGCGGCAAGGCCCCGGCCAGCGAAGGCTCGATCGGCGTTAACGGCTATCTGTGGCGGGCCACGCTCGACACCCTGGCCTTCATGCCCCTGGCCTCGGCCGACCCTTACGGCGGCGTGATCGTCACCGACTGGTACGTGAACCCGGAAAAGCCTGACGAGCGCTTCAAGGCGACCGTCTACATCCTCGACACCCGCCTGCGCGCCGACGGCCTGAACGTCAACGTGTTCAAGCAGTCCAAGGACGCGGCCGGAGGCTGGACCGATACGCCCACCGCCGACCAGACGGCGACCGACATTGAGAACGCGATCCTGACCCGCGCGCGTCAGCTTCGGCTTTCGAACATCAAGGGCTAAGCCCCGGCGGGTCTTCGTCGTTCGCGGCGAAGACCCCGACCGCCGCACTTTCAGCGCGCTCCGGCCGCGAAACCGCATATATGTCTCGCGGACGCGCCTTTTGGGGCGCCCTTCCGCCTAATCTAGACATCTGGTTTCCATGGCCCGCTACAATCCCAAAGACACCGAGCCCAAATGGCGCAGCGCCTGGGCCAAAGCCGACGTCTTCAAGACGGCGGACATCTCGGATGGGCGGCCGAAATATTATGTGCTCGAGATGTTCCCATATCCATCCGGGCGCATCCACATGGGCCATGTGCGCAACTACGCCATGGGCGACGTCGTGGCCCGCTACAAGCGCGCCCAGGGCTTTTCGGTGCTGCATCCGATGGGCTGGGACGCTTTTGGCATGCCGGCCGAGAACGCCGCCATGGAGCGCGGCGTTCACCCCAAGGGCTGGACCTACGACAACATCGCCGCCATGCGCGAGCAGCTGAAGGCCCTGGGCCTGTCGATCGACTGGTCGCGCGAGTTCGCCACCTGTGACCCCGAATATTACGGCAAGCAGCAGGCCTGGTTCCTGAAGCTGCTGAAGCGCGGCCTGGTTTATCGCAAGGAAGCCTCGGTCAACTGGGATCCGGTCGACATGACCGTCCTGGCCAATGAGCAGGTCATCGACGGCAAGGGCTGGCGCTCGGGCGCGCCGGTCGAAAAGCGCAAGCTGACCCAGTGGTTCCTGCGCATCACCGACTATGCCGACGCCCTGATCGACGGCCTGAAAACCCTGGATCGCTGGCCTGAAAAGGTCCGCATCATGCAGGAGAACTGGATCGGCCGGTCCAAGGGCCTGCGCTTCACCTTCAAGTTCGCAGGCGAGGCTCCTGAGGGCCACGTCGCAGGGCTGGAGGTCTATACCACCCGTCCCGACACCCTGTTCGGCGCCAGCTTCGTGGGGATCGCCCCCGAGCATCCGCTGGCCGAGCAACTGGCGGCCGGCAATCCCGACCTGCAGGCCTTCATCGCCGAGTGCCGCAAGGGCGGCACCTCGGAGGCCGATATCGAGGGCGCCGAGAAGCTGGGCCGCGACACCGGCCTGCGCGTGGTCCACCCGCTGGACCCGACCCTCACCCTGCCCGTCTGGATCGCCAACTTCATCCTGATGGACTACGGCACCGGCGCCATCTTCGCCTGCCCGGCCCACGACCAGCGCGACCTGGACTTCGCCCGCAAGTACGACCTGCCGGTTTTGCCGGTGGTTCTGCCGCCCGGCGAGGATCCGGCGACCTTCACGGTCGCCAAGGAGGCCTATGTCGGCCCCGGTTCGATCTACAAGTCGGACTTCCTAGACGGGATGGACATCGAGTCCGCCAAGTCCGAGGTGGTCGCCCGCATCGAGGCCCAGGACCAGGGCCAGGGCGCGACGGTCTATCGCCTGCGCGACTGGGGCGTCAGCCGCCAGCGCTACTGGGGCTGCCCGATCCCGATCATCCACTGCGAGGCCTGCGGTCCCGTGCCCGTGCCGGAAGACCAACTGCCGGTGGTGCTGCCCGACGACGTCACCTTCGAGGCCGACAAACCGGGCAATCCGCTGGTGCGTCACCCGACCTGGAAGCACACGACCTGTCCGTCCTGTGGAGCCGCGGCCCAGCGCGAGACCGACACGCTGGACACCTTCATGGACAGCTCGTGGTACTTCGCACGGTTCGCCAATCCCGACGCGGCCGAGTGCATCGACAAGGCCTCGGCCGACCACTGGATGCCGGTGGATCAGTATATCGGCGGCGTCGAGCACGCGATCCTGCACCTGCTGTACGCCCGCTTCATCACCCGCGCCCTGAAGGACGAGGGCCTGCTGTCGGTCGAAGAGCCGTTCGCGGGCCTGTTCACGCAAGGCATGGTCACCCACGAGGCCTACAAGAACGTCGCCGGCGAGTGGGTTGAGCCCTCAGACGTCGTCATCACGGCCGAAGGCAATAGCCGCACCGCCAAGCACGCCGTGACGGGCGAGCCGATCTCCATCGGCGACATCGAGAAGATGTCGAAATCGAAGAAGAACGTCGTCGCGCCCGAGGACATCTTCGAGGCCTACGGCGTCGACGCCGCGCGCCTGTTCGTGATGAGCGACAGCCCGCCTGAGCGCGACGTGCAGTGGACCAATTCCGGCGTCGAAGGTTCCTGGCGGTTCACCCACCGGCTGTGGAATGAGTTCGACAGCCAGCCAGCCGGCGATTTCGCCCATGACGCTGGCGACGAGGCCGCCATGGCCCTGCGCAAGTCGGCTCACAAGCTGATCGGCTTCGTCACCGACAGCATCGACGGCTTCCGCTTCAACAGCGGCGTGGCGCGCCTGTACGAGTTCCTGAACGCCCTAAAGGCCGCTCCGGCCGAAGGCGCGTCCGAAGGCGTCCTGGCGGCCCGCAAGGAGGCCCTGCACATCCTGGCGCGCCTGGTCGCCCCGTTCACGCCTCACCTGGCCGAGGAAGCCTGGGCCAGCCTGGGCGGCGAAGGCCTGGTGGTCGACGCGCCCTGGCCCAAGGCCGACCCAGCCCTGGCCGCCGACGACGAACGCGTGCTGCCGATCCAGATCAACGGCAAGCGTCGCGGCGAGATCAAGGTTAAGGCCGGGCTGTCTGAAGGCGAGGTCGAGAAGATCGCGCTGGCCGATCCGGCCGTTCTGGCCCACCTTGAGGGGGTCACGGTCCGCAAGGTGATCGTGGTCAAGGACCGTATCGTCAACATCGTGGCCAACTGACCGATGAAACGCATTTTCCTGGTTGGCGCGCTCGCCGTCTCCACCCTCGGCCTCTCGGCCTGCGGGTTCACGCCGCTGTACGCGACGCCTGGCGTCACGCCGGGCCTGGCCTCGATCGAGACCGTCGCCCCCGATGGCCGCGCCGGCTTCCTGCTGCGCGAGCAGCTGGATGACGCCTTTGTCCATAGCCGCGATGCGCCCTCGGCCTATCGCCTGACCCTGGCGATCAACGAGCAGCGCTATGCGCGCGGCGTGCGGGTCGACAATGTCGCCAACCGCTACGAGCTGCGGATGGTCGTCAACTGGCGTCTGCTGGACGGCAAGACCGGCGCGGAGGTCCGCAAGGGCCGCAGCGAGGCGGCCGTGACCTATGACTCGGCCGACCAGCCCTATGCCGCCATCGCCGCCCAGAACGACGGCCAGGAGCGCGCCGCCGCCGAGGTGGCCCGCAACATCCAGCTGGACCTCGCCGCCTGGATGGCCGGCGGCCGCAAGGCCAAGACCTGACGCCCCTGCTGAAGGCCTGACGCCATGATCCTGTCCAAGCGACCGGACGTCGAACGCTTCCTGAAGGATCCGGCCCCGGATATCCGCGCCGTGGTGATCTACGGCAAGGATCGCGGCGTCGTGCGCGATCGCGCCGACCAGCTGGCCAAGCGCCTGTTCGCTCGTCCGGATGATCCCTTCGACACCGCCCAGCTGACCGAAAGCGACGTCGAATCCCATCCCGGCAAGCTGGAAGAGGAACTGTCGGCCCTGTCGATGATGGGCGGCCGACGCCTGGTGCGCCTGCGCCTGACCGGCGAGAAGGCCGGACCCGACAAGGCCACCGCCGAGGCGTTGACGCGCCATGTCGACGGCCAGCTCAATCCAGAAGCCCTGTTCATCGTCGAGGCCGGGGCCCTAGGCCGCGACTCGACCCTGCGCAAGGTCGGCGAGAAGGCCAGCGGCTGCGCCGTCATCCCTTGCTACGAGGACGAGGCCGGCGACATGGCCCGCCTGGCCCGCGAGACCCTGGCCAAGGACAAGGTCAGCCTCAACAGCGAAGCCCTCGACCTGTTTGTTTCACGACTGCCCAAGGAACGCGGCGTGGCGCGGATGGAGATCGAGCGCCTGATCCTGTTCCTGGGCCCTGGCAGCGGCGTCAACGCCACGGCGGCTGACCTGACCGACTTCCTGGGGGTCGAGCCCGAGGCCTCGCTCGGCGACGCCGCCATCGACGCCTTCGGCGGCCGGCTCGGCGCCGCCCAGGCCGGCCTGCGTCGCGCGGCGGCGGAAGGTGAAGGCGGACCGGCTGCGGTGCGGGCCATGGGCTATCACCTGGGCCGGTTGCGTCGCACCCTGACCCTGCACAAGAACGGCATCGACCTGACGGCGGCGGCCAAGGCCTCCGGCGTGTTCTGGAAACAGGAGCGCGAGTTCCTGCGTCAGGCCCGCGCCTGGACCCTGGAGCTGCTGCTCGACATCCAGGGCGAAATCCTCAACGCCGACCGGGCCTGCAAGACCTCCGGCTCGCCCGACCAGCTGATTTCCGAGCGCCTGGCCCTGATGATCGCCGGTCGCGCGCGCCGACTGGGTCTTTAGGCCGAAAACCCCGAAATCAGGGCGTTTGCTCGCCTGTGGATGACTTTCGGGAAAGCCTTGTCGAACAGGGCTTTACGCGGATTATCGTCAAATCCGCCCTCGTCTCACGAAAGCGGCGCCTCCCGGAGTACGGAAAGGCGCCGTTCTGTGCGCGACAGAGGCTGTTGAAAAAGTGTGAGTTCACACCCTTCGAAACTACATTGCGTGCGGTCGGTCAGACTCCGCGCGTGAGCCGGTTGCAGAGGTCGTCCAGCTGCTCGAGCGTCGCATAGCGGATGGAAAGCTGGCCGGCGCCGTCGCGATGATCGATGACCACGTCGAGGCCCAACACCGACGACAGGTCGGACTCCAGGGCCTGGGTGTCGGTGTCCTTGACCTTGGCCGGGCGGCCGCCCTTGTTCTTGGACGGACGGGCGTCGGGCGTTTTGCGGGCCAGGGCTTCAGTGTCGCGCACCGACAGGCCCCTGCCGATGATTTCGCGCGCCAGGGCGGCGGGGTCCTCGGCGGCGGCGATGGCGCGGGCATGACCGGCCGACAGCTCGCCGCTGACCAGGTGTTCCTGCACTTCGTCCGGTAGGGCCAGCAGTCGCATGGTGTTGGCGACATGGCTGCGGCTCTTGCCGATGGTCTGGGCGATGTTCTCCTGAGTGCGGTCGAACTTGTCCATCAGCATGCGATAGGACAGCGCCTCCTCCAGGATGTTGAGGTCCGAGCGCTGGACGTTCTCGATGATGCCGATCTCGAGAACGGCCAGGTCATCCAGTTCGCGAACCAGGATCGGCACACTGCGCAGACCCGCCCGCTGGGCCGCACGCCAGCGGCGCTCGCCGGCGACGATCTGATATTCGCCTTCGGCGCCTGGCGCCGGACGGACCAGGATCGGCTGCAGGATGCCCTTCTCGCGGATCGAATTGGACAGTTCGACCAGATCATCCTCGCGGAAGGTGCGCCGCGGCTGGTCTGGATTTCGGCGCAACAGCTCGATGGGGGCCTCATTGGCCCCGCCCAGCCTTTCGCCCGGCGCCTGAGCCGGCGCGGAGTCGACCTCGCCCAGCAGGGCGGAAAGACCGCGACCCAAACCCCTACGCCCTTCGGCCATACCCGGCTCTCCCACCACGACGGACTCCATCTTCAAGCTCGTATCGACGACTGTTACTTCGGTTTAGGCGGCGTGGGACAGACGGGCGCGTTCGCGGCTGATCACTTCACGGGCCAGCTTCAGATAGGCCTGGCTGCCCGCGCATTTCAGATCGTAGAGCAGGACGGGCTTGCCGAACGACGGCGCCTCCGAGACCCGCACATTGCGCGGGATGACCGCGTCATAGACCTTGTCGCCAAAGTGGGCGCGGACATCCCTGGCCACCTGTTCCGACAGGCTGTTGCGCTTGTCGTACATGGTCAGGACCACGCCCTGGATCTCCAGGTGCGGATTGAGGCTGCCGCGCACCCGCTCGATGGTGCGGATCAGCTGGGTCAGGCCTTCCAAGGCGAAGAACTCGCACTGCAGGGGCACGAACACGGCATCGGCCGCGGTCATGGCGTTGACGGTCAGCACGTTCAGCGACGGCGGGCAGTCGATCAGCACATAGGTATAGGGGCCATTGGCCCGCAGGGGCTCCAGGGCGTCGCGCAGGCGGTAGGACCGGCGCGCCACTTGACCCAGTTCCAGCTCGACCCCCGACAGGTCGGCGTCAGCCGGTACGACGTCCAGGCCCGGCAGGCTGGTGGCCACGGCGGCGTCAATCACCGGCGACTCGCCCATCAGCACGTCATACAGGGTCGTCCGACGCTGCTGGCGGGTGATGCCCAGGCCCGTCGAGCAGTTGCCCTGCGGATCGGCGTCGATCAGCAGAACGCGTTCGCCGCAGGCCGCCAGGGCCGTGCCCAGATTGATGGCCGTCGTCGTCTTGCCCACCCCACCCTTCTGGTTGGCGATGGCGAGCACGCGGAGCGGCTGGGTTGGCTTAGCGGACACGGGAAAGCCTCTTTACTTGAACGATGCGACCGCGAGGGTCGCTTTGGCTGGGTCGCAGCTCGGCCTCGAAATTCCAAGCATTCTCGGCTTCGGCCAGCTCGCTTGCCACATCCTGTCCCTTCAGGAACAGGCCAAGCGCGCCCCGGTGCAGATAGGGCCAGGAAAAACCCAGAAGTTTGGTCATCGGCGCGCAGGCGCGGGCGGTGACCACCTCGACCTTGAGATTGAGCTCTTCGGCGCGCGCATTGTGCACCTGGGCCGGCAGGTCGAGGGCCGAAACGACCTCGGTCAGGAACCGGCAGCGCTTGGCCATGCTCTCGACCAGGTGAACCTTGGCGCCCGGTGTGTCTTTCAAAAGTATGGCCAGAACGATACCGGGCAGACCGGCGCCGGCGCCGAGGTCTGCCCAGATTTTCGCACCCGGGGCCATCTCCAGCAGCTGGGAGCTGTCGAGCACGTGGCGCGTCCAGTAGGTGGCGATGGTCGCCGGACCCACCAGGTTCATCACCGCGTTCCATTCGGCCAGCAGGTCCTGATAGCGGGCCAGGTCCGCCAGCTGGCTGTCGGTGACGCCGGTCAGGGCCTGGTAGCCGGCCGCGTCCAGCACGGGTTCAACCACGGCGTCGGGGGTCAAAACGGGTTCAGGCTGCATGGCGACGCACGTGGGCCAGCAGCGCCGTCAGCGCGCCGGGCGTCACGCCTTCGATACGGGCGGCCTGGCCCAGGGTCAGAGGCTTGACCCGCGCCAGCTTCTCGCGGACCTCGTTGGAAAGGCTGCCGACGGCGCGATAGTCGAGATCAGCCGGCAGGCGCAGATCCTCTTCCTTTCGGAAGGATTCGGCGTCGGCGCGCTGGCGGTCGAGATAGCCGGCATAGGCAGCTTCGATCTCGATCTGCTCGCGCACCGCCATGTTCCACGTGGAAACCTCGGGCCACACCTGGGCGAGGCGATCCAGGGTCACCTCGGGATAGGCCAGCAGGGCGAAGATGTTCCGACGCTCGCCGTCTTCCTTGACCTTGAAACCGGCCCTCAGCGCTTCCGGCGGGGTTAAGGTGACGGCGCGGGCGAAGGCGCGGGCCTCTTCCAGCTTGGTCTTCTTGTCGGCCCAGGCCTCGGCGCGCACGGAGCCCACAACGCCGAGGGCGATGCCCCGGTCGGTCAGGCGCTGATCAGCATTGTCAGCGCGCAGGGTCAGGCGGAACTCGGCCCGGCTGGTGAACATGCGATAGGGCTCGGTGACGCCACGGGTGACGAGGTCGTCGATCATCACGCCGATATAGGCCTCGTCCCGCGCGAACACGGCGGGCTCCCTGCCCTGCGCCGCCAGAGCGGCGTTGAGGCCGGCGACAAGCCCCTGGGCCCCCGCCTCTTCATACCCCGTGGTGCCGTTGATCTGGCCGGCCAGATACAGGCCCGGCAGGCGCTTGGTCTCCAGGGTCGGGAACAGCTCGCGCGGATCCACGTAGTCATATTCGATGGCATAGCCGTAGCGCTTGACCTCGACCTGCTCCAGGCCCGGGATCGTGCGCAGGAACATCAGCTGGGTCTCTTCGGAGACCGAGGTGGAGATGCCGTTCGGATAGACTGTCGTGTCGTCCAGGCCTTCAGGCTCGAGGAAGATCTGGTGACTGGACTTGTCGGCGAAGCGGACGACCTTGTCCTCGATCGACGGGCAATAGCGTGGGCCGATCCCCGTGGCGCGGCCGCCATAGACGGCGGATTCACCCAGGCGGTCGGCGATGATCTGGTGGGTCTCAGGGGTCGTCCACGTGACGCCACACTGGATCTGCGGGACGGTGATCCGGTCGGTCAGAAACGAGAACGGCACGGGCTCTTCGTCCGCGGCCTGCATCTCCAGGCGGTCCCAGGCGATGGTGGCGCCATCCAGACGGGCGGGCGTGCCGGTCTTCAGGCGTCCTATGTGGAAGTCGAGGCCATAGAGTCGATCCGCCAGGCCGATCGAGGGCGCGTCGCCGACCCGGCCGGCCGGGGTGCGGATCTCGCCCAGATGGATCAGACCCTTCAGGAAGGTGCCTGTGGTCAGCACCAAGCGCGGCGCGTGATAGGCGACCCCTGCCCCGTCGATCACGCCGGCGACCTTGCCGTCCTCGACCATCAGGTCCTCGGCGGCGGCGGCGATGATGTCGAGGTTACACGTGGCGTTCAGCTCGGCCTGCATGGCCTCGCGATAGAGCCGGCGATCGATCTGCGAGCGCGGGCCACGCACGGCGGGGCCCTTGGAGCGGTTCAACATCCGGAACTGGATGCCGGCCTTGTCGGCCATACGGCCCATGACGCCGTCGAGGGCGTCGATCTCGCGGACCAGGTGGCCCTTGCCCAGGCCACCAATGGCCGGGTTGCAGGACATCTCGCCGATGGTCTCAAGCTTGTGGGTCAGCAGCAGGGTACGAGCCCCCGTGCGCGCTGCGGCGCTAGCCGCCTCGCAGCCGGCGTGGCCGCCGCCGATGACAATAACATCCCAGGTGTTGGACAAAAGGTACGCGCCTCAATGCGAACGCCCCCGGGTCTGGCGGGGGCGCTGGAGTCACATATACCCTCTTCGGGCGAAAAGGTCGACGTGAGTCCCGGAGGTTTCACGTGAAACACTCATGGCACAGCTGTGGTCAGCCTGTGGATAACCTGTCCATGTTTCACGTGGAACTCTACTTGCCGATACAGAAGCTTGAGAACACACGATCCAGAACATCCTCTGAGTCGATACTGCCGGTGATCTTGGCGAGAGCCCGCGCGGCCAGCCGTACATCCTCGGCGGCCAGTTCTACCGCCAGACCGACATCCGACAGGGCGCGATCCAGATAGCCCCGCGCTTCGCGCAAACGTTCGGCGTGACGCAGCCGGGTGGCCGCTGGAAACTCTGATCCTGACAGCGCGGCCGCCACGTGGGACGTCAGCCTGGCCCTGAGTTGATCCACCGCCTCCGCCGAATGGGCGCTCAGCGTTTCAACGGTGAGATGGCGGGCGGCGAAGGCAGAGCTGGCTGCCGCAACGGCGCGCCCATCTGCGATGTCGATCTTGTTGATCACCACCCAGTCGCCGGAGGTCAGGAGATCGCTCCCCTCCGCGTCCGGCTGTTTCACGTGGAAACCGTCGACCACCCAGATCCGCAGATCCGCCTCGCTGGCCCAAGCCCGCGCACGGCGGACCCCCTCGGCCTCGATGGCGTCGCCCGTCTCGCGGAGGCCCGCCGTATCAGCCAGCAGCACGCGGTAGCCGCCCAGCACCAAGGGGGCCTCGATGATGTCGCGGGTGGTGCCGGGCGTCGCCGTGACGATCGCCGCGTCACGCTCGACCAGGCCGTTCAGCAGGGTGCTCTTGCCGGCATTGGGCGCGCCCACCAAGGCGATGCGATAGCCATCACGCACGCGGCGGCCACGGGAGACATCCGCCAGGGCCGCGTCGATTTCGGCTTTCAGGGTCTCCAGCCCTGGCCGGGCGCGCGCCGCGACCTCCTCTGGCAGGTCTTCATCGGGGAAGTCGACAGCCGCCTCAAGCATGGCAAGGGCATGAACCAGCAGATCGCGCCAACGGTCATAGCGCTGGCTCAGGGCTCCGCCGATCTGGCCCAGGGCTTGCCGCCGCTGACCCTCGGTCTCGGCGTCGATCAGGTCGGCGACGCCCTCGGCCTG
The DNA here is from genome assembly GCF_058680895.1 of Caulobacter sp. GSs2. The sequence goes on along the minus strand of NZ_CM178725.1, from coordinate 2,277,023 downwards.
GGCCAGGTCGAGCTTGCCGTTCTCGAAAGCGCGACGGGTGAACTCGCCAGGCTCGGCCAGTCGCAAACCCAGGGCGCCCAGCGCTTCCAGAACGGCCTCGACCACGGCCCGGCCGCCATGCACGTGAAACTCGGCAGCGTCCTCGCCGGTGTAGCTGGCGGGTCCCTGGAAGACGATGACCAGAGCCTCGTCGAGCTCGACGCCTTCATGCTTCAGTCGACGAAGCGCGGCCTGGCGCGGCGGCGGAACCTTGCCAGCCAGCGCCGCCACGATGTTTCGCGTGCGGGGACCCGACACGCGCACCACGGCCACAGCCGCGCGCCCGGCCGCTGTGGCCAGGGCGAAGATCGTATCCGTCATCAGTCGCGCTTGCCCACCGCCGCGCCCGCCGCCGCCGTCATCAGCTTGCGGAACTGATCCTGGGCGCCGGCCCCGAAGGCCATCCAGTTCTTCATCAGCTCTTCGGGCGCCAGCATGGCCATATTGGCGTCCATGCGTGTCTGCATCTCTTTCACCAGGTGGTCGTTGAGCGTGCTGACATCGGGCAGGCCCAGAAAGGTGCGGGCTTCCACGGGGGTGCAATCAATCTCGATGGTCATCTTCATGGCGGTTCCCTCACGTCAGGGCACAATATTGTTATGGGCCAGGCCCGACGCGGCACGTTAGAGCGCTTTGGTCGAAAGTCACATCGACGCCATACGACGGAGAGCCCCGATGAGCGAGACCCTCACCATCACCACGCCTGACGGCGCCTTCACCGCCTATGTGGCGCGGCCTCAGGCAGAGAGCGCGCCCGCCGTGGTGGTCATCCAGGAGATCTTCGGCGTCAACAAGGTCATGCGCGACATCTGCGACGGCCTGGCCGCCCAGGGTTTCGTGGCCATCTGTCCCGACCTGTTCTGGCGGATCGAGCCCGGTATCGACATCACCGACCAGTCGGAGGCCGAATGGAAGCGGGCCTTCGAACTGTTCAATGCGTTCGACGTCGACGCCGGCGTCGCCGACATCGCCGCCACCATAGCCGCTGTCCGCGCCCTGCCCGGCGTATCGGGCAAGGTCGGCGCCGTCGGCTATTGCCTTGGCGGTCTGCTGGCCTTCCTGACCGCCACCCGCACGGACGCCGACGCCTGCGTCTCCTACTACGGCGTGGGGCTGGAAAAGCACGTGGGCGAGGCCGACAAGCTGGCGCGCCCCCTGCTGATGCACATCGCCGAGAAGGACCAGTTCGTGCCGCCGGAGGCGCAGCAGGTCATCCTGGCCGCCCTGAAGGATCATCCGCAGATCCAGATCCATACCTATGCCGGTCGCGACCATGCCTTCGCTCGGGAAGGCGGCGCGCACTACGACGCCGCCGACGCGGCCAAGGCCAATGGCCGGTCGTTGACCTTCTTCCAGACCAACCTGGCTTGATCCGATGCTGGCGATCCAAGCCGTCCGCACCGGCGGCCCCGAAGTGCTCGAGGCCGTCGACCTGCCCGTCCCCAGGCCGGGGCCGGGCCAGATCCTGGTCCGTCACCACGCGGTGGGTCTGAACTTCATCGACACCTATCACCGCTCCGGCCTGTATCCGATGAAGATGCCGGTCGTGCTGGGACTGGAAGCGGCTGGCGTGGTCGAGGCGCTTGGCGACGGCGTCATGCGTTTCGCTGTCGGCGATCGCGTCGCCTATAATGGCTCGCTCGGGGCCTATGCCGAGGCGGCCGTGGTTGCGGCCGATCGCGCCGTCAAGGTTCCCGACAGCGTCAGCCTGGAGGTTGCCGCCGCTGTCCTGCTCAAGGGCATGACGGCCGAGTTCCTGGTCCGCCGATGTTTCCACGTGAAACCCGCCGATGTCGTCCTGGTCCATGCCGCCGCCGGCGGCGTAGGCTCTATCCTGGTCCAATGGTGCAAGAGCCTGGGCGCGACCGTGATCGCCACGGTGGGGTCGGAGGCCAAGGCCGCTATCGCCCGCGATCTCGGCGCCGACCACGTGATCCTCTACGACCACGAGGACGTCGCCGCGCGCGTCGCCGAGATCACCGGCGGCAAGGGCGTGGCCGTGGTCTATGACGGCGTCGGCAAGGACACCTTCGCGGCCAGCCTCAAGAGCCTGGCGCGGCGCGGCATGCTGGCGACCTTCGGCAATGCCTCGGGGCCAGTCCCGCCGTTCTCGCCGCTGGAGCTGGCGGGCAAGTCGCTGTTCGTGACCCGGCCGAAATTGTTCGACTACATCGTCACGACCGAGGAGCTCGACGAAAGCGCCGCCGCGCTGTTCGAGGTGCTGGCTTCGGGCGCGGTGAAGATTGACATCGGCCAGACCTTCCCGCTCGCCGAGGCGCGCGCCGCCCACGAGGCCCTGGAAGGTCGACGTACGACCGGCGCTACCCTGCTGCTGCCGTAGGGCCGCATACCCGGTCAGACCCACAAAAAAGCCCCGGGTCATCCCCGGGGCTTTTCCGTATAGCGGTGAGTCGGTTCGGACTCAGGTGTTCATCGACTGGAAGAAGTCGCCGTTGGTCTTGGACTGACGCATCTTCTCGAGCAGGAACTCGATGGCGTCCGAAGCGCCCATCGGGTTGAGGATGCGGCGCAGCACATAGGTCTTCTGCAGCTGGTCGCGCGGGGTGATCAGCTCTTCCTTGCGGGTGCCGGACTTCAGCACGTCGATGGCCGGGAAGATGCGCTTGTCGGCGACCTTGCGGTCCAGGATGATTTCCGAGTTACCGGTGCCCTTGAACTCTTCGAAGATCACTTCGTCCATGCGGCTGCCGGTATCGATCAGGGCGGTGGCGATGATGGTCAGCGAACCGCCCTCCTCCACATTGCGCGCCGCGCCGAAGAAGCGCTTGGGGCGCTGCAGGGCGTTGGCGTCGACACCGCCGGTCAGCACCTTGCCCGACGACGGGACCGTGGTGTTGTAGGCGCGGCCCAGGCGGGTGACCGAATCCAGCAGGATGACGACGTCGCGCTTGTGCTCGACCAGCCGCTTGGCCTTTTCGATGACCATCTCGGCCACCTGAACGTGGCGGGTCGCCGGCTCGTCGAAGGTCGAGGCGATGACCTCGCCCTTCACCGTGCGCTGCATGTCGGTGACTTCTTCCGGCCGCTCGTCGATCAGCAGGACGATCAGGTAGATTTCCGGATGGTTGGTCTCGATCGACTTGGCGATATTCTGCAGCATCACCGTCTTGCCGACGCGCGGCGGGGCTACGATCAGGCAGCGCTGGCCCTTGCCGAGCGGGGCGACGATATCGATGATCCGGCCCGAGCGATCCTTCACGGTCGGATCGGGCAGTTCCATGTTCAGGCGCTCTTCGGGATAGAGCGGCGTCAGGTTGTCGAAGTGGATCTTGTGCTTGACGTTGTCGGGGGCCTCGAAATTGATCTTGGCCACGCCGGTCAGGGCGAAGTAGCGCTCGCCCTCCCGCGGTGAGCGGATGGCGCCGTCAACGGTGTCGCCGGTGCGCAGGCCATACTTCCGGATCTGCGAGGGCGAGACATAGATGTCGTCCGGACCCGGCAGATAGTTGGCTTCCGGCGAGCGCAGGAAGCCGAAGCCGTCCTGCAGCACTTCCATGGTGCCAGAGCCCGAGATCTCCACGCCTTCTTCGGCGAGGGTCTTGAGGATCGCGAACATCATGTCCTGCTTGCGCATGGAGTTGGCGTTCTCGACCTCGAAGGTCTCGGCGAACGCCAGCAGGTCGGCCGGGGATTTCTCCTTCAGCTCCTGCAGGGACATGGTCTTCAGCCCCAGGGCCGCGACGGCGGCGCTGATCTCGGAGCCTTCGTCGCCGCCATCCTCTTCGGACTCGGCGCCGGGGACTTCGGCCGGGGTGGTGGTGTCGATGACGGCTTCCTCAACGGAAACGTCGTTCTCGGTGTCTTCGGTCATGTTGTGACTCAAACGGGGACGCGGACCGCGAGAGGCGATCCGGCCGGAAAGGATTTCAGTTCCACGCCAGGTTCAGGAAACCGGACGAGCGCGCCATGACGACGACGCGGATCGATTGGGGAACGGACCTTCGGAGCCAGGCTCCAGGGGGCGCGCCAGGACGGGCGCCAGTCCGTGAGAGAGTTCAGGCCTGACGCAGCGCATCAGGCCTGACGGGATGGGAACCACATGCGAAGGGGCCGGTCAAGCGCCGCGCCCTGCTGAGGTCCGGCCTAGTGGTTCAGAAACTTGGTCGTCACCGAGATGACGATGATGATCGCTAGCACAAACGGTATCTCATTGGTGATCCGCCAGAACTTTTCCGAGCGGGTGTTCTCGCCCCGCTCGAACTTCCGCCGCGACGCCGACAGGAAGCCGTGCCAGCCATAAAGGCCCACCAGGGCCACCAGCTTGGTGAGCATCCAGGGCTGCAGGAGGAAGTCCCAGCCGCGAATCTGGCCGTCGGCCATAATCAGGGCCAGGCCGAACACAAGCGTCAGGATCGACGCCGGATTGATGATACCGCGCAGCAGCCGACGCTCCATCACCTTGAACGTCTCGTCCATCTCGGAACCGGGCGTGGCCTTGGTGTGATAGACGTAGAGACGCGGCAGGTAGAGCATGCCGGCCATGAACGCGATCACGGCCAGGATGTGCAGGCCGCGAAAGACGTTGAAGTTCTGAACCAGGAAATCCGTCACGCTGCAGCGCCTTTCGTGCGGGGACACTGGCTGCGGTCACCGGCGCAGCGCCAGGCGCAGGCCGGGGCCACGCCCTGGCGGGGCAAGGCGTCGACCACCGCCCGGGTCAGACCCGCGATGAAGCCGGGCTCGATCCCCAGGGCCGGAACGCGGATATAGGCCGGACAGCCGGCTTCCACCGCCAGTTCGCGATATTCGTGATCCAGCTCGACCAGGGTCTCGATATGCTCGGAGACGAAGGCGATAGGCGTCACCACCAGGGCCAGGCCCTGCTGGCTGGCGGAGCGGATTTCATCGTCGGTCGAGGGGCCGATCCATTTCAGCGGGCCGACCCGGCTCTGATAGCTGACCTTCCAGTCCCAGCCCTCGCCCAGCCGGGCCGCGACGGCGGCGGCCGTGGCCTCGATCTGTTTCTGGTAGGGGTCGCCGGCCAGAATGACCTTCTCGGGCAGCCCATGGGCGGAGAACAGGAGGCGCGCCGGCTTGGGGCTGCCGGCCTTGTCATAGGCCTCGCGGATCAGGCGGGCATGCGCCTCGATCAGGGCGTCGTCGGTGGGATAGCAACAGACCGTCCGCGCCTTGCCCGGGCCGCGATAAGCCTTGTTCCACGCCTTGACCGACGAGCCGGTCGTCGTGGTTGAAAAGTGAGGATAGAGCGGCAGCAGAACGATCTCGTCCGGGGCCCAGGCCTTGACCGCCTTGGCCGTCTCTTCGGTCAAAGGCTTCCAGTAGCGCATGGCGATGAAACACTTGGTCTCGGCCTCTGGCATGGCCTCAGCCAGCGAGGCTTCCAGAGCGGCAGCCTGCTTCTGGGTTTCGGGCAGCAAGGGCGAGCCGCCGCCCATCATCGCGTAATTGGCCTGAGCGCTCTTTTCCCGGGTCGTCGAGATCAGGGCCGCGATCGGATAGCGGATGATCGCCGGCGCGCCGATGATCGCCTTGTCGCGAAAGAGATTGAACAGGAACGGCCGCACCGCGTCCGGGCCATCGGGTCCGCCCAGATTGAACAGGACAACGGCGATCTTCTTGCGGGTGGTCATTTGCCGGTCACCCGGGCCAGGACCTGCTCGACATGGGCAATGGGCGTATCGGGCAGGATGCCGTGACCCAGATTGAAGATGTAGGGGCCCTGCTCCCACTGCTCGATCATCTGGTCCACCCGGCGCAGCAGCTCATCGCCGCCGGCCCGCAGCAGCAGGGGATCCAGTGCGCCCTGGATCGGCTTGATCTTCTGGATGCGCTGACCCATCGCCGCGCTGACCTGGGTGTCGAGGGCCACGCCCTGCACCGGCACCACCGACGCATAGTTTTCCACCAGGGCGCCCGCGCCGCGAGGGAAGCCGATCACCGGCACGGTCACGCCCCGATCGCGCAAACCCTGCACGATGGCGACGTGAGGCTTGATGACCAGCCGCTCGAACTGCGGTTCCGACAGCCCCTCGGCCCAGCTTTCGAACAGCTTCAGGGCCTGGGCCCCCGCGTTCACCTGCATGACCAGATAGTCGATCGTCGCCTCGACCAGTACGGCGATCAGCTGGTCAAGCTTTTCAGGGTTCTGGTAGGCGTAGGTCCGTGCGCCGGTCCGGTCGCTGGAACCGCCCTCGATCATGTAGGTCGCCACGGTCCACGGCGCGCCGGCGAAACCGATCAGCGCCTTTTCTGGGTCCAGCGCGGCCCGGACGCGGCGCAGGGTCTCGCCGATGTTCGACAGTCTGGCGCCCGCATCAGCGGCCAGCTCGGCCATCGACTCGATGGACGGCATTTCGCCCAGGCGCGGACCCTCGCCAGCTTCGAACCAGACCTTCTGGCCTAGGGCGCCCGGGATCAGCAGGATGTCGGCGAACACGATGGCCGCGTCATAGGGGAAGCGCCGCATCGGCTGCAGCGTCACCTCGGCGGCCTTTTCGGGATCGAAGCAGAAGCTGATGAAATCCGGCGTCGTGGCGCGAACGGCCCGATACTCCGGCAGATAGCGACCCGCCTGCCGCATGAACCAGACGGGCGGGCGTTCGGCGGTCTGTCCGGCGAGGACCGAGAGCAGCTTCGGGGTCGGGGTGATCAGGTTCGAGGCGTTCATGCAGGCCTTAAATCCCGTCCGGCCCTTGGGCTCAAGTCCGAAGGCCAATCTTCCATTTCTTAATAAGATCTTAAGTTTGGAAGCAGGAGAGGCAGGGCAAGTGGGAACTGGGGAAAACCGCTCCGCCATCGTCACCGCTCACACGCCATCCTCCCTTATGCCCATGATCCCCCACATGGGGACGGCGCCCTGTTAATCATGGGGATGGATGGCTAGGGCCTTAGGTTCCTTAATGAACTCTTAACGCGCCTCGCCGTCCTTCAGACCTCGTTAACCATTCGTCCCCGGACATGGGATGGCGATGATCCAATATCCAGGGATGCGGCTTCGGCTTGGGGATGTTACGCGGTCAATATGGCCGTTGATCACAGCGGCGCCATGACATGACGCTTCGGGACGGCTTTGGCGCCCACGCGTCCCCAGAGGCAGGCCAAGTGGTTAAGCAACCGTTAACGGATGATCCACAGGAAGCTTCGGCCGGAGGGCTTGGCGAAGATCGCCCGGCGCCGCGCTTCGCGACCTATTTCCATATCCACTTGGTGTCGGATTCGACCGGTGAAACCCTCAACGCGATGGCCCGGGCCGTCTGCGCCCGCTTCACCGACATCCTGCCGATTGAACACATCTACGCCCTGGTCCGCTCCACCCGTCAGCTTGACCGGGCGCTGGAAGAGATCGCCGGCGCGCCGGGGGTGGTGATGCACACCATCATCGATCCCAACCTGCGCTCGGCGCTGGAGGAAGGCTGCCGGCGGCTGGAAATGCCCTGCATCGCCGCCCTGGATCCCGTGGTCAGCGCCATGTCGCGCTATCTGGGCGCGCGGATCTCCACGCGGGTGGGCGCGCAGCACGCGCTGAACAACGACTATTTCGACCGTATCGAGGCCCTGGACTACGCCATCGCCCATGATGACGGCCAGGGCGGCCAGGACCTGACCCAGGCCGATGTGATCCTGGTGGGCGTGTCGCGCACGTCCAAGACCCCGACCTGCATCTATCTGGCCCATCGCGGGGTGCGGGCCGCCAATGTGCCGCTGGTGCCGGGCCGCCCGCCGCCCACCGAGCTGTTCGAGCTGAAAAACACCCTGATCGTCGGCCTGATGACCTCGCCCGACCGGCTGATCCAGATCCGCCGCAACCGGTTGCTGTCGCTGAAGGAAAACCGCGAGAGCGACTATATCGACACCGACGCGGTGCGCAGCGAGATCATCGCCGCCCGCCGCCTGTTCGAGAAGATGGGCTGGCCGATCATCGACGTGACCCGCCGCTCGGTGGAAGAAACGGCGGCGGCGATCATCAACCTGCTGTCAGGCGGTCGCGGCCAGGTCGAGGTTCTGGGATGAGCCGCACCCCGGTCACCCTGGCCTCGAAGAGCTCGGCCCGCCAGGCGATCCTGCGCAATGCCGGGATCGCGTTCGAAGCCGTCGTCGCGGGTGTGGACGAAGAGGCGACCAAGGCCGGGCTCCTGGCCGAGGGCGCCAGCCCCCGCGAGGTCGCCGACGCCCTGGCCGAGCTGAAGGCAGTCAAGGTCTCGACCAAGCGGCCCGGCCTGGTGATCGGCGCCGACCAGACCCTGGATTTCGCCGGCCGGCTGATCGACAAAGTCGAGTCGCTCGACCAGGCGCGCGCCCTGCTGCTGGAACTGCGCGGCCAGACCCACAAGCTGCACTCGGCCGTGGTGGTCGCTCGCGACGGCAAGCCGATCTGGCGCGTCGTCCAGAGCGCCAAGCTTTCCGTCCGTTCGTTCAGCGACGCCTGGCTGGACGGCTATCTGGCGCGGCGCGGCGAGCACATCCTGCACTGCGTCGGCTGCTACGAGCTGGAGAGCGAAGGCGTCCAGCTGTTCGACGCCATCGACGGCGACTATTTCACCATCCTGGGCCTGCCGCTGGTGGGGCTGCTGGACTTCCTGCGTCTTCATGGAGCCCTCGAGGCATGAGTTCGACCCTCACCGGCGCGGCGGTCGTCGCCGGCGTCTGCGGCGCGCCGGTCAAGCACTCGATGAGCCCGGTGATCCACAATGCCTGGATCGCGGCCGCCGGCCTCGACGCGACTTATGTGCCCTTCGCCCCGATCGAGGAACGCTTTGAAGCCTTCGTTGACGGCCTGCGCGGCGGAGCCATTCGCGGCCTGAACGTCACCATTCCCTTCAAGGAACGCGCCCTGGCGGCGGCCGACACCGCCAGCGACCTGGCCCGCATGGCCGGCGCCGCCAACCTGCTGATCTTCGAGGCTGACGGAACGATCCGGGCCGACAATACCGACGGCCCTGGCTTGTTGGCCGCCATCGCCGCCCAGGCGCCGGGCTTCGATGTCACTGCGGCGCCGGTGGTGATCCTGGGCGCCGGCGGCGCGGCGCGTGGCGCGGTCGCGGCTCTGCTGCTGGCGGGCGCGCCGCAGGTGCGGATCGTCAACCGCACCCTGGCCCGGGCCGAAGCGCTGGCCATGGCGTTCGGCGCCAGGGTGGTCGCCGCTGATGAAGCCGCCCTGCCCGATCTGCTGGCCGACGCGGGTCTGATCATCAACGCCACCTCGCTAGGCCTGGGCGGCGGCGAGGGTCCCGCGGCGCCCCTGGACCTGACCCCCGCCGACGCGGTGGTGATGGACATGGTCTATAAGCCGCTGCGCACCGAATTTCTCCAGCGCGCCGACGCCCTGGGCCGGCGCACGGTGGATGGCCTGGAAATGCTGTTGCGCCAGGCCGTCCCGTCCTTTGAAGCCTTTTATGGCCAGGCCCCGCCGGCGTCGGTCGACGTGCGAGGCCTGGCGCTCAACCTGCTGGGCGAGGCCTGAACCATGATCATCATCGGCCTTACCGGCTCCATCGGCATGGGCAAGTCGACCACCTCGGCGATGTTCGAGGCGGAGGGCGTACCCGTCTATGATTCCGACGGCGCTGTGCATGCGCTCTACGCGGTCGGCGGCGCAGCCGTGGCCCCGGTCGAGGCGGCCTTTCCCGGCGTGGTGGTTGACGGGGCCATCGACCGGACCCGGCTGAGCGCCGTCGTGATGGGCGACCCCGAAGCCCTGAAGAGGCTGGAGGCCATCGTCCATCCGCTGGTCGGCGCCGACCGGATCGGCTTTTTCGAAAAAGCGGCGGCCGACGGCAAGGACATCGTCGTGCTGGACGTGCCCCTGCTGTACGAGACCGGCGGCGACAAGCGGGTTCACAAGGTGGTGGTGGTCTCGGCCCCGGCCGAGGTCCAGCGCCAGCGGGTCCTGGCCCGGCCCGGCATGGACGCGGCCAAGCTGGACGCCATCCTGGCCCGCCAGCTGCCCGACGCCGAGAAGCGGGCCCGGGCCGACTTCGTGATCGACACCGGCCAGGGGCTGGAGCACGCCCATCAACAGGTTCGTCAGATCCTGGCGACCCTGCGACAACCTGCGTGACTTGAAGGGGCCGCCGAACCGGCCCATTGAATCGGCATGGCCCGGGAAATCATCCTCGACACCGAAACCACCGGTTTTGATCCGAAGACCGGCGACCGCCTGGTCGAAATCGGCTGTATCGAGGTGGTCGACTTCATGCCGACCGGCCGCTCGTTCCATGAATATTGCGACCCGCTGCGCGACATGCCGGCCGAGGCCCAGAAGGTTCACGGCCTGTCGATCGAGTTTCTGACCGGCAAGCCGCGGTTCGAGGCCATCGCCGACAAGTTCCTGGAGTTCGTCGGCGACTCCGTCGTTGTGGCCCACAACGCCGCCTTCGACCGAAGCTTCGTCAATTTCGAGCTGGAAAAGTGCGGCCGGCCCGCCCTGCCCGAGGCCCGCTGGGTCGACACCCTGGCCATGGCCAAGAAGCGCTTTCCGGGCATGTACAATTCGCTCGACGCCCTGTGCAAACGCTACAAGATCAGCCTTGAAAGCCGCGACAAGCATGGGGCGCTGATCGACGCTCACCTGCTGGCCGAGGTCTATCTGGAACTGCAGGGCGGCAAGGAACGCGCCCTGGAACTGACGGCGGTGGTCACCGCCGAAATGACCGCCCAGCTGCAGGCCGGCGCCTATGGCGCCCGGCCTCGTCCGCTGGCCCCCCGCTCGACCGAGGCCGAGCGCGCGGTGCATGTCGAATGGATCCAGTCGACCCTGAAGGACAAGGCCGTGTGGGTGAAGCTGGGCCTGGTTGAGCTGCAAAGCTGATCGCTCCTGGGGGCTGAACTGGCCCCCTCCTGACCTGCTGCGCAGGTCGTCCTCCCCCGTAGGGGGAAGATGAGGTCGGCGCGTTTCATCTTCCCCCTGCGGGGGAAGACGGTCGCGAAGCGACCCGTAGGGGGCAAGTCTGGCGGACACGGGCTCTTAGCCTCACGCGAATACTCGCTGAGCTAGTCGGGGAGGCGCGAAGCGGCCGGGGCGAACCCGGATGACCGTGATGTGTTGTTTGCGTTTCGGCTCGACCTGTCCGCTTCGCAGAAGCTGTTCTTGCGTGAGGATTGGGCCAAGCGAGCGTGTTTCAGCTCTGATACCCAAGAGCCCCCGTACGGGCGCGCACCAAGGTCGATCGGCTAACCGTCTCGACCCCCGACGATGCGCGATAGGCGGGTTTACGATCCCTCGCCCTGTTGCTCCGCGCTGTTCCTCCGACGAGGCCTCCGGTGGTCCCGGATCTATCCAACGAACAGACCACCTTCGTCCTCGCCGCGTGACCGCGCGGCCCCGCTCAGCTCCATCCCCATCGCCGCTGTTGGGCCGGATCCAGGCGCCTCCCCCTGCGACAGGGACAGCTATGATTATGCGGGAGGTTTGAGCGCCGAGGATTGGCGCGATCAACTATTTTACAAGCGGTTGATTTTGTTGACCTCGGCCCCGGAAAGTACGGGGATAGACTGCGCTGCATCCCCGCACTTGCCCCCTACGGGCTGCTTCGCAGCCGTCTTCCCCCGGAGGGGGAAGATGAGGTCGGCGCGTTTCATCTTCCCCCTGACAAGGGGGAGGACGACCGCGTAGCGGTCAGGAGGGGGCCTGCGGCGTTGGCCGGGGAAACACCCCTCCATCCGCGCCTTGGCCGGGGCGCGCTGCGCCATCGCCCCTTGGAAGCGCGATTTCGCGCTGGCCGCCTGTGGTGGGCCGGTACTGCGCCGCATCGGTGGTGAACTCGGCATGGCCATAGCGGACTAGGTGCCGGCGCAGCTGAGCGACCAGGTCGCGGTCGGCCAGATCCTTGAGGCCAGGAATCTTCAGCGCCAGGTCATAGGCCGCCATGCGGCTGGTGACGATCGCGGCGACCAGCAGGAACAGGGCGCGGTCGCCGGCCGTGATGCGCACCCCCATCCGCTCAGCGGCGCCGACGTCGCCGCCCATGAACTGGCGCAGGAAGAACACCTTGGCGAAGCCGCGCTCGACCGTGTCGAACAGGCGATTGCGCCACGAGCGGTCGGGCGGCAGATAGGCCGCCAGGGTGGCCCTGACCAGGGCGCCGCAGGTCTCGTCGTCGAAGCCCCGGCGCAGGGTCTGGTTGCGGGCGGTCATGGTCTGGACCACGCCGACCGGCGTGTCGGCCAGCAGGTCCTCGGGCAGGCCCAGCAGGTAGCAGCGATAGCGGCTCAGCTCGACCCGGGCCCGCTCGGCCGGGGTGAAGGTGGTGCGACCCCGGGCCAGCAGCTTGTAGCTGAGCAGGAAGATCGGGATCAGGCCCGCCGGCATCTGGTCGACCTGCGGGATCGGCACGCCATAGACCTTCGAATCCCAGGCCCCGGGCCGGCGCAGGGCGTTGAACCGCACCATCGAATGCATCAGCCGCACCATGGCTGCGGCCTTGAAGCCCGCGCCATGCCGCTCCAGGGCGTCGGGCAACAGGGTGGTGGTGAAGAAGCTGGCCGTTTCATTGACCCGCCGCGCGGCGGTCTCGTGGCCCAGGGTTCCGGTCAGGGCCATGGGCAGGGCGGCATACTTGTTCATGAAGGTGGCGACGAACGCCCCCCGGATGGCGAAGGGCGACAGGTTGGCGGCGGCGTTGCGGTCCAGCCGCGCGCCCTCGCGCACCAGATCCATGTCGACCCAGTCGGGAACCTGCTCCATGTTGCGGATGAAGGCGACCAGCTCGGGCGGGGCGTCGGGCACGGCCTCCAGTCCCTCGTCACAGGCCTTGGTCAACATGGCGATCAGGCCCCGGAACCCGTGCTGCGGCATCAGGCCGGCATAGGCGTCGGCCACTCGGTCGCCCAGCAGGGTGTAGGCCCGCACCAGATCGAAATGTTCCGCCGTCGGCTCGGCGCCCTTGACGGTGCGCGGCGCGATGCTGTCGGCGGGATCTTGGGTGAACCGCTCGGGCGTCACGGTGAAGTCGATGTCGCCATAGAGTTCCGGCTGTCGGGTCTTCTGGTCGGCGACCCGGGCGCGGACCTGTTCGATCGTGCCGTTCATGCTCGAAATCCCTTGCGACGGATGGCCCCTCGCCCAAGATGTCAGGTTATGTAAGCATTGCTCATGTTTCTACTCGCCTTGCCCGGCGAGCGGTCGTCGCGCGAAGGAAGCCGGCAAGTGACGGAAAAGTCTAGGAGAACGCCCCGTCAGGCCCGGGCCGAGGCCACGGTCGAGGCGATCTTCGACGCGACCTTTCAACTTCTGGAGGCCGGCGGTCTGGAGAGCCTGACCACCAACCACATCGCCCAACGGGCCGGGGTCAGCATCGGCACCCTGTATCAGTATTTCGGCGGCAAGGCCGAGATCCTGGCGGCCATGGCCCAGCGCCGGGCAGAGGCCGCGCGCGGCAAGATCGCCCAGACCCTGATCGCGGCCCCGCAACTGGGCAGCGTCCGGCCGATCGTCCAGGCCCTGATGACCACCTTCGAGGGCTCGCCCGAAACCCGCAAGGTGCTGCTGGACGCCCTGTTCGATCGCGGTGGCGACGCGGTGATGGCCCATCATCACCAGGCCTTCCTGGCGGCGATCGGCGGCCGGGCCGAACTGAACCTCGACCTTTCGCCGGAGTCCCTGTTCGTCCTGACCCATGCGGTGGCCGGCCTGCTGCGCGCCGCTGCGGCCGAACCCGACCTTGCCCTGTCGCCGGCCGCGCTGGAGGACGAGTTCGTGCTGCTGATGGAGAGCTATCTGTCAGCGCTGATCGTTCGGCGGAGGGGTGGTGGCTAGGCGCGCGCGCCTCGATCGCCTCCCGTTCCGGATTTCGCCGGGACGAGAGGCCAGGGCGGCTTACTTCGGCTTCACGACCGGCAGCTCGATATAGGATTCCTCGCCGGGCGCGTGGTGGATCGCGTTGCGGGCCACGACGAAGGCGGTGTCGCGCTCATTGTCGCCCCCGGTGTTCAGGTTGCGGGTGAACTTGGGGAAGTTGGACGAGGTGATCTCGACCCGGATGCGATGGCCGGGAAGGAAGGTGTTGCTGGTGGTGATGGGCGTGGGTTTGATCGCGTGCACCGCGCCCGGGGTCATCATCTTCGGCGTCTCGTAGCCGTCGCGATAGCGGGCGCGCATGATGGTGTCGCCCAGGATATAGGCCGTGCCGTCCGGCGCCACATCGACCAGCTTGACGGCGAAATCGGTGTCCTTGGCGTCCGAGGACACTTTCAGCACGGCGCGGACGAAGCCCGTCACCTCCATCGCCTCGGTCAGCGGCTCGCTGGTATAGACGAGCACGTCGTCGCGGGCTTCGATCGTGCGCTGATCGAAGGCGCCGGCGGTGACCAGGCCTCCGTTGCAGCAGTCGCCGCCGCCGATCGTCTGAACGGGATTGGCGGGATCATAGACATAGCGATCGGGCTGTTCGGCCCCGCTGGGCGGCGTCGTGCTGAGCTGGCCGTCGCCGTTCAGACCGTTGGCCCGTCCCTTCGAGCGAAGATACAGGCGCATCGGGGCGCTGTTTTCCGGCGGCCACTGGGCCGCCTGCTTCCAGCGGTTGGCGCCCATCGCGTAGTAGCGGACCGGCGGCGTGGTCGACGGGAAGGCCGCCGTGTCGCCCTTCAGCCAGCGATCGAAGAAGGCATAGACCTCCTTGTCGGCGTCGAAATTGATCTCGCCCAGGGCCCGGTCGCCCGACTTGTAGGGCCCGGTCAGCACCTTGGCGCTGTAGGCGCAGTGGTTGGTGGGGGTGACCACCACGAACTGGTTGGCGCTGGCTTCCTTGTCGGAATTCACCGTCCGGGCGTGGTTGAACAGGGCCATGTTCGGGCCGATCGAGACGTCGTACCAGGAATTGAACCACAGCGCCGGGACGCCCCAGCCCTTGTCGTCGTGATAGAGCCCGCCCTTGCGCCAGGCCGGGTCGGCCGGGCCGTCATGGCCGATCAGCTGCTCGAACGTTCCGGCCGGCTCGCCCAGGTCCTTCAGGATTGCGTCGACGGGCAGATGCTTGATCTGCGACGGCCAGTTTACCGGCGGCTTGGTGGGGGCCAGATCGTTGTACTTGGCGATGCGGGCGATCATCTTGGAGTCCAGGCCCTTGGGGGGCTGGGGACGCAGCGGATTGTCGACGCCGTAGAGCCAGACGAAGAACAGGCTGCGGGGCACGCCGCCGGTGTACCAGTTGCCCTGCTCCTGGAACTCTCCGACCTTGCCGATGCCGGCGCCTGAGGCCATCGGCACCATCGCGGCATGGGCCGGATGGTTCTGGCCGGCCAGGGCCAGCTGCCATTCGGCCGACGACGAGCAACCGCGCGTGCCGACCTTGCCATTGGACCAGGCCTGCTGGGCGATCCAGCTCAGGGTGTCGTAGCCGTCGGTCTGGGGCCGACCCAGGATTTCCCAGTCGCCCTCGGAATAGAACCGGCCGCGCTCGTTCTGCAGCACCAGCGCATAGCCGTGCTTGACCGCGTCGAGGGCGGCGCGGCTGCTGCCGGCCTTGTAGCTCAGCTCGTTGTACGGGGTCTTGACCAGGATGGTGGGCAGGGGACCCGACACGCCCTTGGGGCGATAGACATTGGTGGCCAGGCGAACACCGTCGCGCATGGGCACCATCGAGAACATCTCGACATCGACCTTTTCGGCCAGCTCGCGCTCGACCGCGGCGTCGGAATACTGGGAATAGTCCTGGGCCCAGCTGGGCGATGACGCCGCCGCCAGAACGAGGGCCGCGCAGAATGTCGCCGAAAACCGCATGCTATTCCCTTTCAGTCGAACGCGTCGTGACGACCCTGAGGGCCGCCCTCTAAAGCTTCAGATCCGCCGTCACCGGTGCGTGGTCGCTGGGCCGTTCCCATTCGCGCACCGTGTCATGCACTCTGGACGACACCTTGCCGTCCACAAAGGCCGCGTCGCGCAGGCCGGGGCTGGCCAGGATGTGGTCCAGGCGCAGGCCGCGGTTGGACTTGCGGAAGTCGGCGGCGCGATAGCTCCACCAGGAAAACAGCTTCTCGGGTTCCGGGATGGCCAGGCGGGGCAGGTCCAGCAGGCCCATCGACGTGATCATCGCGTCGAAGGCTTCCAGTTCGACCGGCGTGTGGCTGACCACCTTCAGCATCTGGCGATGGCTCCAGACGTCGTTCTCGCCTGGTGCGATATTGAGGTCGCCGGTGACGATCAGCGGGTCCCTGGGGTCACGCTTTTTCAGGGCGGCGGTCAGGGTCTCGTAGAAGTCCAGCTTGTGGTCGAACTTGGGATTGCCGACCCGGTCGGGCGTGTCGCCACCGGCCGGGATGTAGAAGTTCTGGATGTCGACGCCGGCCACCTTGACCGCCACGCAGCGGGCGTGGCCCTCGCGGCAGGTCATCAGGGTCGGGACGTCTTCGAAGGGCAGGCGCGAGGCGATGGCCACGCCGTGCCATCCCTTTTGGCCGGCGATCTTCAGGTGCGGCAGACCGGCAGCGATGAAAGCCTCGCGCGGAAACTCGGCCTCCTGGCACTTGATCTCCTGCAGGCACAGCACATCGGGGGCCTGCTCATCGACGAAGCGGGCGACCTGCTCGGCGCGCAGGCGGACGGAATTGACGTTCCAGGTGGCGATACGGAGGCGCATGGCTTGGCTCTAAAAGGTTTGAACGCCGCCGGAAACGAAAAACGCCCGGACGCATCAAGCGTCCGGGCGAAAGTCGGGTCTCTCATGCCGCGGCCGGGAGGGGATAGGATCCGGCACGGTTTGCGAGGAGAGGGTCGGGCTCTCATCGCCATGCGTGTTAAATATGCCACTGCGCAATTAATAGTCAAGAGGTAAAGCTGTTGATTCTTGCCTGTTGTGTGAATGTCACATTCAGGACTTGGCGCCGGCGCGGCGCGGGCGGGGGTCGGTGAGCACAAACAGCTTGGGGTCCAGATCGCCGGTCTTGTCGAAATCGACCAGGCGCACGCGGATCTGGCCGCCCTTCACGTCGCTGACCGTCCAGCCGATCAGCGAGACCGGGCCGTCGCTGAAATCCAGGCTGATGCGGCCCAGGGTTTGACGCCGGGCGTCCTGGGCGACGATGGTGAAGCCGTCGGCCAGCCGGCGCACATCGGTGATGACCACGCCGCGATCCAGCCGGACCTCGCGCGCCAGCAGCAGGGCCAGCGGGGTGCGGCTGAGCGGATAGCTCTCGAAGGTCTTCAGGCGGCTGTCGAAGATGTTGACGTTATTGCCGTTGCTGACGACCAGCAGGCCCGAGGGGCCCTCATAGGCGAAGCGCGCCTTGCCCGGACGCTGCATATGGAGCGTGCCTTGCGTGACCGTGCCGCGCTGGTCGGTCTGGATGAACCGCCCCTTGGCCGAGGTCAGGCCCTGGATGTAGCCGGTGGCCTTGTCGACCAGCCCCTTCTGCTCGGGGGTCAGGGCGGCCGCCTTTGGGGCGCTGGACTGGGCGAGGGCCGATCCGCCGAACGAAGCGGCGGCCAGGCTGGCGCCGGCGGCGGCGATCAGGGCGCGACGGGTGGTCGGGGTCTTCGTCATGCGGTCTCCTTGAGCTCAACCTTTGCCCTGACCAAGCGACGAGCGAAAGGCCGTCGCGAGGCCATTTGACGGCGGTTCGATGAAGCCTTGTTCAGGTTGGGGTCGATCGGGAACGCGAAAGCTGCAGCATGGGTTGCGCCGGACGGGATGAGACAGGGTGTTGCGGGCGCCGCCGAGGGGGCGAAATCAGCTGCGGCCTACTCGCCCTCCTCCTCGTCATACCCCACCAGGCGCAGGGCCCGCGCGGGCAGGCCCTCCAGCTCGCACCAGCGCAGCAGGGCCTCCTCCCGCCCATGGGTGATCCACACTTCGCCGGGGTGCAGTTCGGACAGCGTCGCCGTCAGTTCGTCCCAGTCGGCGTGGTCGGATAGGATCAGCGGCAGCTCGACGCCCCGCTGCCGGGCCCGGGCCCGCACGCGCATCCAGCCGGAGGCGAAGCAGTCGACCGGGTCGGCGAAACGGCGCGACCAGCGGTCGGCGATGGCCGAGGGCGGGGCGATGACGATCTGGCCGGCGAAGGCCGACTTGGATTGCTCTGTGGTAGCCGGCAGCAGCGGCCCCAGACCGACGCCGTGGTCCTCATAGAGGGCGTTCAGCCGCTCCAGCGCGCCATGTACATAGATCGGCTGGTCCCAGCCGGCCTCGCGCAACAGCCGGATCACCCGTTGGGCCTTGCCCAGGGCATAGGCGCCGACCAGATGGGTGCGCTCTGGAAACTGGGCGACGCTGGCCAGCAGGTTGCGGATCTCGCCGGCGTCGTCGGGGTGGCGAAACACCGGCAGGCCGAAGGTGGCCTCGGTGATGAACACGTCGCAGGGCACGGGTTCGAACCGCGCGCAGGTCGGGTCGCGGCGGCGCTTGTAGTCGCCGGACACCACCATGGTCAGGCCCTTCCAGCGCACCACCGCCTGGGCCGAGCCCAGGATGTGGCCGGCCGGGACCAGGGTCACCTCGACGCCGTTATGGGTAAAGCTGGCGCCATAGGGCACGACCTCGCGGCGGCCGGCGAAATCCTCGCCATAGCGCACGGCCATGATCGCCAGGGTCTGAGGCGTGGCGGCGACCACGCCATGGCCGGCGCGGGCGTGGTCGGCATGGCCATGGGTGATCACCGCCCGGTCCACGGGGCGGACCGGATCGATATAGAAGTCCCCCGGCGGGCAGTAGAGGCCGCCCGGGCGGGGACAGAGAAGGTCTTCAGGCTTGATCACAGTGGATATGACAATGCGCGGGCTGCTATTCATAGCCGCATGAGCGAAGACAACGAACAAACCCGGATGATCGCCACGGCGATGAACGAGGGCAGCCCGCAGGCCCGGGCCCTGGGCTTCACCACCCTGAAGATCGGCGACTCTGTGGCGATCCTGAAGGTGCCCTATCGGCCCGAGATCGTCGGCGACCCCGAGACCGGCGTCATCGCCGGCGGGGTGATGACCACCCTGCTGGACCATGCCAGCGGCCAGGCCGTGCATGCGGCCCTGGAGACCTGGACCTCGATCGCCACCCTGGACCTGCGCATCGACTATATGCGCCCGGCCGAGCCGGGTCGCGACGTGATGGCCCGCGCGCACTGCTACAAGATCACCCGCTCGGTAGCCTTCGTCCGCGCCGTCGCCTACGAGGACGACCCGGAAGATCCCGTGGCCACCGCCCAGGCGACCTTCATGCTCGACAGCAGCGCCGGCAAGAAGGCCGGGGCCAACCTGAAGCCTTCACGCTCTGGCCCGCCGGCCGCCAAAAAGACGGGAGACGCCGCATGAGCGACGCCGACAACCGCCTGGTCGCCGTGCTGGGTTCGATCCCCTACGCCAAGTTCCTGGGGATCACCGCCGAACTGGCCGGTGACGAGATGACCGCCATCCTGCCGTTCTCCGACCACATCGTCGGCAATCCGATGCTGCCGGCCATCCATGGCGGCGTGCTGGGCGCCTTCATGGAAATGACGGCCCTGGCCCAGCTGTCCGTGGCCGCGCCGCTGAAGCGCCAGCCGCGCACGGTGGATGTCTCGATCGAATATCTGCGCTCGGGCCGGCCGGTGACCACCTATGCCCGCGCCACGATCAAGAAACTGGGCCGGCGGGTCGCCAACGTCCATGTCGAGGCCTGGCAGGAAACCCGCGCCGCACCGATCGCCACGCTGCGGGGCATCTTCCTGGTGGCCCAGTCCGAAGAGTAGGGGGAGGGATTGACCCGGGGCCGGGCCTCGCGCGGCGGACGCGATGGCGGCAAGGCCGTCCGCAAGGGCGATCTGCCCTCCAAGCCGTGCCTGACCTGCGGTCGGCCGTTCACGTGGCGAAAGAAGTGGGAAGCGGTATGGGACGAAGTAAAATATTGCTCCGACCGGTGCCGATCACATAAAATTACACCAATGTAATGCTAATTGATGGCTGGAAGTTTCTTAAAAAGCCTTCATGACGCAAAGGTAACGGGTATTCACCAAACGGCGGGCCTATATCTCTTTTCACCGGACGCGAACAACCGCGGCGGCCAACAAAAGGGATCAAGACCATGACCATCAAGACCAACGCCGTCGCCGGCTTCGCCACCCTGGTTCTCGCGGTTCTGCCGCTCGTCGTTATCGTCGGTTCGCTCGCCACGAGCTTCTAAGTGACCGCCGCATAGCTCCACCGGGCTTGCCGCCCTCAGGCCTTGAAGGCCTCAAGGGCAGCCCGGTGGAGAAGGGCGTGACGATGCGCCAGACGATCGATGTCGGCGTCGTATCCGCCGCCGATCACCCCCGCCACGGGGATCTGCCTTTCCAGACAACAGCCCAGAACGAACGCCTCGCGCCGCGCCAGGCCGTCGTCGCTCAAGGACAGACGCCCCAGCTTGTCATCCGCATGTGGATCGACCCCGGCGTTGAAAAACACCAGATCCGGCGCCTCGCGCGCCAGCAGCGCCGGCAGGATCTCCGCCAGCCTGGCCAGATAGGCCTCGTCGCCGGTTCCGTCGGCCAGGTCGATATCCAGATCGCTGACCGCCTTGCGGGCCGGAAAGTTCTTCTCGGCGTGCATCGAGAACGTGAAGACGCTGGGATCGCCCTCGAAGATCCGCGCCGTGCCGTCGCCCTGATGCACATCCAGATCCACCACCAGCGCCTTGCCGATCGCGCCCTCGGCCAGCAGGCGTCTGGCCGCAACGGCGACGTCGTTGAACACGCAGAAACCCGCCCCGCTCTCAGCAGAGGCGTGATGGCTGCCTCCGGCCGTGTTGCAGGCGATGCCATGCTCCAGCGCCAGCCGGGCCGTCAACAAAGTGCCGCCCGTCGCGGCTAGCGCCCTAGTGGCGACGGACTCGCTGTTGGGCATGCCGATGCGGCGCACGATGTCTGCGGGCAGCGACTGCTCGATCACGCCACGCACATAATCTTCCGTGTGGACCAGCCGCAGAGTTTCGACGTCGACCGGCTCCGGAAGATGAAATCCGTCGGGTCCCGGCAGGCCCTCGCGCTCCAGCACGGCGGCCAGCCGCGAGAACTTGTCCATCGGAAACCGGTGCCCCACTGGCATCTCGGCCCGGAAGGCAGGGTGGTGCACGATCGGTGGCGGCATGCGTAAACGATGGCGATCAGGACGACATGACGCAAGGTCGCGTCTTGCCCCGGCGGCGCTTGCGGAATAACCCATCGCCATGCAGACGCCCGAAAACCTCGCCGACATCCTCGACCTCGAAGCCATCGAGGTGAACCTGTTTCGCGGAACCAGCCCCAATGACGGCTTTCCGCGCATTTTCGGGGGCCTCGTCATCGCCCAGGCCCTGCTGGCCGCCTACAAGACCGTGCCCGAGCGGATCTGCCATTCGCTGCACGCCTATTTCATCCGCCCCGGCGATGTGAACGCTCCGGTCCTCTATGAGGTCGAGCGCGCCCGCGACGGCGGCACCTTCACCACCCGACGGGTGGCCGCGATCCAGCATGGCGAGCAGATCTTCAACCTGGCCTGTTCGTTCCAGACGCCCGAGGAGGGCTTTGAGCACCAGTCGCCGATGCCCGCCGCTCCGGTGCCAGAGGATGTTCAGACCGAGGGCGACTTCCTGCGCAGCCTGGGCGACCAGGTCCATCCCAAGATGCTGCGCTTCCTGGACAAGCCGCGCCCGATCGACATCCGCTGGGTCGACCCGCAGAACCCGGTCAAGCCCGAGAAGAAATCGGGCACCAAGGAGGTCTGGATGCGGGCCTGCGCCCCGATTGGCGATGATGTGAAGATGCAGCAGGCGGCCCTGGCCTATGCCTCTGACATGGCCTTCATGGAAAGCGCCCTGCGTCCCCACGGCCTGATCTGGACCACGCCCGGCCTGCAGTCGGCCAGCCTGGACCACGCCATGTGGTTCCACCGGCCCTTCAACTTTAATGACTGGACCCTGTTTGCCCAGGACAGCCCCAGCGCCTCGCAGGGTCGCGGCATGGTGCGCGGCCAGATGTTCAGCCAGGACGGCACGCTTCTGGCCTCGGTGGCGCAGGAATGCCTGATGCGGATCAAGAAGTAGGGCCCCTAACCGCCCAGCCGTTCCAGGACCCCGACGAACCGGTCGATATCGCCCCCGGTCATCGCGCGCTCGGCTTCGATCACCAACTGGAGCTTGCGCGCCAGGACCCGCAATTCGATTTCGCCGGCCTCGGCTTGGGTCTTGGCGGCGGTCGCCTTGCTGGCCTCGGCTTCCGCCAGAAGCTTGGTCGCCCGGGCAGCGAGTTCTTCATTTTCCAGACCGGCGCGCGACAGCCGATCCTTCAGATGGGCGATGGAGCGGTCCAGCAGGTCCTGGGCCTCTTCCCGGACGGAGGCGCCGTGACGCTGGTTCACCACCGAGTCGAGCACCGCCGCCATGGCTTGGGTCAGCCTGGGGATCAGGCCGTTTCCAACACTCACGCCGTTGGTGATCTGCGGTGAGGCATCCTGTCTTCGACGCGCACTGACGAAGACCTCGACGACCATCTTCATCGCGGCGATGGCGGAATCGGACTTCAGAACAGTCGCGGCCATGACCACGCCGTGTTCGGTGAAGGCCCAGGGCCGTGTCCGTCGCCCACCTCGGGAGTTTGATATCGCATTTTGCGATATCAAACGGGCGAACTCCTCAGCCGTCAGTTGGAAGGCGTAACCCTCGAACCGTGCGGCATTGCGGCGGACCTGTTCGTTAAGGCGCCGGGTCTCCACGCCGAACAGAGCGGCGATCGCGTCGTCGAGAACGACACTCTGGCCCCGGATCTGATGGATATGGGCAAACGCCCTGTCGGCGGCGGGTAGATCGACGGGCATAGGGCTCGAAATCGCTTTGAGAGTGTTGTTTGCAACACTCTCTCTTTGATTGATTTCGAGATCAATCTTCTTGCGCCGACCCTTCGGCCAGGCTCATCGGCCCTTCGGTATAGCTGGCGCAGGAATGCCCGATGCAGATCAAGACCTGGCCGGGTTCGCCAGGCTGATTGACGCCACGCCGGCCTGAGCCAGGCCGCGCAGGAGTGAGGCGACCTGCATGCCGACGGTCAGCTCGCCGGCCAGGGCCATCCGCAGCGCTTCGGCGGCCGGGACCCAGAGCCTCTCGATCCGCTCGGTCGGGTCGTCCTTGGGCTCGGCGACCTTCGCCACCTGACGCGCCAGGACGATGTGTGTGCGGTTGGAATGGGTGCCGGCGTTGGCCCGCGTTTCGCCGACCAGGGTCAGAATCCCGGCGCACCCGGTCTCTTCCAGCAGCTCGCGCGCGGCGGCGGCGCAGGGATCCGTGTCGGTCGGCTCCATGCCGCCGGCGGGCAGTTCGATCGACATCCCGCCCAGGCCATGCCGGTACTGCTTGACCAGCAGCACGTTGTCGGCGGCGTCCAGGGCGATGATCTCGACCCAGTCGGGATAGTCCAGCACGTAATAGGGGGCGACCACCGCGCCTTCGTCCGTGACGCAATCATCAGCGCGAACGGCGATCCAGCGATCCTTGTGAACATAGCGCGAGGCGGTGACCCGCCACTTTCCGTCGGTCACCATGTCCTCGAACTCCTGGGATCGGCCGTCGTCAGTCGTAGTGGCGCTCGGCGCCGTCGCTGTCGTCGGCCTCTTCGACCGGACCTTCCGGTTCTCCCACCAAGGCGGGCGGATCGGCGAGGATCAAACGTTCCTGGATCTTCACGTCGGGAACGGCCGCGCGGGTGAAGGGCAGGAACCAGGTCTGGCCGCCGAGGGCGGGCTGGATCTCGAGCAGGTCGCCGGCTCCGAAGTTCTGCACGCTCTTGACCGAACCCAGCAGGGCTTTGTCGGAGATGTGGCGAACGGCCAGGCCGACCAGGTCGGTCAGGTAGAATTCATCCTCGTCCGGCTCGGGCAAGGAGTCCCGGGGGACATACAGGCGCAGGCCGCGCAGGGCGTCGGCGGCGTCCTTGGTCTCGATCCCCTTACAGCGGGTGACGAGGCCTTCCTTGGCCACACGGGCCGAGACGATGGTCAGGGCCGGCGAGCCATCCTGGCGCAGCAGCGCCTTGAAGCCGGCCAGGCTCATCGGCTCTTCGGTATAGGTGGCGATCTTCACCTCGCCGCGCACGCCAAAGCCGCCGGAGACGCGGCCGACGAGGATCAGGTTGGCGGGGGAGGGGGTGCTCATCGAAGATGTTGCATCGCCGCCCCGATCCGAAGACCGGGGCGACAGCGCAAAAGGCCTTAGCCTTCGGTCTTTTCAGCTTCGGCGGCCGGAGCCTCTTCAGCGGCGGCTTCAGCGGCCGGAGCCTCTTCGGCAGCGGCTTCTTCGGCGGGGGCTTCTTCAGCAACCGGCTCGGGGGCCGGGGCAGCGGCGGCTTCGGCAGCAGCGGCGGCGGCGGCTTCAGCAGCAGCTTCGGCAGCGGCCTTGGCGTCTTCAGCAGCCTGGACGGCAGCGGCGGCGGCGTCTTCAGCGGCCTTCACGTCGGCGGCCTTGCGGTCTTCGTCGCGTTGAGCGCGCTCGGTGATGCGCTCCTGGGCCTTCTTGCCCGGCGCGCCCTTTTCAGGGTTGTTGCCGTGGGTCCACGAGCCGATGCCCTGAGCGGCCAGGAAGCGCGCGACGCGGTCGGTCGGCTGGGCGCCCTTGGCGATCCAGGCCTGGATCGACTCGATCTTCAGGGTGACGCGAGCGGCGTCGTCCTTCTTGAGCAGCGGGTTGTAGGTGCCGACCTTTTCGATGAAACGGCCATCGCGCGGCGAGTGGCTGTCAGCAACGACGATCGAGTAGTACGGGCGCTTCTTGGCGCCGCCACGGGCGAGACGGATCTTCAGCATATCGGTAGTCCTTGAGTTCGAGTTCTATTTCTTGAACGGGTTGAAACCGGGCGGCAGACCGCCGCCCAGGCCGGAAAGGAGGTTCGGCTTGGCGTCGCCGCCACCGCCGAGACCGGGAAGACCCGGCAGGCCTCCCGCGGAATTCTGTTGATCGGGCGCGGCCTGCTTGCCGCCCCCCATGGCTTTCAGGCGCGACATGTCGCCGCCGCCCATCATGCCGGCCATCCGGGCCAGGCTCTTGCCGCCGTCCTTGGACATGGCCTTGAACATGTCGGCCATCTGGCGGTGCTGTTTCAGCAGACGATTGACCTCGGCCACGTCAACCCCGGCGCCGGCCGCGATGCGGCGCTTGCGCGAGGCGGCCAGGATGTCGGGCTTCCTGCGCTCCAGCTTGGTCATCGAGCTGATGATCGCCTGCTGGCGCAGGAACACCTTGTCGTCGATGCCGCTTTCGGCGATCTGCTTCTTGGCCTTCTGGACGCCGGGCAGCAGGCCCATGATGCCCTGCATGCCGCCCATCTTCTGCATCTGCGACAGCTGCGACGACAGGTCGTTGAGGTCGAACTGGCCCTTGGCCAGCTTCTTGGCCATGCGCTCGGCTTCGGCATGGTCCAGATCGGCGGCGGCGCGCTCGACCAGAGCGACGACATCGCCCTGACCCAGGATGCGGCCGGCCACGCGGCGGGCGTCGAACACGTCCAGCGCGTCGACCTTTTCGCCGGCGCCCAGGAACTTGATCGGCAGGCCGGTGACGTGGCGCATCGACAGCGCCGCGCCGCCCCGGCCGTCGCCGTCGGCGCGGGTCAGGATCAGGCCGGTCAGGGGCAGGCGTTCGTGGAAGGCCTTGGCGGTGCGGACCGCGTCCTGGCCGGTCAGGCTGTCGGCGACCAGCAGGGTTTCGGTCGGCTGGGCGATGCGGGCGATTTCCGCCGCTTCGCTCATCATCGCCTCGTCCAGCGTGGTGCGGCCGGCGGTGTCGAGGATCAGGACGTCATAACCGCCGAGGCGCGCGGCGCTCATGGCGCGCTTGGCGATGTCGACGGCGCTCTGGCCGGCGACGATCGGCAGGCTCTCGACCTCGACCTGCTTGGCCAGCATGGCCAGCTGTTCCATGGCGGCCGGTCGGCGGGTGTCCAGCGAGGCGACCAGCACCTTCTTGCGCTCGGCCTTGGACAGTCGCAGAGCCAGCTTGCCGGTCGTGGTGGTCTTGCCCGAGCCCTGCAGGCCGGTCATCAGGATCACCGACGGCGGGTTCAGGGCCAGGTTCAGGCCGGTGGGCTCTTCGCCGCCCAGCATGTCGACCAGACCGTCATAGACGATCTTGACCACCTGGTCGGCCGGCTTGACCGAGCGGATGACCGCCTCGCCTGAGGCCAGTTCCTTGGCCTTGCTGATGAAGTCCTTGACCACCGGCAGGGCGACATCGGCTTCCAGCAGGGCGACGCGGACCTCGCGCAGCGCCTCGTCGATATCCTTTTCGGACAGCACGCCGCGACCGCCGAGGCGGTCGAATACGCCGGAGAGCCGCTCTGTAAGGCCGTCGAACATGTCGAACCCTGTTTGAACCCAAATCTCCAAACGCAATCAGCCCCCATGGACGATCACGTCGATGGGGGTCCTCGCCGTCCTCGTCCAGATGGATCCCGCGCTAGCGGGCTGGGGTCGTGACGGTAGAGGCGCTGCTGATGAAGCGCCGGAAGGGCGCGCTTATGCACAGAAAATGGCGCGGAGTCAAAGGGCGCCCCGCCAGGGCAGGGCGCCCGACCGGCTCTAGACGGTCCCGAGATAGTCGCGCTTGCCGACTTCAACCCCGTTCTTGCGCAGGATCGCGTAGGCGGTGGTCAGGTGGAAGAAGAAGTTCGGCTGCGCCTGGGTCTGGAAATAGGCCAGGCCCTTGACCACACTGGTTTCACCGCGACGCGTCAGGGTGATGTCGCGGTCCTCGGCGCCTTCGAACTTGCTGGCGTCCAGACCTTCGACATAGGCGATGGCGCGGTCGACCCGGGCGATCAGGTCGGCAAAGCCGGTTTCGGTGTCGTCCCAGGCCGGCACGTCTTCACCGGCCAGGCGCGCGCAGCAGCCCTTGGCGAAGTCGGTGGCGATCTGCACCTGGCGCAGAAGCGGGAACATGTCGGGATAGAGCCGGGCCTTCAGCAGGGCGTCGGCGTCCCAGCCCTTGGCCTCGACCTGGGCGGCCGCCTTGGTCAGCACGCCTTTCAGACCCTTCAGGCCCTGGACGAAGACGGGAACGCTGGCCTGGTGCATGGAAAGGGTCATGGAAGCTCCGCTGGAAGGTGTGGCGCACAGATAGGGCGGACGCCTCCTGAGAGGAAGCGCGGAACGCCTGGCGATCGGCGGGGGTTTAGACAGTTCGAGTTCAAACCACGAGGTTACCCCCATGAAAGTCAGCGACGCCATGACCGGTCAGGTCACCACCGCCGCCCCGACCGATACGGTCCGCAAGGTGGCCCAGATGATGGCCCATGTCGAAACCGGTGCGGTTCCTGTCGTCGACAGCGGCAAGGTGGTGGGCCTGGTCACCGACCGCGACATCGTTCTGCGCGTCGTCGCCGAAGGCCGCAGCTTCGACTCGCCGATCTCCGAAGCCATGACCGAGGGCGAGGTCCACAGCGTCAAGGAAGACGACGTCCTGGCCGACGCCACCGCCAAGATGGCCAGCCACCAGATCCGCCGCCTGGTGGTGCTCAACGACGCCGGCGCCCTGACCGGCATTCTCTCGTTGGGCGACGTAGCCAAGGACTATGGCGCCAAGCAGGTCGGCAAGACGCTGGAAGACATCTCCGCCGAGCCGGGCGACGCGGCGCACTAGTCGCTATCGGCCATGAAAAAGGGCGGCTCCGCGAGGAGCCGCCCTTCGTCATTCAGACTCAAGTCAAAGCCTAGACCAGCGAGGGGTCGATGGCCTTGCAGGCTTCCATCAGGCCCTTAACCGAGGCGACCGAGGCGGCGAACATCGCCTTCTCTTCGTCGTTGGTTTCGAACTCGACGATCTTTTCAGCGCCGCCGGCGCCGATGACGACCGGCACGCCGACATAGAGGCCGTCCAGGCCGTACTGGCCGGTCAGGAAGGTCGCGCACGGCAGGACGCGCTTCTTGTCCTTCAGATAGCTGGTAGCCATGGCGATGGCGCTTTCAGCCGGAGCATAGAAGGCCGAGCCGGTCTTCAGCAGGGCGACGATCTCGCCGCCGCCGCCGCGGGTGCGCTTGACGATGCCGTCGAGCTCTTCCTGGGTCATCCAGCCTTGCTTGACCAGTTCCGGCAGCGGCAGGCCGCCGACCGTCGAGTGACGGACCATCGGCACCATGTCGTCGCCGTGGCCGCCCAGGGTCCAGGCATGGATGTCTTCGACCGACACGCCGGTCTTTTCGGCCAGGAAGTAGGCGAAGCGCGCCGAGTCCAGGACGCCGGCCATGCCGATGACCTTTTCCTTGGGCAGACCCGAGAACTGCTGCAGCGCCCAGACCATCGCGTCGAGCGGGTTGGTGATGCAGATGACGAAGGCGTTGGGTGCGTGAGCCTTGATGCCTTCGCCGACGGCCTTCATGACCTTCAGGTTGATGCCCAGCAGGTCATCGCGGCTCATGCCCGGCTTGCGCGGCACGCCGGCGGTGACGATGCAGACGTCGGCGCCGGCGATGTCGGCATAGTCGTTGGCGCCCTTGAGGCTGATGTCCTTGCCAAACACCGCCGAGGCTTCGGCCAGGTCGAGGGCCTTGCCCTGCGGCGTGCCTTCGCTGATGTCGAACAGGACGATGTCGCCAAGCTCTTCGCGAGCGGCGATATGGGCCAGGGTGCCGCCGATCATGCCGGCGCCGATAAGGGCGATCTTCGCGCGAGCCATAGGGTCTCCGTCAGGACTGTGGATGAAAATTCTCGCGGCGGTCTACGCCCGGAGCGGCCAAGCCTCAAGCCCCCTTTCCCGTTTCGCTGCACTGCGGCAAGACTGTCTGAACAACGATAAGGATGCGCAGGGATGAGCAAGACCGACCCCGGGAACTATTTCGAGGACTTCCGGCTGGGCCAGGTGCTGGTCCACGCCACGCCGCGCACGGTTACAGCGGGGGATGTGGCGCTTTACACAGCCTTCTACGGTCCGCGCTTTTCGCTGTTTTCGTCCGACGAGGTGGCCCGGGCCAGCGGCCTGCCCGCCGCGCCGGTGGATCCGCTGATCGCCTTCCACATCGTGTTCGGCAAGACCGTGCCTGACATCAGCCTGAACGCCGTGGCCAATCTTGGCTATGCCGAGGGCCTGTTCCTGGCGCCGGTCTATCCGGGCGACACCCTGATGGCCGAGTCCGAGGTCATCGGGCTGAAGGAAAATTCCAACCGCAAGACCGGCGTCGTCTATGTGCGGACCACCGGGACCAACCAGCGCGGCGAGCGCGTGTTGAGCTATGTGCGTTGGGTCATGGTCCGCAAGAAGGACGCCGAGGCCGAGATCTCCGGGCAGGCGACGCCGAAACTGGCCGACGCCGTGGCGGCCGCCGACCTGATCATCCCCGCGACCCTGGACTTCTCGAAATACGACTACGCCCTGGGCGGCGCGCCGCACGCTTTTGAGGACTACGCGATCGGCGAGCGGATCGACCATGTCGACGGCATGGCCATCGAGGAGGCTGAGCACGCCATGGCCACCCGGCTGTGGCAGAACACCGCCAAGGTCCACTTCAATCAGTTCGAGCGCGCCAAGGACCCGTCGGGCCGGCGGCTGGTCTATGGCGGCGTGGTGATCTCGACCGCCAAGGCCCTGTCGTTCAACGGCCTGCAGAACGCCGGCCTGATCCTGGCGATCAATGGCGGCCGCCATGTCAGCCCCTACTTCGCCGGGGCCACGGTGTTCGCCTGGAGCGAGGTGCTGGACAAGGCTGACCTCGGAGACGGCGTCGGGGCCCTGCGGCTGCGGCTGGTGGCGACGAAGGACCGGCCCTGCGACGACTTCCCGGGCAAGGACGAGGCGGGGGTCTATAACGAGCACGTCATCCTCGACTTCGACTATTGGGCGGCGGTTCCCAAGCGCGGTTCGGGGCGTGGCTGAGTTCGTCCTCGACCCGGCCTTTGTCGCCACCTCGCAGGCGCTGGGCGACCTGCGTCTGTGCGAGGCCCGGCTGCAACGGGACGCCCGCTATCCCTGGATCGTGCTGATCCCGCGCCAGCCAGGCCTTCGTGAGATCGAGGACCTGTCGCCGGCCGACCGCATCGCCCTGATGGACGAGATCGTCCTGGCCGGCGACGCGGTTCGCGCCGTCGGCGCGGCGCTGGGCCTGGCGGTCGACAAGCTGAATGTCGGCGCCCTGGGCAATGTCACCCCGCAGTTGCACGTCCACGTCCTCGGCCGCCGGCTCGACGATCCGGCCTGGCCGGGGCCGGTCTGGGGCCACAGCCCCGCCGAGGCCTTCGCGCCGACCGCCCTTGAGGCGGCGGTGGTGGCGGCGAAGACAGCCCTGAACCTCTAGCGAAGCTGCGGCGTCTTCTTGGCCGGGGCCTTCTTCTTGCTCGCCGTCGCCTTGCCCTTGCGAGCCGGGGTCGCCTTGGCCTTGGAGCCCTTCTTGCCCTTGGCCACGGCCTTGCCTTTCGCGCCGCTCTTCTTGGCGGCCGCGGCGCACTTGGCCTTGGCGGCCTTCAGCGCCTTGCCGGTCTTGCCCTTGGTCGAGCAGACCGCCGCCCGGGCCGGGGTCGAGCGGGCCGGGGCGACGCGGGGCGCGCCCCAGATCACCGGTCCGCGGCCCTGGATCACATAGCCCGGCGGCAGGCTGGGCGGGGCCTCGCGATCGGCGATCACCGCCTGGTCGACGCCGGCCTCATGGAGGTTGCCGCTCCAGCGGGTCGCGCCGGCCGGGCTGAGGCTCAGCACGGTGGACGGACCGCCCCTGGGGCTGAAGCGCACGATCAGGTCGGCGCCCGACCGCTCGACGCTCTCGATCAGGCCGGTCGATCCGACCGCGCCGGACCGACGCACGTCGCGCCAGGCGCCCTCGACCGGGCCATAGCCGCCGGCCGGGTCGACGATCTGCAGCGTGTAGAGGGTCGATCCGTCAGGCCCTGACACCTTCCAGCCGCCATCCAGCGGACCTTGCAGGCCCTGGGCGGCGACGATCGAGCCCTTGACCCGCATCTCGTAGATCCGCTCGGCCGGGACATAGCTGCCCTGCGGCACGGCATGGTCGCCGTCCGGCGGGAAGGAGACAGAGGGCGGTTCCGGCGTGGGAATCGGCAGGATGGTGGGCTTGTGATAGGGCGCCTGAGCGGTCGGCTGGGCGTCTTCCTCGTCGGTCGTACCGGTCTGGGTGATCAGGTCGCCCAGCGGATCAAGGGCGACGGGGACCGACTGGCCGGCCGCCGGATCCGGCGGGGTCGGCAAGAGATCCGCCGATAGGGCAGGGGCCACCGTTTGCGGCGCGGTCGCCACCGGCGACTCCTGAGCCAGAACCGGCCCGGCGAACAGCGCGAAAAGAAGAGCCAGAGCCCGCATCAACAGATCCTAACCGACCCTGGCGGCGATGGCGTCCGCGACCAGGACCAGGCGCTCGGCCTGGGCCAGATGCAGGCGCTCGGCCATCTTGCCGTCGACCCGCAAGGCTCCTCTGCCCGCATTTTCGGGCGCCTTGAAGGCGGCGATCACCGCCTGGCTCCAGGCGATCTCGTCGGCGGACGGCGAGAACACCCGGTTGCAGATCTCAAGATGCTTGGGGTGGATCAGGGTCTTGCCGTCAAAGCCGAAGTCGACGCCCTGGACGCAGACCGCCTCCAGCGCCTCCAGGTCCTCGATGTCGTTGTGCACCCCGTCCAGGATGGTCAGGCCATGGGCCCGGGCGGCGGCGACCGACAGGGTCAGCAGCGGCAGGAACGGCGCGCGGTCCGGCGTCTGGCGGGCCCGCATCTCCTTGGCGAAGTCATTGACCCCCATCACGAAGGTCGACAGCCGCGTGGACCGGCTGGCGGCGGCGATCTCCCACAGGTGGAAGGCGGCCTTGCCGGTCTCGATCATGGTCCACAGCCGCGTTGCTGGCGGCGCAGCATGCAGGGCGGCGTTGTAAACCCGCACATCGCCGGCGTCGTTGATCTTGGGCACCAGCACCGCGTCGGGGCCGGCCTCGGCGGCGGCCGCGAGATCTTCGGCGCCCCAGGGGGTGTCGAGGCCATTGGTGCGGATCACCACCTCGCGGGACCCGAACCCGCCGGCCTTGACGGCCGCCACGGCCGCGTCGCGGGCCGCTTCCTTCATCTCGGGGGCGACGGCGTCCTCGAGGTCGAGAATGATCACGTCGGCGTCCAGGGTGCGCGCCTTCTCGACCGCCTTGGCGTTCGAGGCGGGCATATAGAGAGCGCTGCGGCGCGGCCTGGCGACGGTGGACATGCAAAATTCCCTGCGGTCTTTTCTTATACAGCCTTCTTAATCACGCGCGGGCCACGGCAAAAGCAAAGACGTTCGACGCGCGCTAATCTTGGTCACGGATCGGGCGAAGCGGGATAGGATCGCCGCATGACCACGCGCTATGACGAGAACGCCCGCAATGTTCTGGGCGGGGAACTGATCCCCTGCTCCCTGAACCCGGTGACGGGCTTTTACCGCAACGGCTGCTGCGAGACCGGTCCGCACGATCTGGGCCTCCATACGGTCTGCGCCGTGATGACCGACGAGTTCCTGGCCTTCTCCAAGGCCGCCGGCAACGACCTCTCCACCCCCCGACCGGAATTTGCCTTTCCCGGCCTGAAGGCCGGCGACCGCTGGTGCCTGTGCGCCGGCCGCTGGAAAGACGCCCTCGACGCGGGCCTGGCCCCGCCGGTGGTGCTGGAGGCGTCGCACGAGGAGATGCTGGCGATCGTGCCGCTGGGCGTGCTGAAGGATCACGCGGCGGCTTAACGGACACGACGTCGCGACCTCGCGCGGAAACCGCCGAGTTGATGGAAAGGGTCGCGGAGCGTCCGGACCACGTCCGGATGAGAGATAGAGATTACCGTTTCGACGAAGCCGTCCGCTCCGCGTGGTCGTTATGCGTCAGCGTCCCGTCAGGTGGCCCTGTTCAGGCCTTACCGGGAGCCGAACCGTTCCGTTTCCGGAACCGCTCGGCGGTCGAGGCGGGCGAGCCAAGCTAATGACTAATGAACACACCCGTCTGTCCTCATCCACGCCAACGGCGGGCGGGTCCCGCAACGCCGGGATCCCCGGACCGGTCGAGTATCCCCCTCGACCCCAGCCCCGCTCGATCACCCCCCGCCGCCGCAATGGTCGCTGGCCTTGCGCCCTTTCCTCGCGACGAGGTGGGGACAGAATACGGGAGGTTTCAGCGCGTCTGATTGGCGCGATCAAGTTTCTTACAAGGCATTGATTTCGTTGAGATCGACTTTCGAAAAAACGGGGATGCAGCACAGTCTATCCCCACACCCTCCCGTCATTCCCGCCCTTGTGGCGGGAACCCCTCTGTCCGCCGCAGGTGCGGGAGGGGCGAAGTGCGCGCGCACTTCGCTGGCGCTTCACGTGTCAGCTGAAGCAGGGGTTCCCGCCACAAGGGCGGGAATGACGGTGATTTATGGGGGTGGCCGCCCACCCCCCTTCGCGCCGAAGGGAGCCATCCTTAAATCTCACGGCGAGACGATCGCTGGTCTGGAAAGGTCACTCCGCCGACACCGCCCTCCGGGCGGCCGCTCCGCGGCGGCGAAGCCGTCCTCGACTGACCTTTCCAGACCAGCACGCTGCAGCCACCAAGAGATTTAAGGATGAGCGGGACGCGGGGCGTCCGCTTGTTGGCAATGAGCCAACGACTGCTTTCGACCCAAGTCGGACCTTCGGACGTCAAGCGTCAGGTGCTAATTCGCTCTGATAGACAACGAGGCCTTGGCCTGACCGGACGGCGGCCTCAGCGGCGGCTCTCAGCGTTGCATCGGATATGAGATCCGTATCGCTGCTGGTGGCCTTAGACCGCTGAGCTTCGACGTGTAGCCATCCGTTATTTTGCGCGAAGGTCACCGCAGATTGCTGGGCGCTCTCCAAGCTCAGGCCCGTCGAGTACAGTAACAAGGCGTGTCGAGCTCCTGCACGATAGCCGGAGAGTTCACTAGCAACTCCCTGCGCAAGGAAAACGAAGAGATCCTGAGCCATGCGCGTTCTTGTTCGCTTTGTCCCGCTCGCGCAACGTCCGCTTCCCACCCGAACAGACAATCACCCTGTCCGCTTCCGGCGCCGCCCGTCTCAGCCCAGCGGATACTCCCGCTCCAGCCGATAGGCCGAGCCCTCGCCGCCCAGCCAGCTGGAATAGAGCCCGAAGCGCTCCACCCGGAACGGCGGCGAATGCAGCAGGTTGTTGGCCTGGACCCAGGCGCCGACCTCGGGCACGGCGGGGCGCTTGAGATAGGCCAGGGTGACATGCGGGGTGTAGAGCCGCGCCTCGGGTTTCAGGCCGACTTCGCGCGCGGCCCGCTCGTTGGCCTTGGCCAGTCCGCGCAGGTCGCGGCTTTCCCCCACGCCGGCCCAGACCGCGTGGATCTCGACGCCCTCGCCGAAATGGCCGACGCCGGCGAGCTCCAGATCAAGGGCCGGGGCCTCGATCTGGGCCAGGGCCTCGTCCAGTTCGGCCGCCACAGGCTCCTGCACATCGCCGATGAACTTCAGCGTGATGTGAAAGGCCTCCTGTGGCCGCCAGCGCGCGTGCTCGATGCCGTGCTGACGGGTCAGCAGGCCCTGGCCGATTTCGGGCGGCACGGCGATGGCGGTGAACAGGCGCAGCATGGATGTCAGGGGCAGGGGTTGGGCTGGGCGGCGTGGATGGCGTTGACGGCCTTTTCCAGTTCGTCGGTCCAGGTCAGGTCGAAGGCGTCGATGGCGACCTTCAGCTGGTCCATCGAGGTGGCGCCGATGATCGTCGAGGTCACGAACTGGCGCGCGTCGCAGAACTTCAGGGCCAGCGCAGCCGGATCGATGCCGAACTTGCCGGCCAGGTCGACATAGGCGCGGATGGCGGCTTCGGCGCCCGGGCCCTCATAGCGCTGCATGCGGTTATAGAGCGCCTTGCGCGACCCTTCGGGCAGGGCGCCGTCCAGATATTTGCCGGTCAGGGCGCCTTGAGCCAGCGGCGAATAGGCGAGAAGACCAACACTTTCGCGCATGGCGATCTCGGCCAGGCCGTATTCGAACGTGCGGTTGGCCAGGTGATAGGCGTTCTGGATCGAGGCGATGCGGGGCAGGCCCTTGCTCTCGCTTTCGGCCAGGAAGCGCATCACGCCCCACGGGAACTCGTTGGAGACGCCGATGGCGCGGATCGTCCCCTTCTTCACGTGGGCGTCGAGGGCCTCGAGGATGTCGCCGAAGGTCTCGTAGTCCTGCTCGTAGTCCTTGAAGGTCTGGCCGCCGAACACCCGCACCGGACGGTCGGGCCAGTGCAACTGGTACAGATCCAGATAGTCGGTGTTCAGGCGCTTGAGGGAGTTTTCAACCGCCTCGTCGATCTGGGCCCGGGTGTGCCGGGTGGAGGCGCCGTCGGCGCGCATCCAGGTCAGGCCGCCAAAGGCGCTGCCGCGACCGGCCACCTTGGAGGCCAGGACGATCTGGTCGCGCTTGCCGGTCTTTTTCAGCCACGCGCCGATGTGGCGCTCGGTATTGCCCTGGGTCTTGGGATCGGGCGGGCTGGAATACATCTCGGCCGTGTCCCAGAAATTGACCCCGCGCTCGAGCGCGTAGTCCATCTGGGCGTGGGCCTCCTCTTCGCTGTTCTGCGAGCCCCAGGTCATGGTGCCCAGGCAGCAGCGCGAGACCATCACGCCGGTCCGTCCCAGTTCCGAATAATCCATTCGCGCGTCCGCCCTTTTTTGTTTGCTCTGGCCTAATTACGCGGTCCGGCGCGGCCTGCAACAGCCGTCCCTTGCGCGAAGCCCCGCCCATGCCAATATTGGTATGGCGTCCATTTCGGACGCGATCAATCAGAAGGGCTTTCCCTCGATGAACGACCTCAACCGCGGCTATGCGCGCTCGATCCCGGTGGATCGCGCCGACATGTCGGTTGACGCCGGCCTGCGCAGCTTCATGCTCGGCGTCTACAACAAAGTGGCGTTGGGCCTCGTCCTGTCGGGCGCTCTCGCCTACATCACGTCTTCCGTTCCGGCGGTCCGCGACCTCATGTTCGTGGTCGAGGGCGGTCGTCTGATCGGCGTGACGCCCATCTACATGATCGTGGCCTTCGCGCCGCTGGTCCTGCTTCTGGTCGCCGGCTTCGCCCTGCGCAACCCCAAGCCCCAGACCGCCGGCGCCCTGTACTGGACCATCGTCTCGCTGATCGGCGCGTCGCTGGGCTCGGTGTTCCTGCGGTACACCGGCGAGTCGGTCGCCTCGACCTTCTTCGTCACGGCGGCGGCCTTCGGCGGTCTCAGCCTGTTCGGCTACAGCACCAAGAAGGACCTGACCGGTTTCGGCAGCTTCCTGATCATGGGCGTCTTCGGCCTGGTCATCGCCTCGATCGTCAGCATCTTCTTCAAGAGCCCGGCCCTGGTCTTCGCGATCAACGTCCTGGGCGTGCTGATCTTCTCGGGCCTGATCGCCTATGACACCCAGCGCCTGAAGATGACCTATTACGAACTGGGCGGCGACACCGCAGCCCAGAGCGTGGCCACCAATTTCGGCGCGCTGAGCCTGTACATCAACTTCGTCAATCTCTTCCAGTTCCTGCTGTCGCTGTTCGGCAACCGCAACTAGGCTTGAGTGAAGTCTGAAACGACGAAGCCCCGGCGGGACACCGCCGGGGCTTTTTCGTGGGCGGGCCTCGACGGGCCGGGCGGTCGGGACCATGCTGGCGGCGGGGACAGTTCTGAGGACTTGTTGATGCGCGCCTTGACCCTTCTGGCCGGCCTGATCCTGATCGCCACCACCGGCGGCGCTCACGCCGAGGCGGTGGGCCTCAAGCCCTATGCGATCCCGGCCAGGGCCCCGATGATGTCGCTGACGCGGGACGCGGCGATGCAGAACTCCAGGCCGGATCTGTCTGTGCCGGTGCGCTACGCCAACGCCCCCGTGCAACTGCCCCGAGGGATCGCCAGGACCTCGGTGGAAAGCCGCATCGCGGGCGACGGCCCCGTGGCCTCGGCCGGGGTGCTGTGCGGCCTCAAGCCCAGCGCCGACTTTAGCGGCATGGGCACGGCGCGCGGCTATGACAATGACGGCCGGTTCGTGGGCGCCAAGCTGGCGTTTACGTTCTAGCCCTCAGTCGACCACCGAGAACTTGCCCTTCTCGAACAGCTTCAGCACCTGGGCCAGTTCGTGGCCGCGCTTGAGGATCATGCCCCCCTGGCCGATCACCGCCCAGGCGCCCTGCTTGCGGGCCAGGGCCGGGCGCTTCTCGACGCGATAGAGCGGGGCCTCGGCCGCGTGGCGGAAGATCGAGAACACCGCGCAGTCGGACAGGCCGGCGATGCCGTAGTCGCGCCATTCGCCGGCGGCGACCATGCGGCCATACAGGCGCATGAGCGTATCGAGCTCGCGCCGCTCGAAGAAGGTCACGCCACCGGGCGAGGGGGCGGACGGAAACTGCGGATCCAACGCCATCGGACGAATCCTAACCCCAGTCCGCCCGGTTTGGCGAGCGTGGCGTGGCGGTCACGCCTCAGGAAATTGCGACATGACGGTCACGACGCGCCGCGAAAGGACCTTATTTTCGACCTTCGGCCGCCTGTTTGGTCGGCCAGTTTATCGGTGTCGGCTGATCGGACATCTCGCGGTCCTGGACCCTGAACAGCCCCCCCAGCCCCCCTCGATCGCGGGCCGGTCGGCCGACAGAGCAAACCATCCCCCCAATGAGTCCGCGCGGTCCTTCCCCCCCACCGCGCGGGCTTTTTGCTGCCTGGACGCCAGGCCGCAGGCCTGGCCGGTCGCCTTGAAAGGACCTTGGTTTGGTCGTGGTCGCGCCTGTTTCGGGCCCGATAAAGCAAGGGTCAGCCGACCGGCTTCGGGATCGGGGCCCTGAACAGCCCCCCCAGCCCTCTCCGGTTTCGAACCGGTTTGCTGACAAACAAGCCCTCTCCAAAAGAGCCCGCGCGATTGCCCCCTCGGTCGTGCGGGTTTTTGCTGTGCGGGGTCTAGAGCATTTTCCGACGAAGTGGACGCCGGTTCGACGTCAGAAAATGCGTTAAAACAAAAGACTAGAGCTCCGGACTGACGCAGTCAGAACGGAAAAGCTCTAGCTCAGCGCTCGGCGGTTTCGAGCACGCCGATGATGCGGCCGCCCTTGGCGCCCTGGACGATGATCACCGTCTGCAGCTCGGCGTCTGCGGCCGCCGGCAGGCGGTACAGCTTGGGACGGCCGGACCACGGCCCCAGCCGAACCAGTTCGCGCACCACATTGCGGTGGACCAGGGTCTGGCCCTTGTTGTCGCCGCGCTTGACGGCGATCTCCTGCTCGCGCGGATCAAACCGCACCAGCCACACCTCGCCGCCGCCGCGCGGGGCGGGGCCCGAGCCGACCGCGACGCGGGTCTTGCCGACAAATTCCATGTCCGGCGGATTGGACGGGGCCTTGGCGGCGGTCTTGATCAGGTCTTCGACGGCTTCGGCCTTGGCGCCCGAGGCCTGGACGCGGCCGCCGACCACCATCTGGGGCGTGGGCACGTCGCGCAGGGCGAATTTCTTGACATAGGCCCGCTGGCGCTCGGCGAAGACCGGCTTGGCGAAGGTGTCCTTCCAGCCCAGATAGTCCCAGTAGTCGACCGAATAGGTCAGGGCCAGAACGTCGTCGCGCTGGGCCAGATCGGCGGCCAGCTGGTTGGCCTTGCCGCAGGACGAGCAGCCCTGGGCCGTGAACAGCTCGACAACCACGGGCAGCCGGACCACCGGGGCCTTGGCGGCCCAGGCGGAGGTGGTGGCAAGGCCCGAGAGAGCCAGACAGAACAGGGAAAGGGCGGCCTTACGCATTGCGCGCCACTTAAGCCAAGATCGCCGGTCTAGGCCGTTCACGAGGCCGTGAAGGCCAAGTTCTTTTGCGAAAGTTCGCGCCACAAACGAAAACGGCCCGCCGGATCGCTCCGGCGGGCCGTTTCCTTGATGCCGGCGCTGCGTTAGTCGGCCTTGGCCAGGTTGCGCAGCACGTAGTTCAGGACGCCGCCGTTCTTGAAATATTCAAGCTCGGTCGGGGTGTCGATGCGGCAACGGACCGGGAAGCGGGCGATGCGGCCGTCGGTCGGGCGATAGAGCTCGACGATCAGCTGCTTGCGCGGGGCCAGATCGGTGAGGCCGCGGATCGAGACGATCTCCTCGCCGGTCAGTTCCAGCTTCTGCCAGCCGTCCTGGATGAACTGCAGCGGCAGAACGCCCATGCCGACCAGGTTCGAGCGGTGAATGCGCTCGAAGCTTTCGGTGATCACCGCGCGGACGCCCAGCAGCTTGGTGCCCTTGGCGGCCCAGTCACGCGACGAGCCGGTGCCGTATTCCTTGCCGGCGAAGACCACCGAGGGGCGACCCTCTTCCTGGTACTTCATGGCCGCGTCGTAGATCGACATCACCTGGCCCGACGGGAAGTGCTTGGTGACGCCCCCTTCGATGTCCGGGGTGATGCGGTTGCGGATGCGGATATTGGCGAAGGTGCCGCGCATCATGACCTGGTGGTTGCCGCGACGCGCGCCGTAACCGTTGAAGTCGATGGGCTGCACGCCGTTGTCGACCAGGTACTGGCCGGCCGGGCTGGAGGTCTTGATCGAACCGGCCGGGCTGATGTGGTCGGTGGTGATCGAGTCGCCGAACACGGCCAGGACGCGGGCTTCCACGATGTCGGTGACCGGAGTCGGGGTCATCGACATGTTGGGGAAGTAGGGCGGGTTCTGGACGTAGGTCGAGTCACCTTCCCAGGCGTAGGTCTGGCCGCCGGTGATCTTGATGCCCTGCCAGTTCTTGTCGCCCTTGAAGACGTCGCCGTAACGGCTGGCGAACATCTTTTCGGTGACCGACTTGCGCTGCAGGACGGCGATGTCTTCGTTCGAAGGCCAGATGTCCTTCAGGAAGACGTCGTTGCCCTTCTTGTCCTGGCCCAGCGGCTGGGTGGCCAGATCGATCTTCATCGAACCGGCCAGAGCGTAGGCCACCACCAGCGGCGGCGAGGCCAGGTAGTTGGCGCGAACGTCGGGGTTCACCCGGCCTTCGAAGTTGCGGTTGCCCGAGAGCACGCTACAGGCGACCAGGTCGTGGTCGGCAATGGTCTTGCTGATGGCTTCCGGCAGCGGGCCCGAATTGCCGATGCAGGTGGTGCAGCCATAACCCACCAGGTTGAAGCCCAGGGCGTCGAGGTGCTTGGTCAGGCCGGCCTTGAGCAGATAGTCGGTGACCACCTGCGAGCCGGGGGCCAGCGAGGTCTTCACCCACGGCTTGACCTTCAGACCCTTGGCGACCGCGTTCTTGGCCAGCAGGCCGGCGGCGATCAGCACCGAGGGGTTGGAGGTGTTGGTGCACGAGGTGATGGCCGCGATGACCACGTCGCCGTGACCGACGTCGAAGTTCTCGCCTTCGACCGGGGCGCGCAGCTCGGGGTTTTCGGCCTTGCCGAATTCACCGGCCAGCGACTCGGCGAACTTGGACGCGGCGTCGGTCAGCAGAACCCGGTCTTGCGGGCGCTTGGGGCCGGCCAGCGACGGCAGGACGACCGACAGGTCCAGTTCCAGGGTGTCGGTGAAGGTCGGCTCGGGCGTGCCCGGCTCCCACCACAGACCCTGTTCCTTGGCATAGGCCTCCACCAGGGCGACGCGGGCGGCCTCGCGGCCGGTGCCCTTCAGATAGGCGATGGTCGCCGCCGAGATCGGGAAGAAGCCGCAGGTGGCGCCATATTCCGGAGCCATGTTGGCGATGGTCGCCTGGTCTTCCAGGGTCAGGTTGGCCAGGGCGTCGCCGTAGAATTCGACGAACTTGCCGACCACGCCCTTCTTGCGCAGCATCTGGGTGACGGTCAGCACCAGGTCGGTGGCCGTCGCGCCTTCCGGCATGGCGCCGGTCAGCTTGAAGCCGACGACTTCGGGGATCAGCATCGGGATCGGCTGGCCCAGCATCGCGGCTTCAGCCTCGATGCCGCCCACGCCCCAGCCCAGGACCGACAGGCCGTTGACCATGGTGGTGTGGCTGTCGGTGCCGACGACGGTGTCGGGATAGGCGAAGTTTTCGCCTTCGACCTCATTGGTCCAGACGGTCTGGGCCAGATATTCCAGGTTCACCTGGTGACAGATGCCGGTGCCGGGGGGCACGACGCGGAAGTTGTTGAAGGCCGACGAGCCCCAACGCAGGAAGCGATAGCGCTCGATATTGCGCTCATATTCGCGGGCGACGTTGGCGTCGTAAGCCTTGGCGTCGCCGAAATTGTCGACCATCACCGAGTGGTCAATGACCAGGTCGACGGGGTTGAGCGGGTTGATCTTGGCCGGATCGGCGCCGAGGGCGACCATGGCGTCGCGCATGGCGGCCAGGT
This sequence comes from Caulobacter sp. GSs2, assembly GCF_058680895.1. The sequence continues at coordinate 2,235,856 of NZ_CM178725.1, read as the reverse complement.
CGACCACGGCGGGAACGCCGGTGAAGTCCTGCATCAGCACGCGGGCGGGACGGAAGCTGATTTCGTGCTCGACGGCGCCCTTGTTCTGCAGCCATGCGGCCACGGCCTTCAGGTCGGGTTCGTCGACGGACACGCCGTCTTCGTTGCGCAGCAGGTTCTCGAGAAGCACCTTCATCGAGACCGGCAAGGAAGAAACACCGGTCAGACCGGCTTCCTCAGCGGCGCGAAGGCTGTAATAGACGTAGGTCTTGCCACCGACGATCAGTTCGCGGCGGGCTTTAAGGCTGTCAACAGACGCCATTCGGGAGATCCCTTCTCTGTCCACGGCCGCCCGAAAACCACTCCCGGGATCGCGCGATCGAGGCGGACCCACAGCGTCCATCCCCGCGCCGCGTCCCCTGACAAGCTGGAGGGGGACGGCCGAGGGCTTCTTAGCGCTGCTAATGTTCAACGTCCATGCGCGGGACAAGGTCTTGGCATGTTGAGAACTGTTCTCATTAAAGATTTGGCCGTGTCTCGCGGCGAACGACGACTGTTTTCGGGCTTCAATCTGCAGATTGACGCGGGCGAAGCCGTGGAATTGACCGGTCGCAACGGGGCCGGCAAGACCAGCCTGCTGCGCGCCGTGGCCGGCCTGCTGCGGCCGGAAGCCGGCCAGATCGTCTTCGAGGACCACGAGCCGGAGACCGCCCGCGCCGAGCATCTGCACATGGTCGGCCACCAGGACGGCCTGAAATCCACCCGCACCGCCTGGGAGGAGCTGCGGTTCCAGACCCTGTGGTGCGGCGGCTCGCCGGCCACGGCCCGCCAGGCGGCAGAGCGGTTTGATCTGGTGCGGCTGCTGGATCTGGAGGTTCGCCGCCTGTCGGCCGGCCAGCGTCGCCGCCTGGCCCTGGCCCGGCTGGTCGCCAGTCCGCGCACCCTGTGGCTGCTGGACGAGCCGATGGCGCCGCTGGACTCCACCCACCGCCTGACCTTCGGGGCCCTGATGGCCGAGCATCTGGTCGGCGGCGGCATGATCCTGGCCGCCGTGCACGATCCCCTGCCGGTGGCCGCGCGCGTGGTCGAGGTGGGCGCATGACCGCCTTCCTAATCCTGCTGCGCCGCGAACTGGCCCTGGCCTGGGGCAAGGGCGGCGGACCGCTGCTGGCCCTGGCCTTCTATGCCGGCGTGGTCACCCTGCTGCCGATGGCCACCGGCCGCGCGCCGGAAAAACTGGCCGCCATCGCTCCGGGGATCGCCTGGCTGGCCCTGGCCCTGTCGGCCCTGCTGTCGCTGGAGCGCCTGTTCGAACGCGATTTCGAGGACGGGGCGCTGGACCTCCTGAGCCTGGGTCCGGCTTCGCTGGAAGCGGTGGCCGTCGCCAAGTGCCTGGCCCAGTGGCTGGCCTCGGGCGCGCCCCTGGCCCTGGCGGCGCCCGTCGCGGCCCTGGCCCTGGGCGCCGATCCCAAGATCATTCCGCTTCTGGTGCTGTGCGGCCTGTTCGGCGGCTTGGCCTTCGCCTTCCTGGGCGGCCTGGGCGCCAGCCTGGCCCTGGGCAGCCGGCGCGGCGGCCTGCTGGTGGCGGTGATCGTGCTGCCGCTCTATGTGCCGCCCGTGATCTTCGGGGCCGGAGCGCTCGACGCCCTGGCCGGCGGCCTGCCGTGGACGGGCGGCCTGTTTCTGATGCTGGCCTATTGCACGGCGGCGGTGGCCTTAAGCCCCCTGGCCATGGCGGCGGCGTGCAGGAACGCGCTGGACTGAGTTTCCTACAATCCGCTCTCCCCGGCGAAGGCCGGGGCCCAGATTCAGCCTGAGCGTCTGGGGAGGGTGCGCCCGCGGTCGGAGTCAGGACCACCAACCTCTCTGGGTTCGATCTGGGCCCCGGCCTTCGCCGGGGAGAGCGGATCAAATGGGCTGGCGTCAAACCTGTAATATTGTTCATTCAAACTGACATTTTCGCGCCACAAGCCGATGGCCAAGCTCTCGCCAGATCTGGTTCCGAGGGAGAAACCATCATGCAGAAGTCCACGCGCCGCCTGGCCCTGGCCGCCAGCGCCGTTCTCGCCATCACCGCCGCTGCGGGGGCCGCCATGGCCCAGATGCCGCCGCCTCCGCCTCCGCCACCCCCCGCGCTGCCGCCCTTGCCGCCCTTGCCGCCGCTGCCGCCCCTGGACGCCATGATGATGGGCGGCCACGACATGGCGATGAGGCATCACGGCAAGCCCGCCGATCCGGAAGCCCATGCCAAGCACCTGCGCGACGTGCTGCAGCTGCGCCCCGACCAGGACGGCGCCCTGAAGGCCTATGTCGAGGCCACCGCGCCGCAGAAGATGGCTGACGCCATGAAGTGGGACAGCAAGGACGAGGGCGACGACAAGCCTTTGACCACGCCCGAGCGCCTCGACCGGCAGGCCGCCCACATGACGAAAATGGCCGAGACCTTCCAGAAGCGCGCCTCGGCGACCAAGGCCTTCTATGCGGCCCTGTCGCCCAGCCAGCAAAAGGCCTTCGACGCCCTGGGCCCGCACGGCGGCGGCCCGCGCATGATCGTCAAACACCTCGACATCCGCCACGACGGTGCGCCGAAGGGGGAGCACCGGGAAGGACGCAAGACCATCATGAAGCACAAGGCCGGCTGATAAGGGTCGATACTAATTGCGGGCGTTCATCGGGAGCTCTAATCAGCAATCCATGGACGCCCGACACCCGTTTGATTTCCTGACCAACCCCGAGCGGTTCATGGCCTTCTCGCGGTGGGCCGCGCCGATGTTCGGGGCCATCGCCGCCGTGCTGGCGGTCATTGGCCTGTATCTGACCTTCACGGTCCCCGAGGACTACCAGCAGGGCGACACGGTGCGGATGATGTTCATCCACGTGCCCGCCGCCATCATGAGCATGATGGTCTATCTGTTCCTGGGCGTTTCCAGCCTGCTGGCCCTGATCTTCCGCCACGCCCTGGCCGACGCCGCCGCTCGCGCCTGCGCGCCGCTGGGCGCGGTGTTCACCGCCCTGGCCCTGGTCACCGGCTCGCTGTGGGGCAAGCCGATGTGGGGGACCTGGTGGCAGTGGGACGCCCGCATGACCTCGGTGCTGGTGCTGTTCCTGTTCTATCTGGGCTACCTGGCCCTGCGCGGCGCGCTGGAGGACGAGCAGAAGGCCGCCCGCGCCGCCGCCATCCTGGCCCTGGTGGGGCTGATCAACCTGCCGGTGGTCAAGTTCTCGGTCGACTGGTGGAACACCCTGCACCAGGGGTCCTCGACCCTGTTCGCCCAGCCTGAAGACCGGCTGCCGGCCGTCTATCTGTGGCCCTGGGCCCTGATGACCCTGGCCTATCTGTCGGCCTTCGGGTCGCTGTGGCTGGTGCGGATCCGCGCCCTGGTCTGGCGGCGCAAGGCCCGCGCCCTGGCGCTGCGGATCGCGGAGACCTGAGATGGATTTCGACGCCGGAAAATACGCGATCTATGTCTGGCCGGCCTTCGGGATCACGGCCGTCGCCTTCGCCTGGATGATCCTCGACAGCCTGGCTCAGGCCCGCCGCTGGAAAGTCGAGCTGGAGCGCCTGCAGGACGAAGCGGCCAGGGCGGCGCAGGCGTGAAGCGCTGGCTGGCCTTCACGCCGCTGATCGTACTGGCGGCCCTGGCGCTGCTGTTCGCCGGCTACGCCCTCAAGCGCGACCCCAAGGTCTCGCCCCACGCCATGGTCGGCAAGCCGATGCCGGCCCTGACCCTGCCAGAGCTGTCCAGCGGGCAGCCGACCGCCCTCAAGGATGTCACCCAGGGCGGCCCGGTGCTGGTCAATTTCTTCGCCTCGTGGTGCGCGCCCTGCGAGATCGAGCATCCGCAGCTGATGGCGCTGAACGCCCAGGGCGTGAAGATCATCGGCGTCGCCTACAAGGACGCCCCGCCCAACACCCAGGCCTTCCTGACCCGCCTGGGCGACCCCTTCGCCGCTCGGCTGGTGGATCGCAGCGGCGCCGCAGGCCTTGAGTTCGGCGTCACCGGCGTGCCCGAGACCTATCTGGTCGGCTCCGACGGCATGATCCTGGCCAAGCACACCGGCCCCCTGACGCCGGATGCGGCCGAGGACCTGCTGGCCAAGGCAAAATAGGCCGGTTGAAGGTGCGCTGACACGTCGCGGCGCTTTGGCGTTAACCCGACGTTGACCATGCTCGCAGACTTTCAGTTAACCATGTTAGACTTCGAGTCATGAGCACCGTCCGTCCCGCCGGCTGGCCTTCGGCCCCCGCCAGACCCGCCTCGACGCCCGCGTCGGGCGGCGCGGCGACGCGTTCGGCCTTCTTCCAGGCAGCGCTGGGCGACACTGCGCCCACGCGCCCGGCCCAGGCCGCCGCCTCGGTGCAGATGCAGGCTCAAGCCCAGGCCCAGCCGCAGCGCCAGGCGCCGGCCCGGCCGTTCGTTCAGCCGGACGCTCAGCCGCAGAAGCTTCTGCGCCCAGGCTCTCTGCTCAATATCGTGGTCTAGAAAACCCTCAGGCGGCCTTCTTGGCGGCCTTGTCCTTCTTGGGCTTCTTGTCTTTTTTCGGCTTCTCGGCCTTGGCCTTGGCCTTTTTGAGCTTGGCCGGCTCGCTGTCGACCGCCGGATGCAGATCCGCGCCGGCCATGTCGGCCAGCAGGTCCAGGAAGCCCTCGCGCTTGCCGGGCTTCAGCAGGGCCAGGATCCGCGCGTCGGCCATGGTGACCATCGGCGCGACCTCTTCCAGCATGGCCCGACCCGAGGGCGACAGGCGCACGCTGTTGGCGCGGGCGTCCTGATCAGAGCGCTGACGTTCCAGATGGCCCTTGGCGATCATCCGGGCGACCATGTCGGCCAGGGTCGAGCGGTCGATGCCGGTGGCCTTGACCAGGGCCGTCTGGGTGACACCCTCGTTCTGGGCCACAGCCGACAGCACGGCGAACTGGCGCTGAGTGACGCCGGCCGCGCCACATTCCTCGGCGTAGATGTCGAGCGCCAGCTGCAGCACCCTGTGCAACAGATGGCTGGGCGATCGCTCCAGCAAACCGCCGCTCTTCTCGACCTTCGTCTTGGACATGGGCTCGCCTTCGTCTTTTCAGCCGTCGGACAGAGACTATCATCGTTACACGTCGATTTAACGACAATACTCCGTGGGCGGCGCAAGCCGCCACGGCCTGCGCTCCGGTGCGCGGAAAACCGGCGGGTCGGCGCCTGGAAGCCGGCGCCTAGAAGCCTGCGTCCGGCGGCTCGGGCGGGGCCGGCTCGTCGCCCTTGGCCATGTGCTTCATCATGAACGGCACCTGGGTCAGGGAGAAGATGATCGCCAGCGGCAGCAGAGCGACCCGGAACTTCACCCAGTTCTCCGTGTCCTGGGTCAGGCGGACGATTTCGTTCAGTATGGCGGCCGAGGCGAAATAGGCGCCGTAGCGCAGGGTCAGGGTGCGCCAGGCCGCGTCGGGCAGTTGCATGGCCTCGCCCATCAGGGCCTTCAGCGGCGCGCGGTTCATCAGGGCGCCGCCGATCATGAAGCCCGCCAGGGCCCCGTTGACGACGGTGACCTTGATCTTCACGAACACGTCGCTGTGGAAGATCAGCCCCAGGGCACCGAAGATCAGGGCCATGACGCCGGAAAACAGCGGCAACAGGGCCACGCGGCGCTCGACCGCATAGCCCACGACCAGGGCCACGCCCGAGGCGGCGACCAGCACCCAGGTGGCGGTCTGGAAGTCCTTGGTGGTGAAATAGGCGATGGCGAAGGCGATCGGCGCGCCATAGTCGACGGCGGTGCGCACCCAGGCGGCGCGCTTCTTCTGGGTCTGCTGTTCGTCCATGGCCTAGTCCTCCAGCCCGACCAGCGAGCGCGAAAAGGCGCGGGCGTCGAAGGGTTGCAGATCCTCGACTCCCTCGCCCACGCCGATCAGCTTGATCGGGCTGTCGCTGGCCTGGGCCACCGGCACCAGCACCCCGCCGCGCGCGGTGCCGTCCAGCTTGGTCATGACAATCCCGGAGACGCCGACCTGGTTGCCGAAGATCTTTTCCTGGGCCAGGGCGTTGCGGCCGACCGTGGCGTCCAGCACCAGCAGGGTTTCGTGCGGATAGTCGGGATCAACCTTCTTGACGACCCGGATCACCTTGAGCAGCTCGTCCATCAGGCCCTGCTTGTTCTGCAGGCGGCCGGCGGTGTCGATCAGCACCACGTCATAGTGCTCGGCCTTGGCCCGTTCGACGGCCTCATAGGCCAGGGCGGCGGCGTCGGAGCCGGTGGGCTTGGACATGAAGTCGGCCCCGGCCCGGTCGGCCCAGACCTTCAGCTGCTCGACGGCGGCGGCGCGGAAGGTGTCGCCGGCGGCGATCAGAACGCGGGCGCCCTTCTCGGTCAGGTCGGCGGCGATCTTGCCAAGCGTGGTGGTCTTGCCCGAGCCATTGACGCCGATGAACAGCACCACATAGGGACGCGGCCCGCCCAGCGGATCGAAACGGCCCTCGCGGTCGGCCAGCTCGGCGGCGACCAGCTCGGCCAGGGCTTCCTTGACTTCGGTTTCGGTCGACGACTTGCCAAACCGCGCCTTGCCGAAGGCGTCGGTGATGCGCGCGGCGATCTGGGGTCCCAGGTCAGCCTCGATCAGCATCTCTTCCAGGGCGTCCAGCTGTTCCTGGTCCAGGGGCTTCTTGGTGAAGACCCCGGTGACCTGCTCGGTCATCGCCTGGGAAGACCGGGTCAGGCCAGACGTGAGGCGCTGGAACCAGCCTTGTTTCTGCGCGGGCTTGTCGTTCATCAGCGCTCCTTTAGGGGAACGGGCGAAAGTGTAAATCAGATATTACCGGCCCATGGTTTCCGCTGCAGAGCGGGCCGTGGCATGAACGGCCATGGACCCGCTTCTCGACCCGACCATAGACCCTCTGGCGACGACCCTCTTCTGGCTGGACTACGCCGCCGCCGCCGTCTTCGGGGCCACCGGCGCGCTGGCGGCGGCGCGGCGTAAGCACGACATCATCACCTTCGGCTTCTTCGCGGCGATCACCGGCGTTGGGGGCGGCACCCTGCGCGATCTGCTGATCGGGGCGCCGGTATTCTGGGTGCAGCGGCCCGGCTATATCCTGGCGTGCCTGGCGGCTGCGACCGTGGTGTGGCTGCTGGGCAAGCGCGGCTGGCGGTTTCGCGCCCTGCTTTGGCTGGACGCCCTGGGCATGGCCGCCTTTTCCGTGGTCGGCGCCGCCAAGGCCCTGAGCCTGGGCGTTCATCCGTTCACGGCCGTGGTCATGGGCGTGCTGACCACCGCCTTCGGCGGCGTGATCCGCGACGTGCTGGCCGAAGAGCCCAACCTGCTGCTGCGCCGGGAGATCTACATTACCGCCGCCCTGCTGGGGGCGTCGGTGTTCACGGTGCTGGACCTGCTGGGCCTGGGCTTCTGGCCGGCGGGACTGGCGGGCTTCGTCGCGGCCTTCGGCCTGCGGGCGGCGGCGATCAAGCTGGGCTGGAGTCTGCCGGGGTTTGTGGGCGGTGAGGACAAGGCTGCGGACTGAGCGCCTGTTCGAAGGACGGCCGCGCAGAAAAAAACGACGGGTCGTGCGAAAAAATCCGCTGCGCCTCTTGCGCGCCCGGCCCACGCCTACAATCTGTGTGTTGCGGGCCGGGCCCCTCTGACGAACCTCGCAGCCGAATGGCGCGATCGTGATGTCGGACCGCATCGGGTGCGCTCGATGCCGGGTCCAACGGGCTGTTCCCCCCCAAGAGCCCAGCAAGCCCGGTATCGGGCGCGCCCTCCCAACAGAGGAGAGCACAGATGTCTTTCAACCCCATTCACGCCACACGCGCGCGCTTCACCGACGCCTGGACGCCGGCCCAGCTGGATCAGCTGGACGCCCTGGTGGCCGCCTGCGCCCTGGTGGCCCAGGCCGACGGCTGGGTCACGCCGGACGAGCGCGGCCGAATGCTGGAGCGCATGCGCGGCCTGGCGGCCCTGACGGTCTTCGGGATCGACGACGCCCTGGAAGTCTTCGAGGCTCTGGACCAGCGCTTCGAACAGGATCCGGAAGCCGCCCGGCTTGAGGCCGAGCTGGCGATCCGCCGCCTGCGCGGTCGCGATGACGTCGCCCGGGTGGTCGTCAACTGCGCCTGCGCCGTCGCAACCGCCGACGGCGGGCTCGACGCCGAGGAGCGCGACGTCCTGCTGGGGATCTGCGCCCTGCTGTCGCTGGATCCGATCCAGTTCGACCTGATCACCACGGCGGGCCGGCGATGAGAGTCGGCGGCTATGCTCCCCCAACACCCTGGGTCTCGCTGCAACTGGCCCAGCAGGTCCTGGTGCAGGCGGCGTCCCACGCCAGCCAGCCGACCGCCAAGCCGGTGACGCCGGCGGACCGCATCGAACACGCGCCGGCGCCGCGCCCCCTGAACCGGGGCCTGCTGGACATTCGAGTCTAGGGCTAGACCTCTAAGTAACTGATTTAAGGAACTTCTCTTTCGATCCTGGCGCAACCGTCCGGTCGAAGAGGGCGCAAGTTCTACCGCGTTTCCGCAAAACCCGCCCGCCGTGATCAGCCTTAGCGCTTGAGATCCGGCGGGCCTAAAGGCCCGAACAAGACCATGGATTTTCTGACCCTGCCGGTGATCGGCAAACCGCTCTGGATGTGGGCGGGCTTCATGCTGGCCGTCGTGGCCCTGCTGGCCTTTGACCTCGGCGTCCTGCATCGCAAGACCCGCGAGATCGGCGTGCGCGAAAGCCTGCTGATGTCGGCGGTCTATATCAGCCTGGGCCTGGGCTTTGGCGGCCTGGTTTGGATGCAGCTGGGCGCGACCGCCGGGGTCGAATATCTGACCGGCTTCGTGATCGAGAAGAGCCTGGCGATCGACAATGTCTTCGTCATCGCCCTGATCTTCGGGTTCTTCGCCATTCCGCCGGCCCTGCAGCACCGGGTGCTGTTCTGGGGCGTGCTGGGCGTGATCGTCCTGCGGGCCATCATGATCGGCGTCGGCGCGGCCCTGGTCAGCCAGTTTGGCTGGGTGCTGTATATCTTCGCCGCCTTCCTGATCCTGACCGGCGTGAAGATGCTGTTCGCGGGCGACAAGCCCATGGACCTGACCAATAACCCCGCCCTGAAATGGCTGCGCCGCGTCATGCCGATCAGCGACAAGCTGGAAGGCGACCGCTTCTTCGTTAAGGGCATCGACTCGCGCACCGGCAAGGCCGCCCGCCTGGCCACCCCGCTGTTCCTGGCCCTGGTGCTGGTCGAGCTGGCCGATCTGGTCTTCGCCGTCGACTCGGTGCCGGCGATCTTCGCCATCACCACCGATCCCTATATCGTCTACACCTCCAACATCATGGCGATCCTGGGCCTGCGGGCGCTGTACTTCGCCCTGGCGGCGGTGCTGCACCGCTTCGCCTATCTCAAGCAGGCCCTGGCCGTGCTGCTGGTGTTCATCGGCGGCAAGATCTTCGTCGCCGACGCCCTGGGCTGGGAGAAGTTCCCTGCCGCCCTGTCGCTGTCGATTACCTTCGCCATCCTGGCGGCCGGCGTCGGCTGGTCGCTGTGGAAGACCCGCAACGCGCCCGCCCTTCCGGGTGCGCCCGGCGCAGGCGCCTAAGCGCTCGCCCGGTCCGCCGGGCGATCTGAAGAAGAACCGGGTCGGACCCTGTCCGGCCCGGTTTTTTCATGGCTGTGGCGGAGGACGTGGACCCTGCAGAAGGCCCGCAGGAATCCTTTTGCCCTGAGGTTGAAGGTCGCGACGACGAATTCCCACTTCGGGAACAAGTGGCGGCCCCTAGGTGTCGTGGTCAGGGTGCTGGCGCGACGCCACCGCACCGCTCGGTCCCATCGGCGGCCGCACCGGCATCTCCGCCAGATGATCCATCCAGGCCGGCCCTCGACGGCCAGCTGAACCCCGGGCTCAACCGCCGACGGGTCGTCGAAGGCGAAAACCGCCAGGTCGATCTTGTCGGCGCTCCACGCGAAGGTCAGGGGCGTACCGCAGGCGGCGCAGAAGCCGCGCTTGATCTGATCCGAACTCTGGAAATGGGTCGGCGCGCCGCGCGTCCAGGTCAGGTTAGCCACCTCGACCGTCACCAGCGCGCCGAACGGGCCGGCGAAGGCCTTCTGGCACATGCGGCAATGGCAGATCGAGGCGCGGCCGGGTTCTCCCTCGACCCGAAAGCGGACGGCGCCGCACTGGCAGCCGCCGCTCAGACTCACGGGGCCAGCTCGGCGATCACCCGCGCCCCGTCGTGGCCGGTGACGCGGAAGGCCAGGATCTGGCCCGAAGCCGCCTCGCCCGCAAAGGCGATCTCGGTGAAGTCCTCGGCGCGGGCCACGCCGTTGCGTTCGACCAGGCCCGACAGCACCCGGCCGATCTGGCGCTGCAGGTGGCGTTCCAGGCCGGCCTGACCGGCTTCGCGCAGGCGGCGGGCGCGGTCCTTGATCACCGGGCCCTTGACCGGCGGCATCCGCGCGGCGGGCGTGCCGGGGCGGGCGCTGTAGGGGAAGACGTGCAGGAAGGCGAGACCCGCTTCCTCGACCAGCTTCAGGGTGTTTTCGAAGGCCTCTTCGCTCTCGGTCGGGAAGCCGGCGATCAGGTCGGCGCCAAAGGCGGTGTCGGGGCGCACGCGGCGCACCTCGGCCACCAGCTTCAGGGCGTCCTCGCGGCTGTGGCGGCGCTTCATGCGCTTGAGGATCATGTTGTCGCCGGCCTGCAGGCTCAGATGCAGATAGGGCATCAGGCGCGGCTCTGTCTCCAGCAGCTTGAACAGGTCGGGATCGATCTCGGCCGCGTCGATCGACGACAGGCGCAGGCGCGGCAACTCGGGGACGAGCTTGAGGATACGGCCCACCAGCTGGCCCAGGGTCGGCTGGCCTGGCAGGTCGGTGCCCCACGAGGTCACATCAACCCCGGTCAGGACGACCTCGTTATAGCCCTCGGCGGCCAGGCGGCGGACCTGTTCGACCACCTCGCCGGCCGGGGCCGAGCGGGAATTGCCGCGTCCGAACGGGATGATGCAGAAGGTGCAGCGGTGGTCGCAGCCGTTCTGAACCTCGACATAGGCCCGGGCGCGGTCCTTGAGGCCGGCGATCAGGTGACCGGCGGTCTCCTTGATCGACATGATGTCATTGACCCGCACGCGGGTGGAGGTGTCGAGCAGGGCTCCCGGCGCGGCCTTTTCGGCATTGCCCAAAACGAGGTCGACTTCCGGCATGGCGGCGAAGGCGGCCGGATCGATCTGGGCGGCGCAGCCGGTGACGATCAGCCGGGCGTCGGGCCGTTCGCGACGCGCCTTGCGGATCGCCTGCCGGGCCTGACGCACGGCCTCGTTGGTGACGGCGCAGGTGTTGAACACCACCGCGTCCGACAGGCCGTCAGCGGCGGCGCGGGCCCGGATGGCCTCGGACTCATAGGCGTTCAGACGGCAGCCGAAGGTGACGACATCGACGCCGTCGGGGCCCGACGACACCACCGCCGGTCCGCCCTCTTCGCCAACAGCAGGCCTGGGCGTCGGCGGGCGCGAGATGACGGTGTAGGTGGTCACGGCTTGTTCACGAACGCCGCGAAGGCGTCCTTCCAGTCGGGATGCCAGCGCGACAGGGCCGGGCGGTTCTCGATGATGTCGCCCATGGCCCAGGCCATGCGCTTTTCGTCGACCGCGCGGGTGACGTCGTTGTCGGGGCACAGGATGTAGAAGTCGCCGGCCTCGATGCGGGCCAGCATGAAGTGCACCACCTGCTCGGGCGTCCAGGCCGCGTCGGGCTTGCCGCCCGGACCGCGCTTGGTCATGCCGGTGAAGGTGTAGCCGGGGATCAGCAGGTGGGTGGTGACCTGACAGTCTTCGGTCTGGCGCAGGGTGTGGGCCAGGCCTTCGGTCAGGGCCTTCACCGCCGACTTGGAGACATTATAGGCCGTGTCGCCGGGCGGCTGGGTAATGCCCTGCTTGGAGCCGGTGTTGATGATCAGGCCGGGGCGACCCGACAGGGCCATCTCTTCGCCAAACACCTGCACGCCGTTGATCACGCCCCACAGATTGACGTCGAGAATGCGCGACCAGGCGTCGTCGCCGGCAAAGGCGTCGCCGCCGCCGCCGACCCCGGCATTGTTCATCAGCACATCGACCGCGCCGAACTTTTCCAGGGCGAGCGCCTTCAGGGCCTCGACCGCCGCGCGGTCGGCGACGTCGGTGGGCACGGCGATCGCGCCGATAGCCTCGGCTTCCTGTTTCAGCTTGCGGCCGGTGACGTCGGCCATGACCACGTTGAGGCCCAGCTCGCGGAAGATCCTGGCGGCGGCCAGGCCGATGCCGTCGGCGGCGCCGGTGATGACGGCCGTCTTGCCGGCCTCGAGGGCGGGATGGAGGCTCATGCGGCGACCTTTTCCGGCAGCTTGCCGGTATATTCCAGGGTGATCGGGCCGGTCATGATCACGTGGCCGTCGGCCTCGCGCCATTCGATGACCAGGCTGCCGCTCTCGAATTGCACGGTGGCGACGCGGTCGGTCAGGCCCCGGCGCACGGCGGCCACCTGGGCGGCGCAGGCGCCGGTGCCGCAGGCGAGCGTCAGGCCCGCGCCGCGTTCCCAGACCTTCAGCTTGATGTGATCGCGGGCGGCGATGTGGGCGAAGCCGACATTGACGCCTTGCGGAAACAACGGGTGATGCTCGACCAGCGAGCCGGTCCCGGTGGCGAAGGCGTCGGTCACCGGCGCGTCGACGAAGAACACCACATGCGGATTGCCCATCGAGACACAGACCGGCGTGTGGACCAGCGGCGCGTCGATCGGGCCGACCTGCAGCTCGACCCGCTCGGTGTTCATCTCTTCGGACAGGGGAATCTGGGTCCAGTCCAGGCCCGGCTGGCCCATGTCGACCGTGACCCGCCTGTCGCCGGCCATCTGGCCCGACAGGCGTCCGCCGTCGGTGTCGAAGGCCACGCTGTCCTTGCCGGCCGACTGCATCAGCAGCCACGCCACGCAGCGCGTGCCGTTGCCGCAGGCGCCGACCGCGTCACCGTCGGAATTCCAGAACCGCACATAGGCCGAGGCGCCCGCGCTGCGCGGCGGATCGATGGCGATCACCTGGTCGCAGCCAACGCCGCCGTCGCCGCGTTTGGCGATGGCGCGGATCGCCTCGGGCGTGGGCTCGAAGGGCTGGCTGGCGGTCTCGATCACGACGAAGTCGTTGCCGAGGCCGTTCATCTTGACGAAGGTGCGGCTCATGGTGGGGCTATATAGTGGAAAACCGTCGCCAAGTCAGAGCCCGGCGCGCGCCGCGATCATTTGACCTGACAGTGTGACCGGAAGGGGCGGCGCTTGAAGACCAAGAACCAAGAGGGTTTCCGCCTGCGCGCCCGTCTTCGCGCCCTCTATCACGGGGCATCGCCGGCGGCGGTAAAGTTCCGCTACGCCATCATCTTGATCGACTTCGCCATCATCGCCTTCTTCATCGCCGCGCCGGCCATGCGCGATCACGGCCTGACCTACTATGTGCTGGACTATGCCGTGGCGGCCTTCCTGGCGCTGGACATGGCCGCGCGGGCCATCGCCCACGGCGACCTGAAGGCCTGGCTGAAGAAGCCCATCGTCTGGGTGGACCTGTTCGTGCTGGCCACCCTGCTGTTCCCCGCCTGGCTGCTAAACCTGGGCTTCTTGCGGGTGGTGCGGCTGTGGACGCTGGTGCACAGCGAGTTCTTCTGGCGCACCGTGGGCCAGCGCTATGACAATACGCGGGTGGAAGAGATCGCCAAGGCGGCCGCCTCCCTGCTGACCTTCGTGTTCGTGATCACCGGCTTTGTCTATTCCAGCTTCGCCGGGCGCCATGACGGCGTCGCCGGCTATGTCGATGCGCTGTATTTCACGGTCACCAGCCTGACCACTACCGGCTATGGCGACGTCACCCTGCCCGGCGTGTGGGGAAAGCTCTTGTCGATCGCCACCATGCTGGGCGGGGTCTCGCTGTTCATCGGCCTGATCCAGTCGATCCTGCGGCCGCACAAGGTCATCCATCCCTGCCCGGACTGCGGCCTGCGGCGGCACGATCCGGACGCCGTGCACTGCAAGGCGTGCGGCAAGCTGCTGAACATTCCCGACGACGGGGTCTGACTTCGGATTTTTTGGTGTGGCGGATGACGGGCGTCCACTTTGGGCTGTCATGCTTGGCAGGCTCTGGCGCGCGTCAGATTTTTCGATACCGTCCCGGCCCATGACCCTGCTTCGCACCTGTTCCGCCGGGGCCCTGGCCCTGACCCTGCTGTCCCACGGCGCCGCGCTGGCGCAGGACAGCGATCCCCACCTGGCGCTGGAGGCGGTGGAAAGCCCCGACTCCCTGGCCTGGGTGAACGCGGAGAACGACAGGACCCTGCCGCTCCTGTCGGGCGATCCGCGCTTCGCGGGCCTGCAGGCGCAGGCCCTGACGATCCTGTCGGCCAGGGACCGCATCGCGGCGCCCAACTTCATCGGGACCAGCGTCTTCAACTTCTGGCAGGACGCCACCCATGTGCGCGGGATCTGGCGGCGCACGACGCTAGCCTCCTACAAGACCGCCTCGCCGGTCTGGGAGACGGTGCTGGACCTCGACGCGCTCGCGAAAGCAGAAGGCAAGAACTGGATCTGGAAGGGCGCCGACTGCCGGCCCAAAACCCATGACCGCTGCCTGGTGAACCTCTCCAACGGCGGCAAGGACGCGGTCGAGGTCCGGGAGTTCGACCTGACGACCAGGACGTTCGTCGAGGGCGGCTTCCTGCTGCCCGAAGGCAAGCAAAGCGCCGAGTGGCTGGACGCCGACACCCTGATCCTGACCCGCGACTGGGGGCCGGGCACCACCACCGACAGCGGCTATGGCATGGTCATCAAGACCCTCAAGCGCGGTCAGGCCCTGGCCGACGCCGTCGAAGTGTTCCGGGGCCAGAAGAGCGACGTTTCGGCGCGGCCCAACGTCCTGCGCGACGCGGCCGGCAACCGGGTGGTGCTGATCGACCGCGCCACCGACTTCTTCCACACCGAGCACAATGTCTGGTCGGGCGGCAAGGTCGCACCCCTGGCCATTCCGCAGAAAGCCAACATCGCCGGCCTGCTGAATGGCAGGTTGATCGTCGAGCTGAACGAGGACGGCCTGGGCGCCAAGGCCGGCTCCATCATCGCCGTGACCCCGGACGCGGGCCTGTCGACCAGCCTGGTCTTCGCCCCATCTTCGGTGCAGGCCGTGGACCAGGTGACCGTCACCGACCACGCGGTAGTCGCGGCGATCTACGACAATGTGCGCGGCGGGGTGTTCACCTTCCGCGCCAATGGCGCGACCTGGACCAAGGCCGCCCTGCCTGGCCTGCCCAACGCCTCGGTGTCGCTGGGCTCGCATGCGGACGAGGGCGACCAGATCTTCTACAGCGTCGAGGGCTTCACCACCCCGACCCAGCTGAAACTGGCCGACGCGGTCAGCGGCGCGTCCGAGACCGTCAAGGCCCTGCCGGCCCAGTTCGAGGGCGGCAACCTCGAGGTCGAGCAGAAGGTCGCCACGTCGAAGGACGGCACCAAGGTTCCCTATTTCCTGATCCATCCCAAGGGCCACAAGCACGACGGCTCCAACCCGACCCTGCTGCACGCCTATGGCGGCTTCAACCTGTCGAAACTGCCGGTCTATGACCCGCTGATCGGCAAGCTGTGGCTGGAGAAGGGCGGCTCCTACGCGGTGGCCAATATCCGCGGTGGCGGCGAGTTTGGCCCCGCCTGGCATGACGCGGCCCTGAAGGCCAACCGCCAGCGGGCCTTCGACGACTATTACGCCGTCGCCGAGGACATGATCGCCAAGAAGATCACCTCGCCCCGGCATCTGGGCGCCTATGGCCGCAGCAACGGTGGTTTGCTGATGGGCGTGGCCATGACCCAGCGACCCGACCTGTGGAACGCGGTGGTGGTCGAAAGCCCGCTGCTGGACATGATCCGCTACACCGTCCTGCCGGCCGGCGCCTCGTGGATCGGCGAATATGGCGACCCGGCCATTCCGGCCGAGCGGGCCTTCATCGAGGCCTATTCGCCCTATCAGAACCTGAAGGCCGGGGTGAAATACCCGCTGGCCTATATCACCACCTCGACCAAGGACGACCGCGTCCATCCCGGCCACGCCCGCAAGTTCGCGGCAAGGCTGGACGATCTGAAGGTGGATAACCTGTATTTCGAAAATACCGACGGCGGCCACGCCAATGGCGCGGACCCCAAGTCCAACGCCCGCCGCTGGGCCCTGCACTACACCTACCTGTCACGTCAGCTGATGGATCACTAAGTCCATGCGTCGCCTTGTCCTTGCCCTGTTAGCGTCCACGAGCCTGATGACCGCATCTCACGCCGCCGAACCCGCGCCCGAAGCCCGCACGCCTTTGGTCGAGCTGGGCAAGAACGATCCCTATCTGTGGATGGAGGAGATCGAAGGGACCCGGGCCATGGACTGGGCCAGGGCCCAGAACGGCAAGACCCTGCCGGTGCTGCAGGGCGACGCCCGCTATGCCGGCCTGGAAGCCCAGGCCCTGGCGATCCTCAACGCCAAGGACCGGGTGCCCAGCGTGTCGTTCACCGGCGACGGGTCCCTGCGCAACTTCTGGCAGGACGCGACCCATGTGCGCGGCCTGTGGCGCACGACCACGCTGGACAGCTACCGCACGGCCGAGCCGGTCTGGGAGACGATCCTCGACATCGACGCCCTGTCGAAAGCCGAGAGCGCCAACTGGGTGTTCAAGGGCGCTTCGTGTCTCCCGCCGGAAGAGACGCGCTGCCTGATCACCCTGTCGGACGGCGGCAAGGACGCCGTGACGGTTCGCGAGTTTGACACCACGACCAAGAGCTTCGTGGCGGACGGTTTCACCCTGCCCGAGGGCAAGCAGGACTACAGCTGGCTGGACCGGGATACCCTGCTGGTCGGTCGCGAGTGGGAGCCCGGTCAGGTCACCAAGTCGGGCTATGCCTATGTGCTGAAGACCGTCAAACGCGGCCAGCCGCTGTCGGCGGCCCAGGAGGTCTATCGCGGGACCGAGACCGACGTGTCGGTCAGCCCCTTCGTGCTGCGCGACGCCGATGGCGTGACCCAGGCGGTGATCGCCTATCGCGGCGTGACCTTCTTCGAGAGCGAAAAGCACCTGCTGACCGACAAGGGCGCGGTCAAGCTGGACCTGCCGCTGAAAAGCTCGATCCAGGCCTATGTCGCCGGCCAGATGGTGGTGGTGCTGGAGCAGGACTGGGCCGACAAGGGCTTCAAGACCGGCGATCTGATCAGCTTCGACCTCGCCGCCCTGAAGGCCGCCCCGACCAGCGCCAAGGCGACGCTCATTCTGCGTCCGACGGCGAAACAGTCGGTGGAGCAGGTCACCACCACCCGCACCAGGCTGGTCGTGGCCCTGCTGGACAACGTCAAGGGCGCGGCCCGGGTGCTGACCCATGGCGCCAAGGGCTGGAGCTCGCAAGACCTGGCCCTGCCGGCCAATTCCGCGATCGGCCTGGGCTCCAGCGCCGAGAAGGACGAGCGCCTGTTCGTCACCGTCACCGGCTATCTGACGCCCTCGACCTTCTGGCTGGCCGACGCCGGCAGCCTGAAGCTGGAACAGGTCAAGGCCTCACCGGCCCGTTTTGACGCTTCAACCCATGTGGTCGAGCAGTTCGAGGCCACCAGCACCGACGGGACGAAGATCCCCTATTTCGTCGTGCGGCCCAAGGGCGTGAAGTACGACGGAACCGCCCCCACCCTGCTCTATGCCTATGGCGGCTTCCAGGTGTCGATGACGCCCGGCTATTCGGGCGTGATGGGCAAGCTGTGGCTGGAGCGGGGCGGCACATACGTGGTCGCCAATATCCGCGGCGGCGGTGAGTTCGGCCCGGCCTGGCATTCGGCGGGCCTCAAGGAGAACCGCCAGAAGGTCTATGACGACTTCTTCGCCGTCAGCCAGGACCTGATCACCCGCAAGATCACCTCGCCGCGCCGGCTGGGGATCATGGGCGGCAGCAACGGCGGCCTGCTGATGGGCGTGGCCCTGACCCAGCGGCCCGAGCTCTACAACGCCATCGTCGTGCAGGTGCCGTTGTTCGACATGATCCGCTACAGCCAGATCGGGGCCGGGGCCTCGTGGGTTGGCGAGTATGGCGACCCGGCCATACCGTCGGAGCGGGCCGTGATCGAGCGGTATGACCCCTATTCGAACCTGAAAGCCGGCCAGAACTATCCGGAAGTCTTCATCGAGACCTCGACCAAGGACGACCGCGTCCACCCCGCCCACGCCCGCAAGGCGGCGGCGCGTCTGGAAGCGCTGGGCTACCCCGTCCTCTATTACGAGAACATAGATGGCGGTCACGCGGCCTCGGCCAACCTGGCCGAAACCGCCCGCCGCCAGGCCCTGGAATATGTGTATCTGTCGCGCAAGCTGATGGATTAATTCAGTAAAACGGCCCTACCCAAAACGGGGTTTCGTCAACACTAGGGAAAGCTATCTGGGTCAGACTCGCGGCCGACCAGATCGGTCGTGAGTCGCCCAGAGCCCGTCGTCCTTGAAGATTGAAGTCGTTCCCGCGCTGGAGCTGAGCCTCACAGACATCGACCGCTGGTCGAGCCTGCAGGTGGGTCAGGCGCGCCTGGACTCGCCCTTCCTGTCGCCGCGCTGGACCCAGGCCGTGGCCCGGGCCCGCGCGGCGACCGGCAAGAAGGCCGGCGAGATCAAGGTCGCCATCCTGCGCGCCGAAGACGGCCAGGCCATCGGCTTCCTGCCCGCCCGGGTTCGCGCCGATGTCGGCATGCCGGTCGGCGCCCCGATGTGCGACTATCAGGCCCTGGTCTCGGCCCCCGGCGTCGCGATGGATCCGCGCCAGCTGCTGACCGCCCTGCACGTCCATCGCCTCGATTTCTGCCACATGCAGGCCGACGACGAGACCCTGGCCCGCCACGGTCGCGGCCAGACCGAGTCCTGGATTGTCGAGATCCCTGACGGCTACGCCGCCTATGAAGCCGGACGCAGGGCCGCCGGCTCGGGCGTGCTCAAGGACATCGACAAGAAACGCCGCAAGGTCGAGCGCGAGGTCGGCCCGGCCGTCTTCACCGCGATGTCGGAGTCGCGCGCCGATTTCGACCAGTTGATCGCCTGGAAACGCGCTCAGCTGATCGCCACCGGCCAGACCGACTATTTCAGAACGCCTTGGGTCATGGACCTGGTCAACGCCCTGTTCGCGACCCGCGACCCCGTCTTCGGCGGCGGGCTCTACACCCTGCACCTGGGCGGCAAGCTGGCCGCCGTGCATCTGCACCTGCGCGGCGCCCACACCGTGCATGGCTGGCTGATCGCCCACAATGCCGCGTTCGAACGCTATTCGCCCGGCCTGATGCTGTTCCAGGACATTCTGAGAAGCATGGACGGCACGCCTTACGACCGTCTCGACCTCGGGGCCGGCGACTACCGCTTCAAGCGTGAGCTTTCCAACGCCCAGCAGACCGTGGTGTTCGGCTTCCTGGGCTCGCCCTCGCCCGCCACCTTCGTGCGCCAGGCCGCCTATGGCGTGCGCCACATGGCTGAGTCCCTGCCCCTGGGCCGGATGTCGGAACTGCCCGGCAAGGCGATGCGCCGGCTGGACCTGCTGCGCGGGCTGCACTGAGTTCGATTGCTGATTTTCTGAATCCGCTCTCCCCGGCGAAGGCCGGGGCCCAGATTCAGCCTGAGCGTCTGGGGATGACGCGCCTTCCGACCTAGCCAAACCGATGACCCCTCGGGGTTCGATCTGGACCCCGGCTTTCGCCGGGGAGAGCGGAAGAGGGCGCCGAGGCGTTCACTAACCCTTCAGCCCCACCCGCAGCGCCGGCGGATCGATCCGCCCGGCGTCCCAGGCGCGGGTCCAGGCCAGGGTCTCGACCCCTTCGCGGAAGGCGAAGCGCAGCAGGTGTTCGGCGACCACGTCCTCCAGCCGGGCCAGGCCTTCAAGGCCGGCGGTCTCGACGGTGATATCGAGGCCGGTCGCGTCGGCCAGCATCCGGCAGTCCCCGATCGGCAGGGGAATGCGGGCGGTGGTCGCGTCGAAGGTGACCACGAACTTGTGGCTCCAGTGCTTGGCCAGCTGGGTCATGTAGCGGGCGCCCTTGTCGGTGGTCAGGCGGGCATGGCTCTGCATCAGGGTCTCCATCAGATGCGCTCGATGACGCCGGCCGCGTCGTCCAGGGCCTTGGCGACCTGCTCGACCTGCTCGGCCGACAGCTGGCCGGCGGTGAGCCGCAGACGCAGGGCGGTCTTGAGGTTTTCCCGGGCCCGCAGGATCTGCGGCGAGAAGGCCGCGCTGCGGGCGGCGGCCTCGGCCATGCGCTCGAACAGGCTCTTCACCGGCTGGGCGTTGGCTTCGAGGAAGGCTTCGCCCTCGGGGGTGATGGTGTGCAGCTTCTTGCCGCCGCCGGCCTCGGTGACGGTGATGTAGCCCAGCTCTTCCAGCAGGGTCAGGGTGGGATAGACCACGCCCGGGCTGGGGGTATAGGCGCCGCCGGCCGCGGTTTCGATGGCCTTGATCAGCTCATAGCCGTGGCTGGGCTGCTGGGCGATCAGCTTGAGGACCACAAAGCGCAGGTCGCCGTGGTCGAAGAACCGGCCCATCCGGCCGCCGCCCCGGCCAGGACCGCGTCCGTGGTGATCGTGGCCGTGAAAGCCGAAAGGGTGCCGGCTGTGGTGGCGGCCATCGCGGCCGCCGTGATGATGGTGTCGTCCAAACATGTCGTTTCGATCCTATTTCGTTATATCGAAACAATAGATATATCGGATCGGTCGAAAGGCAAGAGCGTATTTAGATATATCTGATTATCGCGTTTTAGACCGCTCGATCGGCCCTGACGCCGCGATCAGACGGCCTGCAGTGTTTCGGCCAGCAGGCGCCCCTCGGCCGCGCGGGTGGAGCCCGCCCGCCAGGCCACCACGATCTCGCGGCTGGAGTGGGCGTGATCCAGCGGCCGCACGGTGACGGCGGCGTTGTCGGTCAGGCCCGCCTGCACCGCCATGGCCGGCAGGAACGAGATGCCCAGGCCCGAGCCGATCATCTGCACCAGGGTCGGCAGGGAGGTGGCCGCGAAGCTTTCCTCGTCGCCAAACGCCTTGGGGGCCTCCAGCCCGCAGGCGGCCAGGGCGTGGTCGCGCAGGCAGTGGCCGTCCTCCAGCAGGATCAGGTCATCGCCGGCCAGGCTGTCGGGATCGACCCGGACCGAAGCGGCCATCGGATGGTTGGCGGGGGCTGCGGCCAGCAGTTCGTCGTCCTCGACATGGGCCCAGTCCAGGCCCGACATGTCATAGGGCAGGGCGATCAGGGCGGCGTCCAGGGCGCCGGCCTTGAGGCTGGCGATCAGGCGCTGGGTCAGGTCCTCGCGCAGGAACAGCCGCAGCTTGGGGAAGCGGTCACGCAGCACGGGCAGGGCGCGCGGCAGCAGGTAGGGGGCGATGGTCGGGATCACGCCCAGCCGGAACCGGCCGGCCAGCGGCAGGCCCGCGCCGCGCGCCGCCTGCACCAGATCCTCGGTGCGGGTCAGGATGTCCTGGGCCCGGCGCACGGCCTCCTGGCCGGCGGCGGTCAGGATCACGCCCGAGCGCGCCCGGTCGACCACGGGCGCCCCGAGGATCTTTTCCAGTTCCTGGATCCCCGCCGACAGGGTCGGCTGGGTGACATGGGCGCTCTCGGCGGCGCGGCTGAACGAGCCGTGCTCCGACAGAAGCTTCAGATATTGCAGTTGGCGCAGGGTGGGCAGCATGCCGTCCCTATAAAGCCTTCAGCGCGAGACGTATAGAAAGAACCTATCCACGGGAATGATTTAATCGATTGGACCTATCGAGCGGCGCTGGATAGACAGGCCTCACCCATTTACGGAGCACGCCATGTCCCTGATTAACACCACCATCAAACCCTTCACGGCCGAAGCCCTCAAGAACGGCAAGTTCATTACCGTCAGCGACGCCGACCTGAAGGGCAAGTGGTCGGTCGTGTTCTTCTATCCGGCTGACTTCACCTTCGTCTGCCCGACGGAGCTGGAAGACCTGGCCGACAACTACGCCGAGTTCCAGAAGCTGGGCGTCGAGATCTATTCGGTGTCGACCGACACCCACTTCGCCCACAAGGCCTGGCACGACACCTCCGAAGCCGTGGGCAAGATCGCCTACACCATGGTCGGCGACCCGACCGGCACGATCACCCGCAACTTCGACGTGATGATCGAGGAAGTCGGCCTGGCTGACCGCGGCACCTTCGTCGTCGACCCGGACGGCAAGATCCAGATCGTCGAAATCACCGCCGGCGGCATCGGCCGTGACGCCCTGGAACTGCTGCGCAAGGTCAAGGCCGCCCAGTACGTCGCCGCCCACCCGGGCGAAGTCTGCCCGGCCAAGTGGGAAGAAGGCGAAAAGACCCTGAAGCCTTCGCTCGACCTCGTCGGCAAGATCTAGACCCTAAGCCTGCCTGCTGGCCCGCAAGGGTTGGTGATACGGCGCCGTCGTCCGCTGACCGTCTCCCCACGGAGCCGGCGGCGGCGCCCCCTTCCCAAAATTTCGCGCGTTTCCTGATCACAGGACAATTGCGCCTCGCATTCGGAGCCCGCCATGTTGGACGAAGGTCTGAAGACCCAGTTGAAAGCCTATCTGCAGAACCTGCGCCAGCCGATCGAACTGGTCGCCTCGCTGGGCGAGGACGCGGGCTCGAAAGAGATGCTGGCGCTGCTCAAAGACGTGGCCGGGACCTCTGACAAGGTCAGCCTCAACCTGGCCGGAAACGATGCGCGAAAGCCGTCGTTCGCCATCACCCGCGCGGCGGGCGACGCATCCGTCCGGTTCGCCGGCCTGCCGCTGGGCCACGAGTTCACCTCGCTGGTGCTGGCCCTGCTGCACGTGGGCGGCCATCCGCCCAAGGTCGACGCCGAGGTGCTGGACCAAGTCCGCGCTTTGGAGGGCCCGTTCCACTTCGAGACCTACTTCTCGCAGAGCTGCCAGAACTGTCCGGACGTGGTCCAGGCGCTCAACACCATGGCCGCCCTGAACCCCAACATCACCCACGTCGCCATCGACGGCGCCCTGTTCAAGGATGAGGTCGAGCAGCGCCAGGTCATGGCCGTGCCGACCATCCTGCTGAACGGCCAGCCCTTCGGCCAGGGCCGCATGGACCTGGAACAGATCCTGGCCAAGCTGGACACCGGCGCCGTCGCCCGCGCGGCCGAGAAGATCAAGACCAAGGCCGCGTTCGATGTTCTGGTGATCGGCGGTGGCCCCGCCGGGGCCGCAGCGGCGATCTACGCCGCCCGCAAGGGCATCCGCACCGGCGTCGCGGCCGAGCGCTTCGGCGGCCAGGTGCTGGACACCATGGCCATCGAGAACTTCATCTCGGTCTCGCACACCGAAGGCCCCAAGCTGGTCTCGGGCTTGGAGCAGCACGTCAAGGACTATGACGTCGACATCATGAACCTGCAGAAGGCCGTGGGCCTGGTTCCGGCCAAGGCCCCGGGCGGCCTGATCGAGGTCAAGCTGGAGAACGGCGCCATCCTGAAGTCGCGCAGCGTGATCCTCTCGACCGGCGCCCGCTGGCGCAACGTCAATGTGCCCGGCGAAGCCGAGTACAAGAACCGGGGCGTGGCCTATTGCCCGCACTGCGACGGCCCGCTGTACAAGGGCAAGCGCGTGGCGGTGATCGGCGGCGGCAACAGCGGCGTCGAGGCGGCCATCGACCTGGCCGGCATCGTCGCCCACGTGACCCTGATCGAGTTCGACAACCAGCTGCGGGCCGACGCGGTGCTGCAGCGCAAGCTGGCCAGCCTGCCCAATGTGGCCGTCGTCACCTCGGCCATGACCACCGAGATCCATGGCGACGGCGCCAAGGTCAACGGCCTGACCTACAAGGACCGGGGCAGCGACGAGACCCACCGCATCGACCTGGAAGGCGTGTTCGTGCAGATCGGCCTGGTGCCCAACACCGAATGGCTGAAGGACAGCGGCGTCGCCCTCTCCAATCGCGGCGAGATCGAAGTGGATTATCGCGGCGAAACCTCGATCCCCGGCGTGTTCGCCGCCGGCGATGCGACCACCACGCCCTACAAGCAGATCATCATCGCCATGGGCGAAGGGTCCAAGGCCTCGCTGTCGGCCTTTGACTACCTGATCCGCCTGGAGCCGGCCCAAACGGCGGAGCAGGCGGCGGCCTGAACGCCGTCCCCGGACGATCCTGTGAGCCGTCGCGTCTGACCTTGCCGGTCGGCGCGGCGGCTTTCGCGTCGCAGGCGAACCGCGAGGGCAAGGTTCAGCGCGGGTGCGACGCTAGCGCCCTCGACATTCGCCTTGACCTTCGACTATTTTGTTAACTTCTGGGCAAGGGATTCGGGGCTTGGCGGCTATCGTGCCGTCGGCGCTCACGGGGCCTTGGGTTGATCAAGGGGATGGGCGAGATGCGGCTTCTGTCGAAGAACGTGCGTGACACGAAGACCGTCAAGCCGGCCATGCTGGTCGAAGACGCCGGGCGGCCGGAATTCGCCGAGCGGCTGATCGAATCCACCCAGGCCATCGGCGTCCGTTATGAGACCATCCATGGCGGCCTCGACAGCATCAGCCGCGTCGTAGAGCACCTGCGGGCCATCGAGCCTCTGCTGGCCGAGATCCGCCAGCCGGTCGCCGAAGAGTTCGAAGCCCGCCGCGCCGAGCACGCCGAACTGATCGCCCTGCGCACGAATTACGAACAGGCCCTGCGCCAGGTCGCCCTGGCCCAGACCGAGGAGCGCGAGCTCACCGCCAAGCTGGCCGTCACCCGCACGGCGCTGGGCGAATCCGACGCCCGCATCCAGGCCCAGGACTCCACCCTCGAGGACAATGCCCTCGAGATCGATCGCCTGCGCAACGGCCTGCTGCAGTCCGATCTCAAGGTCGGCAATCTCGACGCCTCGCTGCGCGACGCTACCGCCCGCATCGAACATCTGGTCCAGGACGTCGACACCCTGCGCACCCAGAGCCAGGACATCGACACCCGCCGTGGCGAGGCCGAGGCCTCGCTGGCCCGCGCCAACCAGGAAAACGCCCTCCTCGTCGAGGAAGTGGCGACCCTGAAGAAGCGCATCGACCAGGCCGGCATCGACATCGCCCGCCTGTCGCGCATCGAAACCGATCTGGAAGCCCAGATCGCCGCCGAACGCGCGCGCATCCAGGCCGCTGAAAACGCCCTGGCCGTGCACCAGGCGGACTCGGGCCGCACCATTCGCGGTCTGGAAAGCCAGGTCGAGGCCGGCCGCGCCGAGATCTCGGCCCTGCAGACCCGTCTGGAAACCGCGACCGGCCGCGCCGACAAGCTGGAAGAAATGAACGGCCAGATCTCGCAGCGCCTGGCCGAGTCCAGCGCCCAGCAGCAGGCCGTCGAACGCCGGGCAGGTGATCTGAACGTCGCCCTGGAACGCGCCCTCGACCGTATCCGCTCGCTGGAAGACGAGGGCGAAGGCCTGCGTCAGCGTCACGCCGGCGTCGACACCGCCCGCGCCGCCGCCATCGAGCGCGCCGACCAGCTGGCCAAGGCCGCTGTCGCCCACGACAAGACCCTGCAACGGGCCGAGGAGCGCGCCAACCAGCTGCGCGTCCGCCTGGAAGTCATGCAGGAGGCCCAGGATACCGCGCGCCGCCAGAACGAGGAAAAGCTCGGCGAGCTGCAGGCCCAGATCGAGCGCCTCACCTCCGAAGCCGCCCTGTCCGAAGGCGCCCTGGAAGCGGCCCGCCGCGACCGCTCGCGCCTGCAAATGGCCCTGCTGGGCGCCACCGAAGGCGATATGGCCCAGGCCGGCTAAACCTTTCCCCCGACCCCAAAGTCCGGAAAAGGGCGGCCCTCGTGGCCGCCCTTTTTTGTTGGGGCTTTCCTGTGTCATCCCGGCCGGAAGGCCGCGTAGTGGCCTGTAGAGCCGGGACCGATCCGGAGCGCAGCGTTCAGGCGTCGGTCCCGGATCTGCGCGCTACGCGCTTGTCCGGGATGACAATGAGTTCAGCGCTCAATCCGTTACGGGTTTCCGGTCTCGACCTGGCGCTTGAGCCGCGCGACCTGCTGGCCGATCACGCCGTCGACCGGCGCGGCGATCGCATTGAGACCGCCCTTCATGTAGCCGCCGACGTCATAGGTGACGGTCAGGGTGGTCTTGCCTTCCTTTTCCGCCAGCCCAAAGCCCAGATGGCCGGCCGCGCCGCTGCTTTGCAGCGGACCCAGCGCCCCGAACAGAACCAGCTTCTGATTGGGCGCGGCGTTGACGGTGCTCATGTGCAGCACCGAGCCGCCGTTCGGCAGCCTTTCGCAGAAACAGCCGCCCGAGGCCGGGGCCAGCGACAGGTTGGCCGCCGAGCCCGACCAGGTGTGGCGGCTGTCCCACCAGGTGGAGGGCTGGACGAGGGCAGCCCAGACCCGGGCGGCCGGAGCGGCGATCTCGACCTCGTGCCGAACCTGGAAGCCGCCGGGGGTGGCGTCGGTGACCTCGGCGCGGGCGGCCGTGGCGGTCAGCGCCAGGACGGCGACGGAAATCCAGAGCTTCATGTGACGCTTCCCCGTTGATGACGCCTCGCAGGGTTCCCGCCGCGCGCCGCCGGCGTCAAGCGATCGACGCTTAAACCTTGTCCAGGGGCGCCGGGGGCGTTCCCTTCGCGGAATGATCGCGCTAGGCTTTGCCCATGACCACGACCCAGAGCGGTCGCCGGGGCTTTGGGCTCCGTCGCGCGCAGGACCTTATCCGCTCCGTATGACGCTCCTGACCTGATCGGGCGAGACGCCGCGCTTGCGGCTCATGGACGGCCAAGCCGTCAGCGAAATCTACGGACATTCAACGACATGACCACCACCACTCCCGACTGGGCCAGGCGTTTCAGCGAGCGCATGACCCGCGTCCGCGCCAGCGAGATCCGCGAACTTCTGAAGCTGCTGGACCAGCCCGACATCCTGTCGTTCGCCGGCGGCATCCCCAATCCGGGCCTGTTTCCCACCCAACGCATCCAGGCCGGCTATGACGCCATCCTGGCCGATCCGAAACTGGCGGCCCAGGCCCTGCAATATTCAGTCAGCGAGGGCTATCTGCCGCTGCGCGACTGGATCGCCGAACGCATGACCCGCGACGGCATGCCGTGCGGGCCAGACAACATCATGCTGACCGCCGGCTCGCAGCAGGCCTTGGACCTGCTGGGCAAGCTGTTCCTGACGCGCGGCGACACTGTGATGGTGGCCCGGCCGACCTATCTGGGCGCGCTGCAGGCCTTCAACGGCTATGAGCCGGCCTATCTGGATTTGCCGGAAGCCGGACTGGTCGAGGGGCTGGACGCCGCGGCGCGCGAGCGGGCGACCGGGGCCTTGGGCTATTTCGTCCCCGACTTCGCCAATCCCACCGGCCAGAGCCTGACCCTGGCCGAGCGCGAAACCCTGCTCGACCTGGCCGGCGATCTGGACATGACCCTGATCGAGGACGCCGCCTATCGCGAGCTGCGCTTCAGCGGCGAGGCCCTGCCGACCCTGCTGACGCTGGACATCGCCCGGTCGGGCGGGATCGAGCAGGTCCGCACCCTGTTTTGCGGCACCTTCTCCAAGACCCTGTCGCCGGCCCTGCGCATCGGCTGGGTCTGCGGGCCCCGCGCGGTGATCGAGAAGCTGGTGCTGCTGAAACAGGGCGCCGACCTGCATGTCTCGACCATCAACCAGATGGTCGCCCATCGCGCCGTGGTCGAGGGCTATGACCAGCATCTGGGCATGCTGCGATCGGCCTATGGCGCCAACGCCCGCACCATCATGGCCGCCCTGGGGCGCCACATGCCGGCCGGCGTCACCTGGTCGCGGCCGCAGGGCGGCATGTTTGTCTGGGTCTGGCTGCCGCCGGGGCTGGACGGCAAGGTCGTGCTGGAACGGGCCCTGGCCGAGGAGCGCGTCGCCTTCGTGCCCGGCGAGCCGTTCTTCGCCGAGGTTCCGACCGCCAACGCCCTGCGGCTCAGCTATTCGCTGCCCGACGCCGCGCAGATCGAGGACGGCGTGGCCCGGCTGGCGCGGTTGATTGGGCGGATGGGGTAGGGGCCAGAGCCCATAAATCCTTGTCATCCCGGAAGCCTCGCAGAGGCTATCCGGGACCCAGGGGCAGCCGCATTGCATTGGCCCCTGGGTCCCGGCTCTCCGCTTCGCTGCGGCCGGGATGACAAAATTTATGAGTTCTAATCCGGCGGCGAGGTCACCGTCGCCCCGCCCGCCTTCAGCCGGTCCAGCACCCCATTGGCCGGCAGCAGAAAGGCCAGATCGACCACCGCCACCGTGACGCCCGGCCGGTTCAGCGCGCTCGACAACGCCGCAGCCGACTGGCCGATCTGCTGCTCCAGCAGTTTGGCCCCGCCGGGCGATCGCAACAGGCAGCGCTGGGCGGCGCTGGCGGAATAGCGGGCGCGGACACTGGCCAGATCCCCGCGCGCCCAGTCCGAACCGATGGTGGTGGGCCGGCCGCCTTCATATTCCAGCTCGTCGAGGGCATCCGTCAGGCAGGCCAGCTGGGCGTCCTTCGACAGCTTGCCGGCGGCGCTGACCACCGCGCTCATGCGGTACTGGCCCATGGCCTTGATCCTGACCTTGCGGGCCCTGGCCATGCGCTCGATCGTGCTGACCGGCTTGGCTTCGGACAGCCCGGCGGCCTGGCGGAAGTCTGACAGCAGCAGGAATCCCGCAATGGCCGGCGTCCAGTTCTTGTACTCGCCGGCGCTCTTCTTGGCTCGGGTGCGGCCCGAGATGAAGCGGGCCTTCAGGTCCGGCGGCAGCTCGTCTTCCAGCCTGTCGCCCAGACCCTGACGCAGGCCCGCGCCGCCCTTGAGCACGAAACCGGCGATCTGGCCCGGACCGACCGAGGCCTTGGGCGGGGCCAGTAACAGGTCGGCCTGATCGAGGGCCCGTTCCAGGCGGGGACTTTTCCAGGCCATCTGATGGGGCAGGGGCGCGGCCGCGCCGACGACATAGAGCTTCGCGCCGCCCTTCTCGACCAGCCAGATCGCAGGACCAGGGGCGCGGGCGACCACCAGCAGTTCCTCGACCACCGCGCTGCCGGGACCGTCGGGGGCGGGCCCCAGGTCGACGGTCTGGGCGTGGGCGGTCGCCGTTAAGAGCAGGGCGGCGGTCGCAAGCGCGACGAAAGATGGTTTTACGAACGTCATGTCGTCTCTTTAAACCTTGTCATCCCGGCCGCACCCCGGCGAAGGCCGGGGGGAGAGCCGGGACCCAGGGCCAACGCGTTGCGGCTGCCCCTGGGTCCCGGATAGCCTCTGCGAGGCTTCCGGGATGACAAGCTTTTTGGAGGTGAGAGCGGCGCTTAAGCCCCCGGCGGCACCGGGAAGCCACGATCGCGCATCAGGGCGCCGATCTTCACGTCGCGGCCGCGGAAGGCCTTGAACTGGTCGACCGGATCGACCGAATTGCCCTTGGACATGATGGTGTCGATCAGCCGCTGGCCGGTCGGCTTGTCGTAGAAGCCACCGGGAGCCTCCTGGAAGGCCTCGGCGACGTCGGCGGTCAGGGTGTCAGCCCACAGATAGCTGTAATAGCCGGCCGAATAGCCGTCGCCGGAGAACACGTGACCGAACTGCGGCGTGCGGTGGCGCATGACGATCTCCTTGGGCATGCCCAGCTTCGTCAGCTCGTCGCGCTCGAACTTGTCCGGATCGATGTCGACGTCGCCGGCCAGGTGCAGCTTCATGTCGATCAGGGCGCTGGCCAGGTATTCGGTGGTGGCGAAGCCCTGGTTGAACTTGTCGGCGGCCTTGATCTTGTCGACCAGGGCCTGGGGGATCGGCTCGCCGGTCTTGTAGTGGACGCAGAACTTGCTCAGCACCTGCGGGGTCGGCAGCCAGTGCTCGTTCAGCTGGCTGGGGAACTCCACATAGTCGCGCGCCACGTTCGTACCCGACACTGTCGGATAGGTGGCGTTGGCGTTGAGGCCATGGATGGCGTGGCCAAATTCGTGGAACAGGGTGGTGGCGTCATCCCACGAGATCAGCACCGGCTCGCCAGGCGCGCCCTTGATGAAGTTGGAATTGTTGGACACCAGCGTGGTGATCTCGCCCTTGAACCGCTCTTGGGTGCGATAGGCGTTCATCCACGCGCCCGAGCGCTTGCCCTCGCGGGCATAGGGATCAAAGTACCACAGGCCCACATGCTTGCCGGCGCGGGTCACCTCATAGACGGTGATGTCCTCGTGATAGACCGGCAGGCCTTCGACCTTGCTGTACTGGAAGCCATAGACCTCGCCCGAGGCCCAGAACATCGCCTCGCGCAGCTTTTCCAGCTGCATGTACGGCTTCACCTCGTTCATATCGAGGTCGTACTTGGCCTTGCGGACCTTCTCGGCATAGTAGCGATAGTCCCACGGCTCGATCTTGAAGCCGCCCTTTTCCGCATCGACGATGGCCTGCATGGCCGCCACATCGATGGCCACCTGGGCAATGGCCGGGGTCCACACCGCCTCCATCAGGGCCATGGCCCGTTCAGGCGTCTTGGCCATGGCGTTTTCCAGGCGCCAGTGGGCGTGGGTCTTGAAGCCCAGCAGCTTGGCGCGCTCGACGCGCAGCTTGAGGATCTTGGCGATCAGGGCGTTGTTGTCGGTGGCGCCGCCGCCATCGCCGCGATTGACGAAGGCTTTCCAGACCTTCTCGCGGGTGGCGCGCACCGGCGAATAGGTCAGGTAGGGGTCCACGCTGGAGCGCGTGTTGACGATGATGGACTTGCCCGCCAGCTTGCGCTGCGCGGCATTGGACGCTGCATTGCCTTTCAGCGAGTCGGGCAGGCCGACCAGATCGGCCTGCGTCAGCTCGATATAGGTGTTTTCGTCGGCCAGCAGGTTCTGGCTGAACTTGGTGAAATAGCCGGCCATCTCGGTGTTGATCGCCGCGACCCGGGCCTTGGCGGCGGGGTCGAGCTTGGCGCCGGCCCGCACGAAGTTGGTGTAGTAGATCCACAGCACGCGCTGCTGCTCGGAGGTCAGCTTGGCCTTGTCCGGCGCGTTGTAGATCGTCTCGATGCGTTTGAAGAGCGCGGCGTTCTGGGTGATCTTGTCGCCGAAGCTGGCCAGCTTGGGGTCCATCTCCTCCTCGACCGTCTGGAACTCCGGCGTGCTCATATTGCCGCCCCAGATGCCGTAATAGCAGTAGAGGTCCGACAGGGTCCGGCCGCTGTCTTCCAGGGCGGCGATGGTGTTGTCGAAGGTCGGCGCGGCGGTGTTGGCGGTGATGGCGTCGATCTCGGCCAGGTTCTTGGCCATGGCCGCTTCCAGGGCCGGCTTGAAGTCGGCGACCTTGACCTTGTCGAAGGCCGGCACGCCGCCATAGGGGCCCGTCCACTTGGCGAGCATGGGATTGCCGTCGGCGGCCATGGCGAAACTCGGATTGAGGGTCGCGGCGACGCCGGTGGCGGCGGCTGATGCGAGGAAGGTACGACGTTGCACGGATGATCTCCGGTGGAAGTGTTGGCGGCGACCCTAGGCCAGCCCCGGGCCGCCGTCACATGACAGGACCGTAACCTTTGACCTCGGCCGAAAAGCGGCAGCGTGGCAGCGTGGACGAAACGCGCGGGCAAGGCTAAACCAGCGCCATGTCCATCGGCGTCTTTGACTCAGGGGTTGGCGGTCTTTCCGTCCACCGCGCTCTCGTGCAACGCCTCCCGCAGGCGGATTTCACCTATCTGGCCGACCAGGCCAACGCGCCCTATGGCGTGCGCACCGGCGAGGAGATCGTCGATCTCACGCGCGCCGGCTGCGAGCGCCTGTTCGAGACCGGGGCCAGTCTGGTCGTTCTGGCCTGCAACACCGCCAGCGCCATCGCCCTGCGCCGTCTGCAGCAGACCTGGCTGCCCGGCTATCGCAAGCAACTGGGCCGCCCCGTCAACATCCTGGGCATCATCGTGCCGACCATCGAGGCGGCCACCGGCCTGCCGTGGGAGCACGAGGCCGAGCGGCGCGGCGACAAGGTCGAACAGCTGGACGTGCTGGGCGTGTTCTCCACCCCCGCCACGGCCCGCTCGCGCGTCTACGAGATCGAGATCGACAAGCGTAAACAGGACCTGGCGGTGTTCTCCCAGCCCTGCGGCGACCTGGTTCCGATGATCGAGGCCGACGCCGGCGCCGTCGAACTGGCCAAGGCCGTCGAGGCCCATGTCCAGGCCCTGAAGACCCGCATCGGTCGCCATCCGGACCGGGTGGTGCTGGGCTGCACCCACTACGAGATCATCGCCGACATCTTCCGCGCCGCCCTGCCGGCCGGCACACCGCTGATCCAGCAGCCCGCCGCGACCGCTGACGCGCTGGAGCTCTATCTGGAGCGTCATCCGGAGCTGGATCCAGGGACGGGCGGCAGCCGGGTTTTCCTGACCACCGGTGAGCCGGGGCCGCAGAACGGCCTGGTCGAGAGCTTCTGGGGCGGGCCGCTGCGGCTTGAGGCGGCGTAAGGCCTTTCTCCAAGGCCGGCACGCACAGCTGCTATTTATCTAGTCGGGCGCCAATTGACGCTTCGTTAGTCGCGTCAAAACCAGTTCGCGAATTAGGAAGTTTATCAAGTTATGGCACCAACTGCGCATAACCATATAAACTCGCTAAGTGCATCAAGGCCAACTCGGTAGCAGCGAGTTTACGGAGTTATGACGCAAACTCCGCATAACCACATAAACTGGCTAATGCATCAGAAGCCAACTCGGCAGTTGGGAGTTTATCGAGTTATATCGCGAACTCCGCATAACCGTATAAACTGGTTAGATGCATCAGAAGCCAACTCGGCAGTTGGGAGTTTATCGAGTTATATCGCGAACTCCGCATAACCACATAAACTGGCTAGTGCATCAAAAGCCAACACGGCAGTTGGGAGTTTATCGAGTTATGTCGCGAACTCCGCATAACCACATAAACCCCCTAGCTAGGCGGTGCCAACAGGGTTATACGACGATCTCCGTATAACTTACTAAAGTAGCTATATCTATGGATCCCGTCCGTAATCCGTACGCCCCCGGAGCAGGCAATCCGCCGCCAGAACTCGCCGGCCGGGCTGACGTTCTTCAGAAGATTGAAGTCTCCCTGAAGCGATGCGCACAAGGCAGGCCCATCCAGTACCCGCTGATGGTTGGACTCCGTGGCGTTGGGAAAACCGTCCTCTTAGTACGGGCGCAATCAATGGCCGAAGACGAGGGGTTCATAGTTCTCGACATCGAAGCTCATGAAGGGAAGACCCTTCCTGAATTGCTAGTCCCGGGAATGCGGAAGGCCCTCTTCTCTCTGAGCATGGTGGAGGGGGCAAAGGACAAAGCAAGGCGCGGACTTCGTGTTCTGAAGAGCTTCCTGAGCGGAGTTACGATCGGTTTCGCAGGCTTCGAAATTGGTGTCGAGGCTGAGGCCGGAGCAGCGGACAGTGGCGATCTGGAGGCGGATTTGCCTGAAATGATTGCCGCACTCGGCGAAGCTGCGAAATCAGCTGGTCGCCCAGTCGCAATCATCATTGATGAGCTACAATATCTCTCATCTCTTGAGATGAGTGCGCTCATCATGGCTATGCACAAGGTGAACCAAAAGGTTCTACCAATGGCAGTGATTGGTGCGGGTTTGCCCCAGCTGCTTGGCCTTGCCGGGAACTCCAAATCCTACGCGGAGAGACTATTCACCTATCCCGCCATCGGAGCATTAAGCGAACCTGACGCTATCGCAGCAATCGAAAACCCCGCCAAATTAGAGGGTGTTCAGTTCGAAGAAGATGCGATCAGAGAGATTATGCGTCTGACGGCCTGTTATCCCTACTTCCTTCAGCAATGGGCTCACGATTCGTGGAATGCTGCCCGCGGTAGAGTTATAACGAAGGCGGATGTTGATCAGGCAACGCCGATCGCAATCCGTGCACTAGACGAAAGTTTCTTCAAAGTACGTTTCGAACGATGCACTCCGGGCGAAAAGAAATACATGCGAGCCCTCGCTGAATTGGGGCCTGGACCTCATCGTTCAGGCGACATCGCGGAGAAACTTGAAGTGAAAGCCACCAGCGTCGCGCCCACCCGAAATAATCTGATAAAAAAGGGGATGATTTACTCACCCTCGTATGGCGACACAGCCTTCACTGTGCCGTTGTTCGATGAGTATATGAAACGCGCCATGCCGAACTGAGTAGCCAAATCGGGCGTCTAATGTCTTCGTGAAACTGTCCGCGATCGATCCATACCGCCCAATTTCCGACCACGGCGGCGTAAGCTGCGACCATCTGAATCGTCGCGATGACGATCAGCGTAAACGCCCCTTAACCCTCTTGGCGCACAACATCCCGGCTGGACTTGGTGCTTGGGGTGTTTCATGGCGCGAGCGGCGCGGCGTACAACGGCGGAGCTCTTCTGGGATGCGATCCGCTACGGCTGGGCCCAGCCCTGGTCGGCGCGGTTCCGCGGCGGCCTGGTCACCGTGGTGGGCGCCGGCCTGCTGCTGGCCGTCGCCACCTATAACGCCGCCGATCCCAGCCTGAACGCCGCCACGGGGCAAAGCCCGACCAACGCCCTGGGCGGGGCGGGCGCGGCCGTGGCCGATATCATGATCCAGTCCCTGGGCCTGGCCGGCTGGGGCGCCGCTCTGCTGATGCTGGTGTTTGGCGTCACCCGCGTATCGCAGGCCGATCCGGCCGCCGAGCGGCGCGACCTGCGCCAGCGCGCCGGTATCGGGACCCTGGGCCTGCTGGCCCTGGCCGGTCTGCTGTCGGCGCCGGCCCCGCCGGCCGCCTGGCCGCTGGAAAAGGGCCTCGGCGGGTTCTGGGGCGACGGCCTGCTGCACCTGATCGCCGCCATCTTCGATTTCGCCCGCGTGCCCGGCGCCCGGCTGATCGCCGCCATCCTGCTGGCCATCGGCGCCGCCATCGCTCTGGGCTACGCCATCGGCTTCCGCCGGTTCGACCCGGAAGCCATCGCCCACGCCGTCGGCGACGCCCTGCAGCCGCGTGAACGCGCCGAGCCTGAGCCTGCGGCCCCCGCGCCCAAGGCGCCGCGCGCCCGCAAGGCCGTCGAGACCCCCATCCCGCCGCGTCGCCCGGCCCGGCCCGAGGTCGAGGTTCCCGAACAGGCC
Source organism: Caulobacter sp. GSs2 (assembly GCF_058680895.1). The sequence continues at coordinate 2,200,873 of NZ_CM178725.1, read as the reverse complement.
TATACGCCGCCGTCCGCCGCCCATGACGACGCGGACGAGGACGAGCCCGTCGCGGCCCGCCCGCTGGCCATCGCCAAGCCCAAGACCCTGCCCAAGGACAGCGGCCGCGAGCAGCGCGAACAGCAGAAAGCCTTCAATTTCAATGACGAGGGCGGCTTCCAGCTGCCCGAGCTGGCCATGCTGGCCAAGGCCAAGCCGCGCTCGTCCGAGGTTGACGCCGCCGCCCTGCGCCAGAACGCCCGCCTGCTGGAAAGCGTGCTGGCCGAGTTCGGGGTCAAGGGCCAGATCGACCAGATCCGTCCCGGCCCCGTGGTCACCATGTACGAGCTGGTGCCCGCGCCGGGCGTCAAGACCGCCCGGGTCGTGGCCCTGGCCGACGACATTGCCCGCTCGATGAGCGTGATCTCGTGCCGCGTGGCCGTGGCCCAGGGTCGCAACGCCATCGGCATCGAGATGCCCAATTCCAAGCGCGAGACGGTCTATCTGCGCGACCTGCTGTCCAGCAACGACTACGACAAGTCCACGTCGATCCTGCCCATGGCCCTGGGCGAAACCATCGGCGGTGAGCCCTATATCGCCGACCTGGCCAAGATGCCCCACCTGCTGATCGCCGGCACCACCGGCTCGGGCAAGTCGGTGGGGGTCAACGCCATCATCCTGTCGATCCTCTACAAGCTGCCGCCGGACAAGTGCCGCTTCATCATGATCGACCCCAAGATGCTGGAACTGTCCGTCTATGACGGCATCCCGCACCTGCTGGCGCCGGTCGTCACCGATCCCAAGAAGGCCATCGTCGCCCTGAAATGGACCGTGCGCGAAATGGAGGACCGCTATCGGCGGATGTCCAAGATCGGCGTGCGCAACATCGGCGGCTTCAACGACAAGGCCAATGAGGCCCTCGACAAGGGCGAGCATTTCGAGCGTACCGTTCAGACGGGGTTCGACGACGCCGGTCGGCCGATCTACGAGACCGAGCAGATCCGTCCCGAGCCCATGCCCTATCTGGTCGTGGTGATCGACGAGGTCGCCGACCTGATGATGGTGGCCGGCAAGGACATCGAAGGCGCCGTCCAGCGCCTGGCCCAGATGGCCCGCGCCGCCGGCATCCACCTGATCATGGCTACCCAGCGCCCGTCGGTCGACGTGATCACCGGCACCATCAAGGCCAACTTCCCCACCCGGATCAGCTTCCAGGTGACCAGCAAGATCGACGCCCGCACCATCCTGGGCGAGCAGGGCGCCGAGCAGCTGCTGGGCCAAGGCGACATGCTCTACATGGCCGGCGGCGGGCGGGTCACGCGCCTGCACGGTCCGTTCGTCAGCGACGGCGAGGTCGAGGCCGTGGCCAGGTTCCTGCGCGACCAGGGCACGCCCAACTATCTGGAAGAAGTCACCGCCGGCGGCGACGAGGAACAGGAAGAGGCCATCGAGGGCGCCTTCGGCGGCGAGGGCGGGGCCAACGATCTCTACGACCACGCCGTGGCCGTGGTCACCCGCGACCGCAAGGCCTCGACCAGCTACATCCAGCGCCGCCTGCAGATCGGCTACAACCGGGCCGCATCCCTGATGGAGCGGATGGAGAAGGAGGGTGTGGTCGGCGCCGCCAACCACGCCGGCAAGCGCGAGATCCTGGCGCCGCCGCCCCCGGGGCTGTAGGGCGCGTCTCGAGCCAAAAGCCCGCCGCCTTACGCCCCGGCCACCTTGAACGTCGCATGGGCCCGCGCCACTGGCTTGCCGTCGGCCCGCACCGTGGCGTCGGCGTAGCACAGGCTCTTGCCGGGCTTGATGAAGTCGGTGTCGAACGTCAGCCACTGGCCCAGCTTCGCCGCGCCCAGATAGTCCAGACTCAGGGAGACGGTGACCAGTCCGCTGGACGGGATGTTCAGCGCCTTCAGCATCACGCCGCACGACAGGCCCATGGCGTTGTCGGCCAGGGCGGCGATCAGGCCGCCATGCGGGGCGCCGCGCGAATTGGTATGGGGCTCGCGGATCTCGATGCCCAGCACCCAGCGGTCCTCGCGAATGTCGGCATAGAGCGGCTCCCACGGCGTGGTCAGGGGGCTGTGACGCGTATGAAGCGTGAAGGGCTCTGGCGGCTGGAAGGTCATGGCCGGTCTCCGATCGGCAATTCAAACATGTGTTTGAATTGACCGCAAGCGCCCTCGGCATGCTAGCGTCGGCCCGCAATGGGGGATCCGATGGCCAGGGACAACGGCGCGCGAAAGCTGGATGCGGCCAAGGTGGTCGACACGCTGGACCATCTGCGCATCCGCGTCGCCGAGCGCTTTCCCGACTCCGGTCTGGCCCAGGTCTGCGAGCAGCTGACCCTGACGGCGCGCACCACCGCCCAGAGGGCCAGGCGGCTGTCGCGACCCTATCTGGGGCTGCGCCTTCTGGTTCTGGCCGTGGTGCTGGTCGCGATCCTGGCCGAGCTGGCCCTGATCGCCCGGCTGGACTGGCTGGCCACCCTGCGCGGCGCCGACGCGCTGCGCCTGGCCCAGGGGCTGGAGCCGGCGGTCAATCTGATCCTGTTGTCGGGCGCCGCAGCCTGGTTCCTGGTCTCGCTGGAAACCCGCTGGAAGCGCGGCCGGGTGCAGAAGGCGCTGCACGAGCTGCGCTCGTTCGCCCACGTCATCGACATGCACCAGCTGACCAAGGACCCGACCCTGGTGCTGGGGCCGCGAACGCCGTCCTCGCCGGTACGCGAGATGAACCGCTTCCAGCTGGCCCGCTATCTGGACTATTGCGCCGAGATGCTGGCCCTGACCGCCAAGCTGGCGGCGCTCTATGCCGGCGAGAGCGATGATCCGGTCATTGTTTCGGCCGTCAACGACATCGAGACCCTGACGTCGGACCTGGGGCGCAAGATCTGGCAGAAGATCATGATCCTGGGCCAGCTGGACGAAGCCCGTTCGGCCTGACCCGTCGAGATGACCTGAACCGGAGCCGAGGGGAGGCGTTCGATGTCCATGCGCGCCTTCGCCCACCTGCTGGACCGGCTGTCCCTGACCAGCTCGCGCAACGCCAAGCTGACCCTGATCGAGGACTTTCTGCGCGGCCAGCCTGATCCCGACCGGGGTTTCGCCCTAGCGGCCCTGACCGGGGCCCTGTCGTTCTCGGCGGCCAAGCCGGCCTTCATCCGCAAGGCGGTCGAGGCGCGGATGGACCCCCAGCTGTTCGCCTGGTCCTACGACTTTGTCGGCGATCTGGCCGAGACCGTCGCCCTGGTCTGGCCCACGCGGCCGGGCCCCAATCGTGAACCCGAACTGTCGGAGGTGGTCGAGGCCCTGCGCACCGCCTCGCGCGGCGAGGTCCAGCGGCTGATCGAGGACTGGCTGGACGCCCTGGATCCCGACGGCCGCTGGGCGCTGCTGAAGCTGATGACCGGGGGCCTGCGGGTGGGGGTTTCGGCGCGGCTGGCCAAGCAGGCCTGCGCCAATCTGGGCAAGGTCGAGATCGGGCAGATCGAGGAGGTCTGGCATGCGCTGGAGCCGCCTTATGGCGACCTGTTCGCCTGGCTGGAGGGCCGGTCGGAGCGGCCTTCGCCCGACGCGCCGGGGCGCTTCCGGCCGGTGATGCTGGCCCAGGCCATCGACGAGGCCGTGGATTTCGCCAGGCTCGACCCGGCCGACTATGTGGCCGAATGGAAATGGGACGGCATCCGCGTGCAGGCGGTTTCGGAGCGCGGCGAGCGGCGGCTCTATACCCGCACCGGCGACGACATCTCGGCGACCTTTCCCGACGTTCTGGCGGCGCTGGATTTCGACGGGGCGCTGGACGGCGAGCTGCTGGTGATCCGCGACGGAGCCCTGGCCTCGTTCGGCGATCTGCAGCAGCGCCTGAACCGCAAGACGGTGGACGCCAAACAGCTGGCGGCCTTTCCCGCCGGCATCCGCGCCTATGACCTGCTGCTGGACGGCGAGACCGACCCGCGGTCGTTGCCCTTCACAGCGCGCCGAGAACGGCTGGAGGCCTTCGTGGCCAGGATCGCCAGTCCGCGCATCGACCTGTCGCCGCTGCAGCCGTTCGAGACCTGGGAAGCCCTGGCCGTCCTGCGCGGAGAGCCGCCCGAGGGGGATGCACGGCTCGCCGAAGGCCTGATGCTCAAGCGCCGCGACAGCGTCTATGAGCCCGGTCGCCCCAAGGGGCCGTGGTTCAAGTGGAAGCGCGATCCGCGGTTGATCGACGCGGTGCTGATGTACGCCCAGCGCGGCCACGGCCGGCGCTCGAGCTTCTATTCCGACTACACCTTTGGCGTCTGGCGCGAGGACGAGCGGGGCGATCGGTCCCTGACCCCGGTGGGCAAGGCCTATTTCGGCTTCACGGATGACGAGCTCAAGCAGATCGACAAATTCGTGCGTGACAACACGGTTGAGCGGTTCGGACCTGTGCGTTCGGTGCGGGCCGACGAGGGCTTTGGCCTGGTGTTCGAGGTGGCGTTCGAGGGCCTGCAACGCTCGACCCGGCACAAGTCAGGGGTCGCCATGCGCTTTCCGCGCATCAGTCGAATCCGCTGGGACAAGCCGGCCCGGGAGGCCGATGAACTCAAAACGCTAGAGCGCCTGCTGGACTAGGGCCCAGCGTTTACGTCTCCTTTGCCAGTTTCGCCCTAGGCCAGAGGATGGGAGACGGTTCATGTCCAAGTTTCTGACAGCCCTGCTGCCCTATCTGCCCGCCAATGCCGATGAGCGTTACAAGCAGGTCTTTACGCGTCTCGGTGTGATGGTCCTGTTGAGCTGGGCCCTGCATCTGGCCTCGCGTGATGACCTGATCGGGATGTGGCTGCTGTCCAGCCTGTCGGTCCAGGCCCTGGAGTTCATCGCTGTCAGGCCCTTCGCCAAGGGGCGCATGCCGACCCGTCACGTCGAGGCCTGGGCCCTGCTGATGCTGGTCTCTGTCCTGACCATGGCGACGGTCCACGCCGGAGCCGCGGCGATCCTCTGGTACAGCGACCAGCCGTCCCTGATGGCCCTGGCCCTGTTTCTGCTGGCCGGCGGCCTGCTGAACAATGTCGCCTCGGGCGTCGACAGCCGACCGCTGTTCTATCTGGGGGCCGCGCCCTATGTGGTCAGCCTGGCGACCCTGCCGATGTGGTGGCGCACCTCCTATGGCCAGGTGGCGATCCTGGCGACGATGGTGGTCTTTTTCACCATAGCGGTGCACAGCACCTGGCGGCGACTGCATCAGGCCCGCAAGGCCGTGATCGCGGCCCATGAGGAAGCGGATGCGCGCCGTATCCAGGCCGAGGCGGCGGTGGCTGACCGAGCGGCCATGGCGGCCATTGTCAGTCATGAGCTGCGTACGCCGCTGTCCGCGATCCTGGCCGGCGCCCACCTGATCCGTCGGGGCTCGCACCCGGCCCAGACGGCCGCCACCGCAGACCTGATCGTCGACGCCGGCCATCTGATGACCGGATTGCTGACCGACATGCTGGACCAGGCCAAGATCGAGGCCCGGGCCATGAGTCTGGAAACCCGCAATTTCGACCTGCTGGGGGCGCTGGGTGACGCCACCCGGTTCTGGACCGCCCAGGCCGTCGCCAAGGGGCTGGTTCTGCGCCAGGGGGCAGGCGATCAGGCGCCGGTCTGGGTCCAGGGCGATCCGTTCCGCCTGAGGCAGATTCTCAACAACCTGCTGTCCAATGCCGTGAAGTTCAGCGACGAGGGGGTCATTGACCTGCGTCTGGCGGTGGAGCCGCTGGCGGACGGCCTGCTGCAGATCGTCATCGAGGTGCAGGACAATGGCGCGGGCATCGCGCCCGAGGCCATGACCCGCCTGTTCACGCCCTACAGCCAGGCCTCGCAGGAAACCGCCCGCACCTATGGCGGCACGGGCCTGGGCCTGACCGTGAGCCGGGAGCTGGCGCGGCTTATGGGGGGCGAGCTGGACGCCCGAGCGGCCGTGCCCCGGGGCGCGATCTTCCGCCTGACGCTGACCCTGCCTGAGGGTAGCTCGGAGAGTGTTGTCGGCACGGCGCGTGACGACGGCGACGCGCCGCAGATCTCGACCCTGAGGGTCCTGGCCGTCGACGACCACGAGGTGAACCGCCGCACCCTGGCCCTGGTGCTTGAACCGCTGGGCGTGACCTTGTCGACGGCCTCGGACGGCCTGTCGGCATTGAAGTATCTTGCCGCCGAACGGTTTGACATCGTGCTGATGGACGTCAACATGCCCGGCCTGGACGGCTGCGAGGCGACCCGGCGACTGCGGGCGGGCGTCGGTCTCAATCGCGACACGCCGGTGATCGGCTTCAGCGCCGGGGTGGCGGCCGAGGAGGTCCAGGCCTGCCGCGACGCCGGCATGACCGACTGGCTGGCCAAGCCGCTGGACATCCGCGCGCTCTATGACGCGCTGGACCGCGCCGTCGCCGCCTAGAGCATCGTGCGGAAAAGTGGATGCCGGTTTTCCGCAAAAACGATGCGAAAACAAAAAGCTAGAGCGAAACGCGCGATTCTTGTATCGCGCGTTTCGCTCTAGGCGGCCTCGGACCCGGCGTGGAACAGCCGGCCCTTTTCGGTGATCAGCACGGCGATCAGGCCCGCCAGACCAAAGCCGGTGAAGCCCAGGGTCAGGGGCGCCACGGTGCCGTCGAACAGTTGGCCGATCCAGAAGCCGAACAGGGCGCCGCCGATGGTGGTGATGAACCCCTGCACCGAGGCCGCTGTGCCGGCCAGATGGCCCAGGGGCTCCATGGCCAGCGCGCCGAAGTTCGACATCGTCAGGCCAAAGCAGAACATCATGCAGGTCTGCAGGATGGCGAAGGTCCACAGGGTCTCGTGGCCGGTCAGGGCGATCACCGCGTGGACGGCGGCGAAGGCGATGTAGCCGCACAGGGCCACGTGCGAGACCCGCCGCATGCCCAGCTTGCCGACGATCCTGGAATTGACCAGCGAGGCGATGGCGATGCCCCCTGCAATGCCGGCGAAGATGACGGTGAACAGCTTGCCCGCCCCCAGCACGTCGACAAAGACCTGCTGGGCCGAGTTGAGGAAGCCGAACAGGCCGGCCAGCACCAGGGTGGAGGCCAGGGTGTAGCCGATAGCGACGCGGTTGGTCAGGCAGGCCTTGAAGGCCGCGAGCACGGGCGCAGCCTCCAGCGGAACACGGTCCTGCGGATGCAGGGTCTCGGGCAGCTTGATCGCCGCCCAGGCGATGACAAGCAGGCCGAAGATCGCCAGGACCAGGAAGATCCACGGCCACGGCGCGACCAGCACAATGGCCTGGCCCACCGAAGGCGCGATGATCGGCACGGCCAGGAAGACGATGAACGACAGCGACATCACCTTGGCCATCTCCCGGCCGCTATAGCAGTCGCGGACGATCGACACCGACAGCACCCGGGTGGCGGCCGCGCCCACGCCGCACAGGGCGCGGGCGATCAGCAGCATCTCGAACGAGGTGGAAAAGGCGCACAGACCGGCGAACAGCACATAGAGGGCCAGGCCGATCATCAGCACCGGCTTGCGCCCGAAACGGTCGGCCAGCGGGCCGTAGAACAGCTGCGCCGCGCCAAAGCCCAGCAGATAGGCGGTAATGATCCACTGATGCTGGTTGGCGCTGGCCACGCCCAGGGCATGGCCGATCTGCGGCAGGGCCGGCAGCATCGAGTCGATGGCCAGGGCGTTGGTCGCCATCATCGCCGCGATCAGGGCGACGAACTGCCTGAAGCCCATGCCGGGATGGGGCGGGGGTGTCTGCTGTGCGTGCGACATGGGAAGCCTCGGTCTGGACGACGTCCGGCGGAAGGCGCGACGCTACGCCCGTCCTATAGCCCCCCGATGTGACAGTCGGCTAGCCGCTGCCGGCCCCGCGCCTAGCCGTTGAAGGCGCGGATCGCGTCGATGATCTTCTGCTGCTCGGCCGCTTCCAGGTAAGGATGCATCGGCAGGGCCAGCACCGTCTCGGCCTTGGTCTCGGTGACCGGCAGGCCGCCGGCGCCGCGCGGGAAGTCCGCATAGGGCGCCTGGATGTGCATCGGCACGGGATAATAGACCGCCGTGGGAATGCCCTGCGTCTTCAGATGCGCGGCCAGGCCGTCGCGGTTTTCGTGTTCGATGACGTACTGGGCCCACACCGAGACGCCGCCGTCGATCACCCTGGGAACCGCCAGCACCGCGCCTTCGAGCCCCGCCGCATAGCGGTCGGCCACGGTCTGACGCAGCTGGATTTCCTCGGCGAAGATCGCCAGCTTCTCGATCAGGATCGCCGCTTGGATCGTGTCCAGCCGCGAGTTCATGCCGATGCGGGTGTTCAGATATTTGGTGTCGTGGTCGAAGGTGCGGCCCACCAGGTCCGGGGCCACCGCCTTGCCGTGGACGCGGTAGCTGTCCATCAGGTCCCACAGGTCCTGGTCGTTGGTCAGCACCGCCCCGCCGTCGCCATAGCAGCCCAGCGGCTTGGCCGGGAAGAAGCTGGTGGTGGCCACATCAGCCCAGTGCAGCGGGTGATGGCCGTTCAGGGTGCAGCCAAAGCCCTGGGCGCTGTCGGCGATCAGCTTCATCCCCTCGCGCGCGCAGATCGCCTTGATGGCCGGATAGTCGGCGGGCTGGCCGAACAGATCGACGGCGATCACCACCTTGGGCGTCAGCTTGCCATCGGCCTTCACGCCGGCGATCGCGGCCTCCAGCGCGGCGGGATCGAGGTTGAAGGTGTCGGGCAGGATATCGACAAACACCGGCGTCGCATCGACCCACGGCACCACTTCGGGCGTCGCGGCGAAGGTGAAGGACGGACAGAACACCGCGTCGCCCTTGCCGATGCCCCAGGCCATCAGCGGCAGGGCGATGGCGTCGGTGCCGTTGGCGCAGGACAGGGCCAGCTTGGCCTCGCCAAAGGCGGCCAGCTTGGCCTCGAACTCGCGAACCTGCGGACCCATCACATAGGCGCCGCTGTCGAGCACGCCGGCGATGGCGGCGTCGATCTTGTCGCGGATCCGGCGTTGCTGGGCGGCCAGGTCGATGAAGGGCATGCTCATGGGCGGCGCTCATAGAGGCGGATCGAGGCGAGTTCGACCCAATTGATGTAACCGACTGTTTCGCCGGCGCGAAGCGGAGCCTCGCGGTCGCGGTCGGGAACGGCCTGCGGGCCCTGTTCGTTGACCGTTCCGCGCGGGGGCGCCATCGAGAGGTCCATGACCAAGCCCACCGTGATTCCGCCCGACGCCCGCCTGCCCGCCGTCGCCAACATTTGGGCCGACGAGACCGTGCTGGGGCACTTCCTCGACTGGGTCGGCAAGGTGGCGGTCAATCTGGTGGTCGCCGCCCTGATCCTGGGTCTGACCTTCTGGGTCGCCGGCTGGGCCGCCAAGGTGGTGCGCCGGACCCTGGGACGCGTCCACCGCAACAACCCCGACCAGACCCTGGAAACCTTCGGCGCCTCGCTGGTGCGCTATGCGGTGATCGCCGTCGGCCTGGTGGCCGTGCTGCAGCAGGTCGGGGTTCAGGCCACCTCGATCATCGCCGTCCTCGGCGCGGCGTCCCTGGCCATCGGCCTGGCCCTGCAGGGCGCCCTGTCGAACGTGGCCGCCGGGGTGATGATCCTGCTGTTTCGGCCCTATCGGGTCGGCGACGTGATCGAGACGGTGACGCGCGTCGGCACGGTCAAGTCGCTGGACCTGCTGTTCACCGAGATCGCCACCTTCGACAACGTCAAGGTGATGATCCCCAACAGCAAGGTGTTCGGCGATGTGATCCTGAACTATTCGGCCCACCGTACGCGCCGTGTGGACGTGCTGTTCAAGGTTCCGCTGAAGACCGATCTGGTCGCGGTGCTCAAGCGCCTGCGCGAGCGGGCCGAGCACGACCCGCGCATCCGCAAGGAGCCGGCCGTCCAGATCGAGGTCACCGACCTGTCCGAAGCCTTCGCCCAGGCCGCGATCCGGGCCTGGACGGCCAGGGAGGATTTCGCCTCGGTCAAGACCGACCTGATGCTGACCGCCCATCTGCTGTCGGACGATCCGGCGCGCACCGACCTGCCACCTCCGCGCCCGACCAAGGCCGTGGATCCCTCGCCGGCCATGCCGGGCGAAGGGGAACATCATCTGTTTGGGCTGAAGGCGCCGATGCGCCGGCGCAAATCCGGGGCGGGCAAGTCGACCCCGTCGACTGGATCCTGAGGCGGCCCCGCGCCCAGGTCGAGAGCGAGACGATCGCCTACAGGGCCCGCATGCCGGCCTGGAAGGATCACCCTCAGGTGCTGGCGCGGCTTTAGGCCTGGCCCAGGGTTCCGCGCAGCCGCACCCATTCCTGGGCGAACTTGCGGCTGACCCTGGCGTCCTCGAAGACCACGCGACGCATGTGGCCGGCGACCTCGGGCGCGTCATGGATGATCACGAACGGAAAACCGTTGGCCGACAGGAAGCCCTGAACGAAGGTCGAGAAGCTGGCGGCCTCGGCGGAATCGGCAAGGCGGATCTCGGCGGTGGCGTCGGTCGGGACCATGACAGTCTCCCCTGTGGCTGCTGCCAGCCTAACGCACGAGATCGCAAATGCGAACACAGTTCGCGTAAGCGAAATAATCAGTGTTCATATGAACGGCGCCGGGCGAGTCCGGCGCCGTTCATCAGGTCGCCCTAAAGGATCGATTGTCCGGTGCCGGCCCAGTCCTTCATGAACTGTTCCAGGCCCTTGTCGGTCAGCGGGTGCTTGAACAGGTCGCTGAACACGGCGGGCGGGATGGTGACGACGTCGGCGCCGACGATGGCCGCGTCCTTGACGTGGGCGACGTTGCGCACCGAGGCGGCCAGGATCTCGGTCTCGTAGCCGAAATTGTCATAGATGGTGCGGATGTCGCGGATCAGGTCCATGCCGTCGAAGCCATAGTCGTCCAGCCGGCCGATGAACGGCGAGACGAAGGTCGCGCCGGCCTTGGCGGCCAGCAGGGCCTGGGTCGGCGAGAAGCACAGGGTGACATTGGTCGAGATGCCCTCGCTGGCGAAGGCGGCGCAGGCGATCAGGCCGTCGCGGGTCAGCGGGATCTTGACCACGACGTTGGGCGCGATGCCGGCCAGCTTCGTGCCTTCGGCGATCATGGCGTCGGCGGTGGTGGCGGCCACTTCGGCGCTGATCGGGCCGGGCACCAGGTCGCAGATCTCGGCGATCACTTCCAGCATCGGACGGCCCGACTTGGCGATCAGGGTCGGGTTGGTGGTCACGCCGTCCACGAGGCCGGTGGAGGCCAGGTCGGCGATGACCTTGGTGTCGGTGCTGTCGAGGAAGATCTGCATGGGACTCTTGCGCTGATTTTTGTGGGGCTTTGGGCCGGTTTATCGCGCCGGGCCGCCGCGCGCCAGCAGGGGCGAGTTCACAAGCCGTTACGGACCAGCTGGTCGGCCACCCGCTCGACGGCCGGCTTCCAGGGCTGGGGGGTGAAACCGAAGGTCGCGGCCAGCTTGCCGCTGTCCAGCGGCGAGCGCGGCGGTCGGGCGGCGGCCTCGGCGAAAGCGCTCTGGGTCGTCGGTTCCAGCCGGGCGCGGGTCAGCGGGTCGCGGTCGAGGGCGGCCCTGGCGAAGTCGAAACGGCTGGTCTCGCCGGCATTGGCGAAGTGGAACAGGCCAAAGGCCGGATCATCGGCTCCCGCGCCCGCCCAGCGCCCGACGCTGGCGACCATGAACCTGGCCAGGGCCTCGCCGTCGGTGGGGCTGCCATACTGGTCTGCGACCACCTGCAGCACCTCGCGCGTGCGGCCCAGCTCCAGCATGAAGGCGACGTAGTTTCGGCCATAGGGTGAGAACACCCAGGAGACCCGCAGCACCGCCGTGCGCGGGTGGGCCAGCACCGCCTGCTCGCCGGCCAGTTTCGAGCGGCCATAGACGCTGATCGGCTCGGCGGGATCGGTCTCGACATAGGGCCGGGTCGTCTGGCCGTCGAAGACGCTGTCGGTCGACAGATGGATGAAGGGCAGGCCGCGCTCGGCGCAGGCGGCGGCCATGGCCCCGGGCGCGGTCGCGTTGACCGCGAAGGCGGCCTCGGGCTCGCTCTCGGCCCTGTCGACCATCGTGAAGGCGGCCGCGTTCCAGACCAGGTCGCAGTCGGCCGCCAGGATCGCGGCGCGGACGGCTGCGGGATCGGTCAGGTCGACCTCGGCGCGCGAGAGGGTCTTCAGGGCGATCCTGTCCGTCGCCGCGGCGATCAGCGCCTGGCCGACCTGCCCCGTGGCCCCGAACTGCAGGACCTTCAGGGTCATTTCAGGCCCGGAACCCGGTCGCCCAGCACCTCGATGACGAAGGCGTGCAGGTCGCCGCCCCGGAACAGATGGCCCGCCACCCCGGCGCGCCGTCCGGCCTCGACGTCGCTGGACCGGTCGCCGATGATCACCGCCTCGGCGGGCGTCAGACTGAAATCGGCCAGGCCCCGCAGCACCATGCCGGGATTGGGCTTGCGGTCAGGGTGGTCGACGACGCGATAGGTCTCGATCGCCGCATCTTCGTGGTGGGGCGCGAAATAGAAGGCGTCGATCCGGCCGCCCAGGGGCGCCAGCTGCGCCTGCATCTCGGCGTGGAAGGCGTGCATGGCCTCTTCCGCGAAATAGCCCCGGCCGATCCCCGACTGGTTGGTGACCACCATCACCGTCAGGCCTGCCCGGGTCATGGCCGCCACGGCCTCGCGCGCGCCATCGATCCACTCCAGCCGGGTCGGATCGGCGATATAGCCGTGATCGATATTGAGCACGCCATCCCGGTCGAGGAAGACGGCGCGAAGGGGCGGTGGGATGTCCATAAGTCGAGCTTTATCGCCTGTCGTTGCGGGGCGCCAAGCCATCGTCTTGGCGAGGCGGTAAGAACGCGACTAGAAAACACCCGCACCTGGAGAGTTCGCGATGCCCGACGCCCCCAACAGCGCCCTGACCGACGCCGCGCGTCTGCGCGACCGGCTCAAGGGCTGGGCGCTTTCGACCGCCTTCCCGCTGTGGTGGACCGTCGGCGCCGATCACAAGGGCGGCGGTTTCTTCGAGACCATCGAGCAGTCCGGTGAGGCCAAGGACTCGCCGCGCCGGGGCCGGGTGCTGCCGCGCCAGATCTACGCCTTCGCCGCCGCCAGGGATCTGGGCTGGACCGGCCCGTGGCGGCAGGCCGTCGAGCACGGCCTGAGCTATTATCTCGACGTCTATCGCAAGCCCAACGGCCTGTTCCGCGCCCTGGTCGGCCCGGGCGGGGTCAGCCTGGACGACACTTCGGCCCTCTATGACCAGGCGTTCGCGATGTTCGCTCTGGCCAATGCCTGCGCGGTGACGGGCCGCAGCGATCTGCGCGACGTCGCCGTCTCGGTGCGCGAGACCCTCTATGCGACGCTGAAGAACCCGCTGGGCGGCTTCAATGAGTCGACCCCGACCGATCCGCCGCTGCATTCCAATCCGCACATGCACCTGTTCGAGGCCTGCCTGGCCTGGAACGCCATCGATGCGGATCCCCAATGGCGGGCCCTGGCCGACGAGATTGCCGAGCTTGCGCTGAGCAAGTTCATCTCCGCCGAGACCGGCGCGCTGCGCGAGTTCTTCGATGATCAGTGGAACCCGGCCCCCGGCGTGGCCGGCCGGATCTGGGAGCCGGGCCACCAGTACGAGTGGGCCTGGCTGCTGCTGCGCTGGGGCCGGCTGGCCGGACGTCCCGACGCCATCGCCGCCGCCCTGCGGATGATCGATCTGGCCGAGACCAAGGGCGTCGATCCCGAGCGCGGCGTGGGCATGAACGCCATGCTCGACGACATGACCGCCCACGACGCCGGCGCCCGCCTGTGGCCGCAGACCGAACGGATCAAGGCCGGCGTGCTGGCCGCCGAGGTCACCGGCGACGACAAGTGGTGGGGCGTGGCCGCCGAGGGCGCCGAGGGGCTGCTGCAGTATCTGCGCACGCCCGTGCCGGGCCTGTGGCGCGACAAGCTCAAGCCCGACGGAGCCTTTATCGAGGAAGCCGCCCCGGCCTCCTCGTTCTACCACATCGTCTGCGCCATCGCCGAGATGGACCGGGTGGTTACGGCCGCCGGGTGACCAGCAGGGTCGCGGCGGTTTGGGCGGTGACGATCGTTGGCGCCTCAATGACGTTGAGAAGCGCGCCTAGCGAGGTCTCGCCAGCCAGCACTTGAACCGAGCCGGGGGGCAAGGCGGCGGTTTCGTGCGGAGCCAGGGTCCAAACGGACACTTCCCAATCGGCCGCCGCCGCCAGGACCCTGCGAGGTCGGTCGTCCCGGTCATGGCCGATGGCGATGGAGCGGCCGTCGCGTTTTAGGCCATCAACCAAGGTCTTGACGGCCTGGCTTGCGTCGCGGCGACAGACCAGAATCGCGTCCGGCTCGGCGATGATCACCAGGTCCTCGACGCCGATCGCGCCGACAAAGGGTCCTGTCGAGCGCACCAGAACGTTTCGGCTGTCGATCAGCGTCACGTCTCCGACGGCTGCGTTGCCCGAAGGGTCGGTGGTCGAGACGTCCCAGATCGCATCCCACGCGCCGAGGTCCGACCACGAGAAGGCGGCGGGCGCCACGGCAGCTTTCTGGGTGCGCTCCATCACCGCATAGTCGAGCGATATCTTGGCGGCGCCCGCGAAGGCGGCACGGTCCAGACGGGCTGTGCCGCCATCCATCTGAAGGCCTACCATACAGGCGCGAGCGGCCGCTGAAACGGTAGGCTCGAAGACGTCCAGCTCCCCCAGAAGCACGGCCGCCTTGAAGGCGAAATTGCCGCTGTTCCAGTAGTATCCCTCAGCGACATAGGTCTCCGCCGTCGCCCGATCCGGCTTTTCGACGAAAGCGGCCACGGCGCTCACGGAGCCGTCCAGCAGCGGCTTTCCAGGCCGAATATAGCCAAAGCCTGTCGCGGGCCCCGTGGGCTTGACGCCGAAGGTGACGATCAGGCCTTCGTCAGCAGCCCTGGCGGCGGTGATTGCGGCCTGGGCGAAAATTTCGGGCTCAACGATGTGATGGTCTGCCGCAAGCATCAGCGCCACGCCGTCTGGATCGCGCTGCTCAACATAGGCGGCGGCGGCCGCGACGGCGGGGGCTGAGTCCCGCGCCTCTGGCTCGATCAGCACAGTGACCGACACGCCTATCTCGGCGGTCTGATCCTGCACGAAACCCACCATTGCCTCGCCGGTGACAATGACGATCTCGGCGCGGCCGGGAAGGTCTTTCACACGCAACACGGTATCCTGGAAACTAGAAGTCTGGCCGATCAGCTTCAGGAACTGCTTGGGCTGATCCGCGCGGGAAGCAGGCCAAAGACGGGTGCCAGACCCACCGCACAGGATCACCGGATATATCGCGCCCAACGTTGTCCTCACGCTTTTCCCGACCCCAGCAAAGCCACTAACACGGGCCTACGCGTCATGTCTGGAAAACGACGCTTAGCGTCGTTTCGCTAGACCGCCGTATTGGCGTGCAGTTCCGCCAGCCAGATGTCGGCCGTCGCGTCGGACGGCATCCGCCAGTCGCCGCGCGGCGACAGCGCGCCGCCGGAGGAAATCTTCGGGCCATTGGGCATGGCCGAGCGCTTGAACTGGTTGGCGAAGAACCGGCGCAGGAACAGCTCCAGCCAGCGCTTGATCTCCGGCAGGTCATAGGCCCTGCGCTGGGCGTCCGGCGTCCCGACCGGCCAGGCGCCGGCCGCGGCGTCATGCCAGGCGGTCCAGGCCAGGAAGGCGATCTTCGACGGGCTCATGCCGTAGCGGGTCAGGTAGTAGAGATTGAAATCCTGCAGGGCGTAGGGCCCGACGAAGCTCTCGGTGGCCTGCACCTGCTCGCCCGGCACCAGTTCGGGCGAGATCTCGGTATCGAGGATATCCTCCAGCAGATCGGCCGTCGCCGCATCGACATCGCCCGAGGCCGCCACGAAGCGGATCAGGTGCTGGATCAGGGTCTTGGCCACGCCGCAATTGGGGTTGTAGTGGCTCATCTGGTCGCCGACGCCATAGGTGCACCAGCCCAGGGCCAGTTCCGACAGGTCGCCGGTGCCCACCACCAAGGCGCCGTTGTGGTTGGCCAGCCGGAACAGATAGTCGGTGCGCAGGCCCGCCTGGATGTTCTCGAAGGTCACGTCATAGACCGGCTCGTCCCGCGAATAGGGGTGGTCGAGGTCCTTCAGCATTTGCTCGGCCGCCGGGCGGATGTCGATCTCGTCGGCCGACACGCCCATCGCCTTCATCAGCTTCCAGGCGTTGGATTTGGTGCGGTCCGAGGTCGCGAAGCCGGGCAGGGTGTAGGCTAGGATGTTGCTGCGCGGCAGGCCCAGCTGGTCCATCGCCTTGGCCGCGACGATCAGGGCGTGGGTCGAGTCGAGACCCCCCGAGATGCCGATCACCAGCTTTTTCAGACCAGACGCCTCGACCCGGCGGGCCAGACCCTGGACCTGGATATTGTAGGCTTCGTAGCAGTTGTCGCTCAGCTGCGCGGGATCCGACGGCGTGAACGGGAAGCGCTCCACCGTGCGGGCCAGGGCCAGGTCGCCGGCCGGCGGGGTGAAGTCGAACGGAACGATCCGGAACGCGCTCGGCGCCAGGGTCGCGGCGTCGCCAAAACTGACCACCCGCATGCGCTCCTGGCGGATGCGGTCGACGTCGACATCGGCCATGGCCATCACGGCGGTGGTCGAAAAGCGCGGGGTCTCGGCCAGCAGCTGGCCCATCTCGTGAATGTCGGCATGGCCGTCCCAGGCCACATCGGTTGAGCTCTCGCCGGCTCCGGCGGCCGAATAGACATAGGCGGCGATGGCCCGGGCCGACTGGCTGGCGCACAGCAGGCGGCGGGTTTCGGACTTGCCGATTGTGATGTTGCTGGCCGACAGGTTCAGCAGGATCTCCGCCCCGGCCATGGCCTGGGCGGTGCTGGGCGGGGTGGGCGTCCAGACATCCTCGCAGATTTCCACGCCGATCGTGAACGACGACGGGCCGCCGCCCCGCAGCAGGATGTCGGTCCCGAACGGCACGGTCTCGCCCGCCAGGGTCACGGTCTTGCCGACCACGCCGGCGCCCGGCGTGAACCAGCGGCGCTCATAGAATTCGCGATAGTTGGGCAGGAAGCTCTTGGGGATCACCCCCCGCACCGCGCCGCCCTGGATGGCGACAGCGGTGTTGTAGAGCCGGCCGTCCACGCGCAGCGGCGCGCCGACCACGAACAGCGGGGCCAGGGTGGCGCTGGCCCGGGCCAGGGTCTCGATGGCGGCTTCTACGGCGTCCAGCAGGGCGTTCTGCTGCAGCAGGTCGTCTATGGAATAGCCTGTCAGGCCCAGTTCCGGGAACACCAGCACCGCCACGCCGGCCGCATCGGCCTGGCCGACCAGGTCCAGCACGCTGGCGGCATTGGCGGCCGGATCGACCAGCTTGACCTTCGGTACAGCGGTGGCGACCCGGACGAAGCCGTGGCGGTAGGGTGAGAAGAACGGCAGGTTCGCCAAGGCTGGACCCTTAGTTATGCTGAAAATGAGCATAAGTCTCGATCAAGCTATAGCCCGTCCGCCCGTTGTTGCAAAGCACCGATACGTCGCCGAAGTGTCACGCCAAGGCCCGCAAACCTTGACCCGAGGGGGTCATCGTGCGACCTCGCGCCCGCGCAGCCCTGCAAAACATAACGAACAAAGACGAACGCCCATGCCCGTTTCGCCCATCAAAATGGCCGACGCGATCCGCGTCCTTTCCATGGATGCGGTCCACAAGGCCAAGTCCGGACACCAGGGCATGCCGATGGGCATGGCCGATGTCGCGACGGTGCTGTGGAGCAAGTTCCTCAAGTTCGACGCCGCCAAGCCCGACTGGGCCGACCGCGACCGCTTCGTGCTGTCGGCGGGCCACGGCTCG
Organism: Caulobacter sp. GSs2; assembly: GCF_058680895.1. Next base: position 2,183,094 of record NZ_CM178725.1, on the reverse strand, counting down.
ATGCTGATCTATTCCCTGCTTCATCTGACCGGCTTCAAGGCCATGACGATGAAGGAGATCGAAAACTTCCGTCAGTGGGGTTCGCTGACCCCCGGCCACCCGGAAGTCCACCACACGCCGGGCGTTGAATGCACCACTGGCCCGCTGGGCCAGGGCCTGGCCACCGCCGTGGGCATGGCCATGGCCGAGGCCCATCTGGCCTCGCGCTTCGGCGCCGACATCGTCGATCACCGCACCTGGGTGATCGCCGGCGACGGCTGCCTGATGGAAGGCGTCAGCCATGAGGCCATCAGCATCGCCGGCCGCCTGAAGCTGTCCAAGCTGACCGTGCTGTTCGACGACAACAACACCACCATCGACGGCGTCGCCACCATCTCCGAGACCGGCGACCAGGTGATGCGCTTCAAGGCCGCCGGCTGGGCGGTCAAGGTCGTCGACGGCCACGACCACGGCAAGATCGCCGCCGCCCTGCGCTGGGCGACCAAGCAGGACCGCCCGACCATGATCGCGTGCAAGACGCTGATTTCGAAGGGCGCGGGTCCCAAGGAAGGCGACCCCCACAGCCATGGCTACACCCTGTTCGACAACGAGATCGCCGCCTCGCGCGTCGCCATGGGCTGGGACGCCGCGCCGTTCACGGTGCCCGACGACATCGCCAAGGCCTGGAAGAGTGTCGGCCGTCGCGGCGCCAAGGTGCGCAAGGCCTGGGAAGCGGGCCTGAAGGCCTCGGCCCACGCCGCCGAGTTCACGCGCGCCATGTCGGGCGGCCTGCCGGCCAAGGCCTTCGAGGCCGTCGACGCCCATATCGCCAAGATGGCGGAAACCAAGCCGGCCAACGCCACCCGCGTTCATTCGGGCGCGGCCCTGGACCACCTGATCCCGGCGATCCCGGAAATGATCGGCGGCTCGGCCGACCTGACCGGCTCCAACAACACCTTCGTCAAGGGCATGACGGCGTTCGACACCCCCGACTATGCCGGCCGCTACGTCCATTACGGCGTGCGCGAGTTCGGCATGGCGGCGGCGATGAACGGCATGGCCCTGCACGGCGGCGTCATCCCCTATTCGGGCACCTTCCTGGCCTTCGCCGACTACAGCCGCGCGGCGATCCGTCTGGGCGCCCTGATGGGGGCCAAGGTCATTCACGTGATGACCCACGACTCCATCGGCCTGGGCGAGGACGGTCCCACCCACCAGCCGGTCGAGCATGTGGCCTCGCTGCGTGCGATCCCCAACCTGCTGGTCTTCCGCCCGGCCGACGCGGTGGAAGCCGCCGAGTGCTGGAAGATCGCGCTGGAGCAGACCGCGACCCCGTCGGTCATGGCCCTGTCGCGCCAGAAGACCCCGGGCGTCCGCGCCTCGGGCGAGCAGAACCTGTCGGCCAAGGGCGCCTATGAGCTGCTGGCGGCCGAGGGCGGCGAGGCGGCGGTGACGATCTTCGCCACCGGCACCGAGGTCGGCGTGGCCGTCGCCGCACGCGACATCCTGCAGGGTCAGGGCAAGCCGACCCGCGTGGTCTCGGTTCCCTGCTGGGAGCTGTTCGAGCAGCAGCCGGCCGCCTATCGCCAGGCCGTCATCGGCACGGCGGCCAAGCGCGTCGCGGTCGAGGCGGGCATCCGTCAGGGCTGGGACCGCTTCATCGGCGAGGACGGCGGCTTTGTCGGCATGACCGGCTTTGGCGCCAGCGCCCCGTTCGAGCGTCTCTACAAGGAGTTCGGCATCACCGCCGAGGCCGTGGCCGCCGCGGCCGCCTGATCCAGGACTACCAAGGGGCGCGCCTGGCGCGCCCCTTTTGGTTTCGGAGCCTTACAGGCTCCACTGCACCCGGAAGCCGGCCGTTTCGACCAGGCAGCCGACGCTGCGCTCAAAGGCATGGGCCAGGGTGCCGTCCACGCGTCCCAGTTCCGGCTCGAAGGTCAGGTCGTGACCGACGAGCGCCTCGAACGCCGCGATGCGACCCCAGAACATGGTGCCGGCCGGGAAAGCCGTGTCGGGGCCGTAGCGGAAGTTCAGTTCGCGGGAGAGCTGGTTCACGCCCTCGGCGTTGTGGGTCATGACACCGGGGTCGCTGAACAGCATCCGGGCGTTCTCCGGCGCCAGCAGGCCCAGCCGTTCATCCCCGGCGAACGCCGCCAGGGCCGCCTGGGCGCGATCGGGAGACATCAGGCCGTCCAGCAGGCGATCGCGCCAGGCGGCGCCGTCCGAGCGGTGGGGCGACTTCTTCGTATGGGCCTTGCAGAACACCGTATGGCCGCGCGCCCGCGCGATTTTGAGGGCGCTCAGGAACGGCGCCACATCGCGTCCGCGATTGGGCAGGGGAACCAGGACGGCGCCCGGCACGGCTTTGGCCAGGGCGTCGACCGCCGAAGCCGGCCACTGCTCGGGGAAGGTGATGATGGCGTCCATGCTGCCTTGCAGCGGCGCCAGGCGCTGGGCCAGGTCGTCGATCAGGTCGGCATAGAAGATGTGGAACAGCATGACCGCGTCATGCGTGCGGGGGCCTTGCTGCGAGGCGGCCACGGCGGGGTGGTCGCGCGCGGGCGTCGGGGCGCGACTGGCCACGGCGTTGCGCAGGGCCTGGGCCGAGGCGTGGCCCAGCCAGCGGTCGGGCTCCAGATAGGTCCCCTCGCCCCACTCGTTCCAGGCGTTGACGAACACCAGCCGCTCATCGGGCGGGGCCAGGCGCGTAGAGCAGTCCAGGGCGGCGCCGGCCCAGTCGTGGAAGCGCTGCGGCGTGACATTGTGGAAGATGTTGCCGAAGCCCGGCTTGCGGGCCTCGTTGTCCCAGGACGGCATGACGCCGGGATAGACCCGGGCGTCTTCGCGACGCTCCAGCGCCTCGATCCGCTCCTCGACGACGGTGTCGTAGTCGTAGATCCGCCCCGCGAAATCCAGGTTCAGGCGCTCGACCGTGTCGGTGATCTCGCCCTTCCGCAGGGCGTGGGGCGGGAACTCGACCAGGCCGTCAAAGCCGGCGTCGCGCCAGGCCGAGAAGCCAAAGGCGTTGGTGCAGAGGATGAACAGCTCGCCGATCCCGCGCTCTCGGGCGCGGTTGCGCCAGCGCTCCAGCGTGGCCGCAGCGTCGGGCAGGGTGTCGGGGCGATAGACGATCAGCAGCGGCTTGCCGCCCACCCGCACATAGCGCGGCGAGGCCATGTAGCGGGCCAGGTCATCGAGCAGGGCCAGGTCGTCTTCCGGCGAATGGTCCTGGGCCATCAGGATGTCCTGTTCGTCGCCGTCCCAGCGCCGGGTCCAGTTCTCGTTGGCCCAGCACAGGGCGAACGGCAGGTCGATCTGCGGATCGGCGACGAAGGCGTCCAGCGGACGCTCCAGCAGGCGTTTTCCGCCGAACCAGTAGTAGTGGAAGCAGAAGGCGTCGACGCCGGCGTTGCGGGCCATCGCCGCCTGGGCCTGCAGCACCTCGGGCACCCGCAGGTCGTAGAAGCCCAGCTCGCCCGGCAGGCGCGGCTGGTAATGGCCGACGAACTGGGGCGTGGCCTTGCTGACATTGGTCCACTCGGTGAAGCCCTTGCCCCACCACTGATCGTTCTCGGGGAACGGATGGTACTGCGGCAGGTAGAAGGCCAGCACCCTTGGCGCATCGTCCGCGCGGGGTGGCGGACCCAGGGCCGGGGCGGCGAAGTGGGGGCTGAAGGCGTGCCGCGCCACGTCAAAGGCGCGCTGATAGGACTCGCGCCAGGGGTCCTGGCGGCGATTTCTCATCGTCTGACGCGCCAGACGGATCGTGCTCTTGGGATCGCTGAGAGTCCGGAGGATGATGCGGATACCGCGCGCGACGCCCGGGGAAAGTCCGCGAAGCGCGGCGCGCAGCAGCCGGCGGGGCGCCGAAAGTCGCGGGGCGCCGGCCGCCGGCTCGGCCGCAGGATCGACCCGGAACCCGCTCAGTTCGAACAGGCAGGGCGCGCCGGACGGCAGGAGCACGATCTGGCGCAGGGCGCCGGCATTGGTGTGGGCCACGACGACATAGGTGTCATCCCCGAGCCGCTTCAGCGCCACCGGCGTCGCCAGCGCCAGGCCATCGCCCCAGTCGATCAACACGCTGGGCGCCTGGATCTCGCCCTCGAGCGCGCGGAGCTTCACGCTGACGCGAACCGAGGCCACGTCGTCAAACTGCGGCTGCTCGGCCCGGGTCAGGCGAAGCAGCATCTCCGCGTCGGCGGTCTGGGCCCTGAACTGGCCGGGCGATCCGGTTGGCTCGACGGCCTTCCGGGGCGCGGGAAGCCGCTCGCTCACGCGGCGCTGCTTCTCGCGAGCCATTCCTCGGTGGTCCCAAGGAAGGTCGGCACGCCGGATTCCATGGTCATGACCTTGTTGCAGACCTTGGCGGCCAGTTGATAGTCGTGGGTGGCCAGGACAACGATCTTGGCGGAATCGACCATGCTGTTGAGGCGGTCGGCGGCCCGCTTCTGGAAGTCGGCGTCGCCGGCGCTGATCCACTCGTCCATGATCAGGATATCGGCGTCCATCTGGGTGGCCACCGAGAAGGTCAGGCGCGCGGCCATGCCGGCCGAATAGGTCTTCAGCGGCATGTGCACGAAGGCGCCCAGGCCGGAGAACTCGACGATCGAGGGCATGCGCTTCTTGATCTCGCGGTCCGACATCATCTGCATCATGGCCAGGTTGCGGATGTTCTCCAGGCCCGAGGCTTCGATGTCGAGGCCGACCGAGATCGAGATCATCGAACTGATCCGCCCGCGCACATCCACCTTGCCCGAGGTCGGCGAATAGATGCCGGCCAGGATCTTCAGCAGCGAGGTCTTGCCCGAACCGTTGTGGCCGATCACGGCCAGGCGGTCGCCTTCCTGCAGCTTGAGGCTGACGTTCGACAGCGCCCGCACGAAGGTCACGTCCTTGCCGGCCTGGATCAGGCGGCCGCCGACGGCCATGTTCAGCACGGTGTTGCGCAGCGACTGGGCGCGCACGCTGTAGAGGTTGTAGTCGAGCGTGACGTCGGTGAGTTCGATGGAACTGTTCATGTCGCCTACAGCCAGAACACGACGCGGGTGCGGACCAGGGTCAGGCTGATCAGCGTAAACAGCGCGGCGACGCCGAGGAAGGCCAGCGACGCGTAGACATCGTGGGCCGGCGCGGCGGCGCCCATCAATGGGTACCTGACAATATCAAGCAGGTGCGCGAAGGGGTTGAGATCGACGATCCAGCGCATATCCGCAGGAACCTGTGTGCGCTTCCAAAACACGGGTGTGAGCATGAACAGGCTCTGGGCGACAAAGCCGACCATGTAGTTGATGTCGCGGAAGCGCACCGAGATCATGCCCAGCGGAATGCTGATGAACAGGCCCGTCAGCAGGGCGATGGGCAGGTTGACCAGCAGGGTCCAGTGCGGGATCACCGCCAGCTTCATCAGCATCAGCACCAGCCACAGCCCGACGACCTGGTGGAGGAAGTTGATGAAGATCTTGCTCATCTGCTGGAAGGCGTGAAAGCTCAGGGGCAGGTTGCGCACCTGCATCACGCCGGCGGCGTTGACGAAGGTGTTGGCGATCTCAGGCAGGATGCCGCCGGTGATCGACCAGCCGACCACGCCGATCATGATGAAGGACAGGTTGTCCTTGGCGTCGCCGCCGAAGATCGAGCCGAACACGATGGCCAGGGAGAAGGCGGTGGCCAGGGTGGTGCTGGCCATCCAGACGGGGCCCAGCAGGCTGCGGCGGTAGCGCGTCACGGTCTGCTCGACGCTGACCCGCCACCACAGAGGCGTCAGGAGCACGCCGCGGTACAGGTCCAGCGCGGCGGCCTTGAAACTTCCGAAGAGGCTCATTCAGAAGCCATTCCTGTTGACGGCAAACAAATCCGGAAACTCTCGCAAACAGGTTGGCGGCGGGCGAAGCGACCCGGCTTCTCGCTCCGTCGGAGCGGGCGCCTTCTTAACAGGCCTTGGAAGCTTGGGGAACCGCTCATCCCGCAGCGTGACCCTGCTGATTCTTCTGGATGTTTAGGCCCGTTCGGGGGCTCCGGACAACGGCCAATCGCGCGGTCGGGCGCGGCTGTCCGGGGCCTGTGGAACGCCGCTCAGCCCTCGGCCAGGGAGCGCAGATAGGCGCCATAGGGCGACTTCTGCAGGTCGTGCGCCAGGCCCAGAAGCTGGTCGGTATTGATCCAGCGGTTCTGGTAGGCGACCTCCTCGCAGCAGCCGATCTTCAGGCCCTGGCGATGCTCGATAGCGCGCACGAATTCCGAGGCTTCCAGCAGGCTGTCGTGGGTGCCGGTGTCGAGCCAGGCAAAGCCCCGGCCCATGCGCTCGACCGACAGGGCGCCGCTCTCCAGATAGAGGCGGTTGATGTCGGTGATTTCCAGCTCGCCGCGCGCCGACGGCTTCAGGTCGCGGGCATAGTCGACGACCTTGTTGTCGTACATGTAGAGGCCGGTCACCGCCCAGTTGGAGCGCGGATGGACCGGCTTTTCCTCGATGCTGACGGCGCGGTTGTTGTCGTCGAACTCGACGACCCCGTAACGATCCGGATCCTTGACCAGATAGGCGAAGACCGAGGCGCCGTTCTGGGCGCGGGTCGCCGCGCCCTCCAGCATCCGGCCCATGCCGGCGCCATAGAACAGGTTGTCGCCGAGGATCAGGGTCGAGGGACCATTGCCGACGAATTCAGCGCCGATGCGATAGGCGTCGGCCAGGCCCGTGGGCTCGGGCTGCTCGGCATAGACGAAATTGACGCCCCAATCGGAGCCGTCGCCCAGCAGGCCCTGGAACAGCGGCAGGTCGCGGGGCGTGCTGATGATCAGGATGTCGCGGATGCCCGCCATCATCAGGATCGAGATCGGATAATAGATCATCGGCTTGTCGTAGACCGGCAGCAGCTGCTTGCTGACGCCCTTGGTCACCGGGTGCAGGCGCGTGCCCGATCCGCCGGCCAGGATGATGCCCTTCATGAAATAGTACCCCTACTGCCCCGCGCGACCGGTCACGTCTGGCGGTGACCTTTGGCTCCAAGATATCTGTCCAGAGCGTCTTGCCATGCCGGCATGGATCGGCCCAGCGCCTTTTCGACCTTGGCGTTGGCCAGAACGCTGTAGGGCGGACGGCGGGCCGGGGTCGGAAACTCGGAGGTCGGGATCGGCGAGACCGTCGCCTCGACCCCCGCGCGGTCGATGACGGCGGCGGCGAAATCATGCCAGCTGGCCGCGCCGGAATTGACCACATGATAGAGGCCGGCCGGCGCTTCGACCTTGATCAGGTCGAGAAGGGCCTCTGCCGCGTCCCAGGAACCGGTCGGCGACATCACCTGGTCGGAGACCACCTTCAGCGCCCCGCGTTCGCGGCCGTACCGGATCATGGTCTCGACGAAATTGCCGCCCTTGCCGCTGGCGCCCGCGACGCCGAACAGCGAGGCGACGCGAGCGACGATGACGTCGTCATGGGCCTGGCGGGCCAGGGTTTCGCCCTGCAGCTTGGTCTGCCCATAGACATTGATCGGGGCCGGCGCGGCGGTCTCGTCCAGCGGCTCGCGCGAGGCCTGGCCGCCGAACACATAGTCGGTCGAGACCTGGACGAGGCGGGCCTTTTTGCGGGCGCAGGTCCTGGCCAGGGCCTGGGCGAAATCGGCGTTGATGGCCACGGCCGGAGCCGGGTTCTTCTCGCAGTCGTCCACGCGGGTGACGGCGACGCTGTTGATGGCGACGTCGAAGTCCAGATCGGCCAGGGCGGCGTCCAGTCCGGCCAGATCGGTCGCATCGAACTGCGGACGTTGCAGGGCGACCAGGGCCAGGCCGCGCGACGCGGCGATGGCCGACAGGTCATGACCCAGCTGGCCGTTGGCGCCAAACAGCGCAATGCGCGGACCATCCTTGTTGGGGGATGACATCAGGTCGTCTTCAGCCCCAGACGCTGGCCGTCATAGCGCTCGCGCAGCGGCCGCCACCAGTCCTCGCGGGCCAGGTACCATTCGACGGTCTTGCGCAGGCCGGTGTCGAAGTTTTCTTCCGCCTTCCAGCCCAGCTCGGTTTCCAGCTTGGTGGCGTCGATGGCGTAGCGGGCGTCGTGGCCGGGGCGGTCGTGGACGAACTGGATCAGGTCGCGGCGCTTCAGGCCCGGCTGCGGGCGCAGCTCGTCCAGCAGGTCGCAGATCGCCTCGACCACCTCCAGATTGGTGCGCTCGTTGCGGCCGCCGACATTGTAGCTCTCGCCGACCACACCCTTGGTGGCGATCAGCACCAGGGCCTTGGCGTGGTCGTCGACATAGAGCCAGTCGCGGATGTTGTCGCCCTTGCCATAGACCGGCAGCGGCTTGCCCTCGAGGGCGTTCAACGTGACCAGCGGGATCAGCTTCTCGGGGAAGTGATACGGCCCGTAATTGTTGGAACAGTTGGAGACCACCACCGGCAGGCCATAGGTGTGATGCCAGGCCCGCACCATGTGGTCGGACGAGGCCTTGGACGCTGAATAGGGCGAGCGCGGATCATAGGGCGTGGTCTCGGAGAACAGCCCCTCGGCGCCCAGGCTGCCGAACACTTCGTCGGTCGAGATGTGGTGGAAGCGGAAGGCCTGGGCGGCCTCGCTGTCCAGGGTGCGCCAGTACTCCAGCGCCGCCTGCAGCATCACATAGGTGCCGATGACATTGGTCTGGATGAAGGCCCCGGGACCGGTGATCGAGCGGTCGACGTGCGACTCTGCCGCCAGGTGCATGATGTGGGTGGGCTTGAACGCGGCGATGGCCTCGGCCACGGCCGAGGCGTCGGCCACATCGCCCTTCACGAAGGTATAGCTGTTGTGGCCGCGCAGGTCGGCCAGGCTGGTCTCCGACGCCGCATAGGTCATGGCGTCGAAATTTAGGATCGCCGCGTCGCCCAGGCCGGCCAGATAGCGGCAGACCGCCGAGCCGATGAAGCCGCAGCCGCCAGTGACCAGGATACGGAGGTTGCGCGACATGCCGGTTCCTTCAGAATACCAAGCCCGCCCCGTAGCTTAGAAGCCCGGCGGCGCGCAACCCGCTTCTCCCGGGCGACTAGTCGGTGAACACCACCGTCTTGCGACCGTTCAGCAGCACCCGGTCTTCCAGTTGATAGCGCAGGGCGCGGGCCAGGACACGGCGCTCGATGTCGCGGCCCTTGCGGATCAGGTCCTCGGGCGTGTCGCGATGGCTGATGCGCTCGACGTCCTGCTCGATGATCGGGCCTTCGTCCAGGTCGCCGGTGACGTAGTGGGCCGAGGCCCCGATCACCTTCACGCCGCGCGCATGGGCCTGATGATAGGGCTTGGCGCCCTTGAAGCCGGGCAGGAACGAGTGGTGGATGTTGATGCAGCGCCCGGCCAGCTTGGCCGACAGCCCCTCTGACAGCACCTGCATGTAGCGGGCCAGGACGACGATGTCGGTCCGGGTGTCCTGGATCAGCTGCCACAGGGCGGCTTCCTGCTCGAACTTGGTCTCCTTGGTCACCGGCAGGTGATGGAAGGGCAGGCCCGTCAGGTCGACATTGGCGTAGGTTTCGGCCGGGTGGTTGGCCACGACGGCGGCGATCTCCATCGGCAGTTCGCCGATCTTCCAGCGATAGACGAGGTCGGCCAGGCAGTGGTCGAACTTGCTGGCCAGGATCATCACCCGGTAGCGATCGGTGCGGTCGCGCAGGGTCCATTTCATCGACAGGGCGGTGGCCACCACCGTGAAGTCGGCCCGCAGGGCGGCATGGTCAGCGCCGTCGGCGTCGAACACCACGCGCATGAAGAACTGGCCGGTCTCCTGGTCGTCGAACTGCTGCGCGTCGAGGATGTTGCAGGCGCGCTCGAACAGGAAGGCGGACACCTTGGCGACGATGCCGCGCTGGTCGGGACAGGAGAGGGTCAGGATCATGATCTGCTCCCTCTAGAGGCTTGGCGCGCCGAAGAAAAGCGGCGGACCGCGACGGGCGAGGATGAATTCGCTCGTCGAGAGCGGAGATCGCCATGGCTTCGGCACGGTCTTGCCCCGCCCGTCTCGCCAGCCCAGTCTGCTCATAGGGTGTCGCAGCGGGAAAAGCTGTCATCCCGGACAAGTCCGGCGATAGCCGGGCGCAGATCCGGGACCGCCGGAAGCGCGGCGCTCAGGCGTCGATCCCGGATCTGCGCGCTGCGCCCCCGCCTCAAGGCCGGGGCGGGATGACAGACGTTTTTCGTCTGTCTCCCATAGCCCTGCCTAGGCAGTAGCAGGGAGACAGGTCTAGGCTCGCCCCATGGCATCCTCTTCCGAAGCGCTGTCCGACCGCGCCATCGATCTTCTGGCCAAGCTGGTGTCGTTCGATACCACCTCGCGCCTGTCCAATCTCGCGCTGATCGAATGGGTCGAGGGCTACCTCGCCCAGCTGAACGTGCCTTCCCGGCGGGTGCCCAATGCCGACGGGACCAAGTCGAACCTGCTGGCCACCATCGGCCCGGCGGTCGAGGGCGGCGTGGTGCTGTCAGGTCATACCGATGTGGTGCCGGTCGACGGCCAGCCGTGGTCGACCGATCCGTTCGTGCTGACCGAAAAGGACAGCCGGCTCTACGGGCGCGGGACCTGCGACATGAAGGGCTTCCTGGCCCTGGCCCTGGCCGCCGCGCCGGACCTGGCGGCCGCAACGCTCAGCAAGCCCGTGCACCTGGCCTTCTCCTATGACGAGGAAGTCGGCTGCCTGGGCGCGCCCGACATGATCGCGGTCATCGCGCGCGATCTGCCTCGCCCCGCCCTGGTGGTGGTCGGCGAGCCCACCGACATGGTCGCCGTCAGCGGCCACAAGGGCATCGCCTCGTTCCGGGTCACGGTGTCAGGCCGCGAAGCCCATTCCAGCCTGACCCACCTGGGCGTCTCGGCCAACATGGCGGCGATCAAGCTGATGGCGGGTCTGGTGGAGCTGTCCGAGACACTGGCGCGCGAGGCCGATCCCGCCTCGCCGTTCACGCCCAAGGGCGCGACCCTGACCATCGGCCAGGTCAATGGCGGCACGGCGGTCAATATCCTGGCCCGCGAATGCGTGTTCATCTTCGACCTGCGCACCCCGCCGGGGATGGATCCGATGGCGATCCTGGCCGACTTCTTCGCCAGGGCCGCCACCATGGACACCGAGCTGAAGGCCTGCGCGCCCGAGGCCGGCGTCAGGGTCGAGCGCCGCTCGCTGACCCCGGCCTTCGCGCCGGAAGTCGACGGCGTCGCCGAGGCCTTCGCCCGCCGCATGGCCGGCGACAACGGCCCGGGCCGCGTCGTGCCCTATGCCGCCGAGGCGGGGCAGTTCCAGGGGGCGGGGTTTTCGACGGTGATCTGCGGTCCAGGCTCGATCGACCAGGCCCATCAGCCGGACGAATTTGTCGAGATCTCCCAGATGCAGCGCGGGGCGGCCTTTATGGCGCGGTTGGTGGAGGATTTATCCCTCTAGCCTCTAACAAAAATCCGCTCTTCCCGGCGAAGGCCGGGATCCAGATCGAACCCAGGGCGCGCCAGGCCCTGGCAGGGTCAGAAGGCGCATCATCCCCAACCGCTCAGGCTGAATCTGGGTCCCGGCCTTCGCCGGGAAGAGCGGAGTGTGGGGCTAGCGCTGCTTCCTAATCACGAACCGCCGCCCGATGAACGCCGCCGGATCGATCGACATCACCCGCAGGATGGCGCCCGAACCCGCCTTGCGCCGCGCCTGAACCGCTCTGCGGTCGGCCATCACCGCCGTAAAGTCCGCACCCTTCAGCGCCGCCCTAATCCCCCGCACCGCCGGCCCGGCGTCGCCCCGGCGCAGGTGCAGCAACAGCAGCGCCGCCGTCACCGCCACATGCAGCGGCGTGGTCAGCCACAGCAGCAGCGGTGGGGTGTTCTTGAGGAAGGTCCAGACCCGGTTGCGCGAGCCGTGGAAGATGGCGAAGTCCGAGCGCACGCCCGTGCTGGCCGAGCCCACATGGGCCACGCGCGCCTCGGGCAGCAGCAGGGTCGTCCGCCCGGTCAGCCGCAGGCGATAGCCAAGGTCCACATCCTCGCAGTAGCAGAAGAACCGCTCGTCAAAGCCGCCGAGGTCTTCGAACAGCGCCCGGTCGATCAGCATGGCCGCGCCGCATGACGAAAATACCTCGCCCTCCGGCAGGTTCGCCGGCAGCCTGCGGCCATAGCCGCCCCGGAAGGGAATCCCGGCCGAGGTCATGTTGTCGCCGGCCCCGTCCAGCACGGCCGGATCGTCGGCCGAGGTCTGCAGCGAGGCGAAGCTCTCGACGGTCGGATGCCGCGCCGCGCCGTCCAGCAGGGCGGCCAGCCAGCCGGGCTCGGGATAGGCGTCGGGATTGAGCAGGGCCAGCCAGCGGCCTTTTGCCTGTTTCACCGCCAGATTGTTGCCGGCCGCGAAGCCCAGATTGGCCCCGGGCTGCAGGAAGCGGATCGCCGGATCCGCCGCGACGGCGGCCTGGGGCGCGCCGTCGGTCGAGGCGTTGTCGACCAGCAGGATCTCGAAATCGGTGAAGGTCTGGGCTTTCAGCCCCGCCAGGCAGCGTTCCAGGGTCGGACCGCTCTCATACGAGACGATGATCACGCTTACAGTCGGCGCACTCTTGTCATCGGCGGTTCCAGACGGCATCGGTGGCGAACTTGTCCCTGGAGCGTTCTGGTCATGAAAATCACCCCCCTGGCGATTCCCGAGGTCCTGCTTATCACGCCCGCCCGCCATGGCGACGAGCGCGGCTGGTTTTCCGAGACCTTCCGCCAGTCGGCCCTGGAGGAGGCCGGCTTCACCCGCCCCTTCGTGCAGGACAACCATGTGCGCTCGACCACGCGCGGCATCCAGCGCGGCCTGCACTTCCAGAAGCCGCCCCATGCCCAGGACAAGCTGCTGCGCTGCGTGGTCGGATCGATCTTCGATGTGGCCGTCGATATCCGCAAAGGCTCGCCGACCTATGGCCAGTGGGTGGGCGCCGAGCTGTCGGCCGAAAACCGCCAGCAGCTGCTGGTGCCCCATGGCTTCGCCCACGGCTACTGCACCCTGACCGACGACTGCGAGGTGCTCTACAAGTGCACTGACTACTACACCCCTGCGGCCGAGGGCACGGTGCGCTGGAACGACCCGGCCATCGGTATCGACTGGACGATCCCCAATGCCGACATCGGGGCCAATGCCCGCGACGAGGCCGCGCCCCTGCTGGCCGAGATCGACTCGCCGTTCGTTTACGAGGGCTGATCACGCGCCCCCTTCCGCGCCTGCGGCGCTCCTCCCCCGGAGGGGGAAGATGAGATCATCCGCCCCCTCCGGGGGCGGACGGTTGCGCAGCAACCCGGTGGGGGCAAGTCACGGGAACCAAGGATGCAAAGATGACCGGCTTCACCGACCTCTTCTGGACCTCCGGCGAAGGCCTGCCGCTGCACGCCCGCGACTACGCCCCGATGGGCGTTATTGGGGGCGAGGCCACCGGCCTGCCGGTGATCTGCATCCACGGCCTGACCCGCAACGCCCGCGATTTCGAGGACCTGGCCCCCTTGATCGCCGCCACGGGCCGCCGCGTGCTGGCGGTGGATGTGCGCGGCCGGGGCCTGTCGGCCTGGGATCCGCAGCCGCTGAACTATCACCCCGGGACCTATGCCGGCGACATCGTGGCCCTGCTGGCCGCCACCGGCATCGAGCGGGCGGTGTTCGTGGGCACCAGCATGGGCGGCCTGATCACCATGGTGCTGGCCTCGTTCAAGCCGGAAGCCATCGCGGCGGTGGTGCTCAACGATGTCGGTCCCGAACTGTCGCCGGTCGGCCTGACCCGCATTGCCGCCTATGCCGGCGGGGCCAGCCGCTTCGAGACCTGGCCCGAGGCTGTCGACTACGTCCGGCGCATCAACCAGGCGGCCTTCCCGGCCTATGGCGACGCCGACTGGGACCGTTTCGCGCGCCGGGTCTTCGACGAGAAGGACGGCGGCTTCGTCCTGGCCTGCGATCCGGACATCTCCGCCCCGATCAAGGCGGCTGCGGCGGCCGCGAAGGACTCCGCCGACAAGACCGGCGCCTCGGCCCTGGCCCCGGACATGTATCCGCTGTTCCGCGCCCTGACGAAGGACCGCCCGGTGCTGCTGGTGCGCGGCGGTATTTCCGACCTGATCGACCCGCCGATCGTGGAACGAATGTGCGCCGCCGCGCCTAACATGGCGGTGGTCGAGGTTCCCGGCGTCGGTCACGCGCCAATGCTCACCGAACCGCAAGCCTGGGCTGCGATCGCCGATCTGCTGGATCGCGCGCCCTGAGCCGCCGCAAGGCGTGCGGAGCCCGGGTCGACTGTGCTAGACGCGCCCGGACGCTCCCCGCCCAAGTGATTGTTCCGCGTCCAGACAGGTAGCCCATGACTCTCGACCTCGCCGCCATCCAGGCCGCCGCCGGCCGCCTCAAGGGCCACATCGAGCGCACCCCGTGCCGCTATTCCAAGACCCTGTCGAAGATTACCGGCGCCGAGGTGTGGGTGAAGTTCGAGAACCTGCAGTTCACGGCGGCCTACAAGGAGCGCGGGGCGCTCAACAAGCTGATGCTGCTGTCCGACGCCCAGAAGGCCAAGGGCGTCATCGCCGCCAGCGCCGGCAACCATGCCCAGGGCCTGGCCTATCACGGCGCCCGGCTGGGCGTGCCGGTGACCATCGTCATGCCCAAGACCACCCCCTTCGTGAAGGTGCAGCACACCCGCGACTTCGGCGCGACGGTGATCATCGAGGGCGAAAGCTATGACGACGCCAACGCCCACGCCCTGCGCCTGCGCGAAGAACAGGGCCTGACCTTCGTCCACCCGTTCGACGACTACGACATCATGGCGGGCCAGGGCACGATCGCCCTGGAGATGCTGGAAGACGCGCCGGATCTCGAGATCCTGCCCGTGCCGATCGGCGGCGGCGGCCTGATCAGCGGCGTGGCCACGGCGGCCAAGGCCCTGAAGCCCGACATCCGCATCATCGGCTGCGAGCCGGCCATGTATCCGTCCTTCACCGCCAAGATGCGCGGCATCACCGCCCATTGCGGCGGCCAGACCATTGCCGAGGGCGTGGCGGTCAAGACCGTGGGCGAGCTGACCTATGGCGTCGCCCGGCCGCTGATCGACGATGTTCTGCTGCTGGAAGAGCCGCATATCGAGCAGGCGGTGGCGCTGTACTGCAATGTCGAGAAGACCATCGCCGAGGGCGCTGGCGCGGCCTCGCTGGCGGCGCTGCTGGCCTATCCGGAACGCTTCCGGGGCAAGAAGTGCGGCCTGATCCTGTGCGGCGGCAATATCGACACCCGCCTGCTGGCCTCGGTGCTGACCCGCGAACTGGTCCGCGCCCAGCGGCTGGTGTCGCTGCGCATCGTCGGCGACGACCGCCCGGGCCTGCTGTCGACCGTGGCCAATGTGATCGGCGTCATGGGCGCCAACATCATCGAGGTCAATCACAACCGCCTGGCCCTGGACGTGCCGGCCAAGGGCGCGGAATTCGACATCACCATCGAAACCCGCGACGCCCAGCACACCCAGGAGATCATCGACGCCCTGCGCGACAAGGGCTACCCGCCGCGGTCGGTGTAGGCGGTTTGATAGATGCTCCCCCTCCGGGGGAGCTGTCGCGGAGCGACTGAGGGGGCCAATGCGGCTTGTGCCGAGCTGGCCCCCTCCGGCCCTCTGGGCCACCTCCCCCAAGAGGGGAGGATCTAAAACTACCCCTTCGGCGTCCCCGTCGGCGCGCGCAGCACGTCGATCAGCTCGATCCGGAAGATCATCACGCTGTTGCCGGGGATCGGCCCCTTGTCTTCGGCGCCATAGCCCAGAGCCGGCGGCACATAGAGCATCCACTCGTCGCCGGCCTTCATGCGCTGCAGGGCGATGACCCAGGCCGGCACCAGGCCGTCCAGCGGGAACGAGGCGGGCGCGCCGCGCTCGTAGCTGCTGTCGAAGACCGTGCCGTCGATCAGCTTGCCCTCATAGTGAACCTTCACCTCGTCGGCGCGGGTGGGATGCATGCCGCCGTTCGGGCCCGAGCGGACGATCTTGTACTGCAGGCCCTCGGGCAGGGTGACCACGCCCGGCTCCTTGGCGTTCTTGGCCATGAAGGCGTCGGCGGCCAGCAGATTCTCCGAGGCCTTCTTGTTGCCGCAGCCGGCCAGCGAGACGGCGGCGCCGGCGGTCAGAAGGGTGAGCAGGGTGCGACGATGCATGGAAGCCTCCGAAGACGATTGGCGTTTCAGCTAGCAGGCTCCGCGCGAAGATCAATCTTCCGCCTGCCGGACGATCTTCGCCAGCGATGATTTCACGGAACGGTGGTGGCGTTTCGCCATTTCGCCCCCTAGAAACGGCCATCCAGAGGATTGATGAGGCGCTCATGAAACCCGTCCGCAAGGCAGTTCTTCCCGTCGCCGGTTTTGGCACCCGCGTGCTGCCGGGCACCAAGACGACCCCGAAGGAACTGCTCAACGTCGTGGACCGGCCGATCCTGTCCTATGTCGTGGCGGAGGCCCGCGCGGCGGGCATCGAGCACTTCATCTTCGTCACCGGTCGCGGCAAGGGCGCGATCGAGGACTATTTCGACCATCACGTCGAGCTGGAGGCCGCGTTGGCCGCCAAGGGCAAGACGCAGATGCTGGATGAGCTGCTGGCCGAGCTGCCCAGGCCCGGCGAGATGAGCTTCGTGCGCCAGATGGCCCCGCTGGGCCTGGGCCACGCGGTGTGGTGCGCCCGCGACATCGTCGGCGACGAGCCCTTCGCCGTGCTGCTGCCCGACATGGTCATGCACGCCCAGACCTCGGCCCTGGCCCAGGCCATCGAGGCCTATGACCAGGTCGGCGGCAATATCGTCGTGGTCGAGCCCTGCCCGGCCGGTCAGGCCCACCAGTACGGCATTGTGGCGCTGGACGGCCAGGATGGCCGCCTGAACCGCATGACCGGCATGGTCGAAAAGCCGCCCAAGGGCACCGAGCCCTCCAACCTGTTCATCAGCGGCCGCTACATCCTGCAGCCCGAGATCTTCGACCTGCTGGCCTCGCAGGAAAAGGGCGCCGGCAACGAGATCCAGCTGACGGATTCGATGCTGAAGCTGATGGGGACCCAGGAGTTCCACGCCCTTGAGTACGAGGGCATCACCTATGACTGCGGCGACAAGATCGGCCTGCTGCGGGCCAATGTCGCCATGGCTTTGGCGCATCCGGAGCTGGGCTCGGCGGCTCGGGCCGCGATTGAGGATCTGCTGAAGCTGTAAGACTTGCCCCCTCCGCGCTGACGCGCTCCTCCCCCGTAGGGGGAAGATGAAGCGCGCCGACCTCATCTTCCCCCTACGGGGGAGGAGGGTCGCGAAGCGGCCCGGAGGGGGCAAGTGTCCGCTCCGCCAAGACGTCGGAATCTTCTTCGGCAATCGTCGATAGCAGCGCCGCCGCCCGCTCCGGCGCCAGCCGCCGCGCCGCCCAGACGGCCGCCCCGCGCACCACCGGCGCCGGATCGCTCAGCAACGGCTCGATCACGGCCATCAGCCCAGCATCGCCGCTGTTGCCGATTGCGTAGAGCACGTTGCGCATGAAGCGATCGCGCCCGATGCGCTTGACCGGGCTCTTGGAAAACAGCGCCCGGAACGACGGGTCATCCAGCCCCGCGAGCTCCGCCAGAGACGGGCCCTTCAGCGCCTCGCGGGCGTGGAACTTGGCCTCGCTGGAGACCTGGGCGAACTTGTTCCACGGGCAGACCGCCAGGCAGTCGTCGCAGCCATAGATGCGGTTGCCCATGGCGGGCCGGAACTCGGCCGGGATCGGGCCGGCCAGCTCGATGGTCAGGTAGGAGATGCAGCGCCGCGCATCCAGGCGGTTGGGTTCCGGGAACGCCTGGGTGGGGCAGATGTCCAGGCACGCCCGGCACGAGCCGCAGTGATCGACCTCGGCGGCGTCGGGCGGAAGGTCGAGGGTGGTCAAGACCGAGCCCAGGAACAGCCACGAGCCGAACGGCCGCGACACCAGATTGGTGTGCTTGCCCTGCCAGCCCAGCCCGGCCCGCTGGGCCAGGGGCTTTTCCATCAGCGGGGCGGTGTCGACAAAGACCTTCACCTCCTCGCCAAACCGCCGGTGCATCCAGCCGGCCAGCAGCTTCAGCCGCTTCTTGACCACGTCGTGATAGTCGTCGCCCTGGGCGTAGACCGAGATCGCCGCACGATCTGGATGGTCGAGCGCCGTCAGCGGATCGTGGTCGGGGCCGTAGTTCATGCCCAGCACCACGGCCGACCGGGCGTCGGTCCACATGGCGGTGGGGTGGCTGCGGCGCTCCAGGGTCTCTTCCATCCAGCCCATCTCGCCGTGGAAGCCTTCGGCCACGAAATCGGCCAGCCAGGCGCCATTGGGCCAGGCGGCGGCCGCGTCGGCGAACCCGCAGGCATGGAAGCCCAGCCGCAGGGCCTCGGCGCGGATCTCGTCCTTTAGGGTCTGGTTCGGATGACTAGAAGTCGAGGTCGTCATAATGCGCGGCCGGCGCGAGGCCGGGCCAGCGATCGGCCAGGATGGGCCTGAAGCAGGGCCTCGACTTGAGCTTCATGTACCAGGTCTTGGCGGTCGGGAAGTCCTGCCAGGGAACATCGCCGAAATAGTCGATCACCGACAGGTGGGCGGCGGCGGCGAAATCGGCCAGGCTCATGCGGCGGCCGGCCAGCCAGTCGCGGGTCTGCAGCAGACCATCGACATAGCCCATATGGGCGCGCAGGGCGTCGCGACCGCGACGCAGGGCCGACAGATCGGGCGCGCCCAGCCGCAGCAGGCGCTTTTCCATCTTCTCGTGCAGCAGGAAGCCGTTGACCTCGTTGTCGAACTTGCGGTCGAACCACTGCAGCAGGCGGCGGGCCTCGGCGCGCTCGCTGGCGTCGCGACCCAGCAGGGCCGGCTCGGGATCCTGCTCCTCGATATGTTCCAGGATGGCCCGGGTCTCGCAGACCACGGTCTTGCGCTCGCTGCGGATCTCGACCAGCACCGGGGTCACGCCCGAAGGGTTCAGGGCCAGGAAATCGGGCGCGCCTTCCCAATAGCGAACCTGGACCTCGGCGAAGGCCAGACGCTTTTCACCCAGGGCCAGACGCACCTGTCGCGAGGCGGGGTCCAGGGGGAAATGATGAAGGGTGCGATCGACGCTCATGCCCATTTGCGCTCAGGCTGCATCAGCAGAGCGATGCGCCGGTTTGCTTAACAACCTGTTGCTGAACACTGTTAACCCAAGCAAAGCAGGCCTTTGCGTGGCGTTTTGTCATAGTGAAGCTTAAGCCTTGGCGTTCATTCGGCCGATCAGGGCGGTGGTGCTCTGGCCCTGCTTGAGGTCGGCCAGCAGCACCCGGCCGCCATAGCCCAGCACCACGTCGGAGCCGACCACGGTCTCGACGGTGTAGTCGGCGCCCTTGACCAGCACGTCGGGGCGGAAGGCCTGGATCAGGTTCAGCGGGGTGTCTTCGTCGAACAGCACGACCAGATCCACCGACGACAGCGAGGCCAGGACGACGGCGCGGGCATGCTCCTTCTGAACCGGCCGGGTCGGCCCTTTCAGCTTGGAGACCGAGGCGTCGGTATTGAGGCCCACGATCAGGCGGTCACACGCGGCCCGGGACTGGTCCAGCAGCGACACGTGGCCGGGGTGCAGCAGGTCGAAACAGCCATTGGTGAAGCCCACGGTCTGGCCGCGCGCCCGCCAGCCGGCGACGATCTCCAGGGCATGGGGCAGGTCGGCGATCTTGACCTCGGCCGGGGCGCCCGCTTCCGAGCGGGCCAGGGCGGTCAGTTCGGCGGCGGTGACCACGTCAGTGCCCAGCTTGGCCACCACCAGGCCGGCGGCGAGGTTGGCCAGGCGGGCGGCGTCGGCCAGGGAGGCGCCGGCCGCGACGGCCAGGGCCAGGGTCGCGGCCACGGTGTCTCCGGCGCCGGAAACGTCAAACACCTCGACGGCCGTCGCGGGCAGATGCACGGGCGGCTGGCCCCGCACGCTGAGGGTCATGCCTGCGCCGCCCCGCGTGATCAGGGCGGCGTCCAGAGCGGGCGCCATGGCCAGGATCGCCGCGCCGGCCTCTTCGGAGGCTTCGTCGCTGTCGTCGGTGACGCCGGTGGCCTCGGCGGCTTCCTTGCGGTTGGGCTTGACCAAGGTCGCGCCGTCATAGCGGGCCAGGTTGCGGCTCTTGGGATCGACGATCACCGGCTTGCCGGCGGCGCGGGCGGCGTCGATGGCGGCGCGGGTCACGGCGTCGGTCAGCACGCCCTTGGCGTAGTCGGACAGCACCACCACGTCGGCGGCGGCCAGGCGCTGGTTGAAGGCGGCCAGCAGGGCGGCGGGTTCGGCCGGTCCGCGATCCTCGCGGTCGACCCGCAGCATCTGGTGCGAGCCGGAGATGTAGCGGACCTTTTCGGTCGTGCGACGCGCGGGATCGGTGACCAGATGGGCCTCGACCCCCGCCTCGTCGCCCAGCATGGCGGTGAGAGCCCGGCCGCCGTCGTCGTTTCCGATCAGGCCGATCAGCACGGCCCGCCCGCCCAGGGCCGCGACATTGCGGGCCACATTGCCTGCGCCGCCCAGCATGGCCGTCTCGCGCTCGACGGCGATCACCGGCACCGGGGCCTCGGGCGAGATGCGGTCGACGGCGCCGTAGATGAAGCGGTCCAGCATCACGTCGCCCAGCACCAGCACGGTCTTGCCGGCGAAGGCGTGGGGCAGTTGGGCCAGGGTGTCGTCCATGAAGCGGCGGCTCGTCTCGAAAAAGATCTGGCGCTTACTAGCCGTGATGGGCTTCGGCGAACAGCCCGCCGTGGCTCTCGGCCTTACCCCGGGGGTCGGGGTGGATGATGATGTCGGCCGCCGGAAAGGCCTCCAGCAGCCGGTTCTCGGCATTGACCATGATGGTGTGGGCCTCGGCCAGCGAGATGCCGGCCTCGAGGTCGGCGTGCATCTGCATGTGGACGTAAGGCCCCGAGGCGCGGGTGCGTAGCTGGTGCACGCCCAGCACGCGCGGATCCTCGGTGGCCAGGGCGACGATGCGCTTGCGGTCCTCGTCGGGCAGTTCGCGGTCCATCAGCTGGCTGGCGGCTTCGCGGAACACGCCGATCGCGCCCCAGATCAGCCACAGGGCGACGATCAGGCCGGCGGCGGCGTCGATCCAGCCAAAGCCGAGGAAGGCGGCCGCGCCGATCCCGACCAAGGCGACGGCGTTGGAGCCCAGATCGGCGGCATAGTGGGCCCGGTCGCCCGAGACGGCGATGGAGCCGGTCGATTTCAGCACCTTCGACTGGGCGATGATCAGGGCCAGGGTCAGGGCGATCGAGACCAGCATCACCGCCATGGCCAGCAGGCCCTGCTCGACCGGACGCGGATTGAACATCGCCCGGATCGCTTCCTGGCCGATCAGGGCGCCGGAGGCGAAGACCAGGCCGCCCTGCATCAGGCTGGAAAAGGCCTCGGCCTTGCCGTGCCCGAAGCGGTGCTCGGCGTCCGGCGGCTCTGCCGCGTAGCGCACGGCGAAGAAGGTGATCAGCGAGGCGATCAGGTCCAGGCCCGAGTCCGACAGCGAGGCCAGCATCGCTACCGAGCCGCTGGCCAGCCAGGCCAGGGTCTTGACCACGATCAGCACGGCCGCGACGGCCACCGACAGGGCGGTGACGCGACGGGTCAGGGCCTGGGTTTCAGGCGACAGGGCGGAGAGGGTCATGGCGCCTCCTTAACAAGCGGCGCGGCCGGGCCCCAGCGAGAACGACTCGCGCGAGTCGTTCTCGCCTTTGCCGTCAGGCGGCCTGCCGAATGCCCGGCCCCACATAGACCGACTGCGGCCGGATCAGCTTGCCGCCGGCCAGCTGCTCGCGGGCGTGGGCGATCCAGCCGGCCGTGCGGCCCATGGCGAACACGCAGGTGAAGCTGGCCGGCGGCAGGCCCAGGGCCTCCAGCAGCAGGGCGGTATAGAACTCGACATTGGTGTCCAGCGGCCGGTCGGGCTTGCGCTCGCGCAGGATCTGCAGCGCCGCCTGCTCGACGGCCTCGGCGAAAGCGACGCGGCCGGGCAGGGCCCTGGAGGCGTCCGACAGCTTGCGCACAGCCGCCTTCAGGGCGTCGGCGCGGGGGTCGCGGACGCGATAGATGCGGTGGCCGAAACCCATCAGCCGGTCGCCGCGCGCCAGGGCCTTTTCCAGCCAGGGGCGGGCGTTTTCCGGACTGCCGATGGCGTCCAGCATGTCGATCACCGGCCCCGGCGCGCCGCCGTGCAGCGGACCTTTCAGGGCCGAGATCCCGCCCAGCACCGCCGAGGTCAGGCCCGCGCGGGTCGAGGCGATGACCCGCGCCGCGAAGGTCGAGGCATTGAGGCCATGGTCGCAGACGGTGACCAGATAGGCGTCCAGGGCCCGGGTCTCGGCGTCGCTGGCCGGTTCGCCCCGGGTCATCCGCAGGATGTCGGCGGCATGCGACAGGGCCGGGTCGGGCGCGACGGGGGTCTGGCCAGCGGCGACGCGCAGCACGGCGGGCGTGAAGACGGCCGGCGCGGCCAGCAGCAACAGGGCGGTGGCCAGGTCATCGCCGTCGGGCAGGCGGGCCAGCAGGGCGCGCATGGCCTCGACGGGATCGCGTCTGGCCAGGGCCTCGTCCAGCGCGCCGACCTCGGCGAACACCTTGACCCGGGCCGCGCCGAGGGCGGGCGCGAGATCGGCCGGCATGTCGTCGAAAAAGCCGTCGAACAGCAGGTGCGCCGCCTGCTCGAAGGGGGTGTGGCCGGCCAGGTCCTCGACGGCGTAGCCGCGGATGACCAGACGGCCATGGGCCCCGTCGACGTCGGACAAAACGGTGTGGGCGGCGATCACGCCTTCAAGCCCATGGGCAAGACCTTCGGACATGTTGAGGTCTCCTTTCGGGCGGCAATTCGCGCCCGCCGTGCTTGATCGTCAATCTTGATCAATATAATCAATCTATATGGCGAATGACTGGCTCGACGCGGAACAGGTGCTGGAACGGCTGGGGATCCGGCCGCAGACCCTCTACGCCTATGTCAGCCGGGGCCGGATCGAGGCCGCCGCCCATCCGGATGATCCGCGCCGCAGCCTGTATCGCGCCTCCGACGTGGCGGCCCTGCACGCCCGCAAGGCCCGGGGCCGTCGCGCCGCCGACGTCGCCGCCGAGGCCATCGCCTGGGGCGAGCCGGTGCTGGCCTCGGCGATCACCACGGTGGCGAGCGGCCGGCTCTGGTATCGCGGCCGCGATGCGGCGGTGCTGGCGCAAGATCACACCCTGGAACAGACGGCGCGGCTGCTGCGCGGCGGCCATGGCGCGGCGCTGAAGGCGGCGCGGGCCGGGGAGGTCGTGGCCGGCGAGACCGCCCGGGCCCGCCTCTTCAACGCCCTGGCGCTGCGGGCGGGAGCGGAGGCTCCGGCGCGCGGACGGGCGCCGCTGGCCCTGGCCATGGAAGCCGCCAGCCTGCTCGACGCCGTGGTCGACGCGGCGGCGGGCGAGGTGACCGAAGGTCCGGCGCATCAGCGTCTGGCCCGGGCCTGGGGCGTCGATGCGGCGGGGGCGGATCTGCTGCGGACGGCGCTTGTGCTGCTGGCCGATCACGAACTGAACGCCTCGACCTTCGCGGCGCGGGTGGCGGCCTCGACGGGAGCGTCGTTGTCGGCCGCCGCCCTGGCCGGACTCTGCGCCCTGTCTGGACCGCTCCACGGCGGCATGGCCGCGCGGGTCGAGGCCTTTGTCGCCGAGGCCGATCGGACGGGACCCGCCAGGGCCGTGTCGGCGCGCCTGGCGCAGGGATCTTCGATGCCAGGCTTTGGGCATCCGCTCTATCCGGACGGGGATCCTCGGGCGCGTGCGTTGCTGGCGGCGTTCGAGCCGCCCGCCCTGCTCGCGGATCTGCGGCGGGAGACCGAGGCCGCGACGGCACAGCTGCCCAATATCGATTTCGCCCTGGTGGGCCTGGCGCGGGCGCTGGCCCTGCCGACCGACGCGCCGTTCATCCTGTTCGCCGTGGCGCGCACGGCCGGGTGGCTGGCCCATGCGATCGAGCAGGGGCAGACGGGGCGGTTGATACGGCCCCGGGCGCGGTATGTGGGCGAGGCGCTGGCTGCGAACGCTGGTGGGGGGTGGGGATCGACCGCTGCTGCGGCATCAGTCGGACAGTAACGCGCGACCAATCGGCACCATTGTTCCCGCAGGATCGAACATGATGACCCTAGCACCCCACGGTCCTTGAGATCCTTCTAGTGAGCTTGAAAGCACCATAAATATATTTCCGGATACCAACGAGCCATCTCGGTATCTGAGCGGCGAACCTTTAAATTCAAACTCGTACAGTTCGTAGGTGCCACCGCGGCCGTTTTCTTTAGCGGCTAAGCCAATCAGACTTAGAGGAAAGCTCCTGCCCTCCAAGTCGAATTTCTTCACATCGAACTCATCGCTGAAAGAAACAACGAACTCTTTGCTTGCGGAGGACATCGTGTTCGCCACCGGATTTGCCCCATCAACATGGGTTGAAGCGCACCCGCTAGCCATGCTCGCTGCGACTACACTCAACAAAACAAGAAGCTGCGAAAAGCGCATAACCTAGCGTGATGCAACGCCTCAGAGTACGCAACGGGTGCGAAAGCACGCTTTGCCTTCCCTCCTGAAAGCGGACGCCCCGCGTCCCGCTCATCCTTAATCTCCTGGAGGCTGCAGCGTGCTGGTCTGGAAAGTCAGCCCGCCGACACCGCCTCCGGCGGCCGCGTCGCGGCGATGCGAAGCGTCGTGCTTGAGTGACCTTTCCAGGCCAGCGATCGTCTCGCCGTGAGATTTAAGGTTGGCTCCCTTCGGCGCGAAGGGGGGCGGTGTTTCCCCGGGCCGATGCCGCAGGCCCCCTCCTGACCTGCTTCGCAGGTCGTCCTCCCCCTTGGCAGGGGGAAGATGAGATCGGGCGCCCTTCATCTTCCCCCTACGGGGGAAGATGGTCGCGCAGCGACCCGTAGGGGGCAAGTGCGGGGATAGACTGCCCTCAATCCCCGTTCTTTCCGGAATAAGCTCCAGTCAGATCAAAGGCTTGTAGAATAATCGATCGCGCCTGTCAGACGCGCCGAAACCGCCTGCATAATTGATCTCACCTGACAGCACGGGAAGGGCGTCCGGCCGGCGACTGAGACGGCTGTCAGGGGTGGTCGAGCGGGCAGCGCTCTTCGGGGGTCTTCAGTGACCGCCTTGGCGACAGATCTGGACGGGTTCCCTGAAACATCGGGACGAAAACCCAGGCGGCGAAGGTTCGAGGCGCGCAACAGGCATGGGCTGAAATCGCCCATGCGGTCTGGACGGGGTCGCTATCCCCTCCACCCGTCGGGGGCCTAACGTCGGAAGCGGGTTAAAACCCCGCGCCCCGAGGGCTCACCGGATAACGGCTGCGCGGAGCGTTCGTCTTCGTCGAAACGGTATTCAACTATCCCATCCTCCGGGCGAGGCCCGGACGCTCCGCGACCCTTCCCACCCACTCGGCGGTTTCCGCGCGAGGCTGCGAAGTCGTGTCCGCCAGACTTGCCCCCTACGGGCTGCTGCGCAGCCGTCTTCCCCCGGAGGGGGAAGATGAGGTCAGCGCATTTCATCTTCCCCCTACGGGGGAGGACGACCTGCGAAGCAGGTCAGGAGGGGGCCAGTCCTCGCGCCCCGGAAAACGCCTAGGCCGCGACCTCTTCCGCCACCAGCGGCTGCGGCAGGCGCGAGACCATCTCCTTGGGGCAAACCTGCCAGAACAGGTCGCGCACGCGGTCCCAGTCGCGCAGCAGGCTCTCGGCGAAGGCCGAGTCCGTCTCGCGGGCGTGTTCGGCCACCAGGGACCGCAGCACGCCTTCCCAATAGGGCGAGGCCAGCCGCTGGACGACGATGCTCTCGGGGTTGATATTGGCTTCGAACCGGCCGTGCTGGTCGAGAACAAAGGCCATGCCGCCGGTCATGCCGGCCCCGAAGTTGCCGCCCGTCGGACCCAGGATCACCACCTGACCGCCGGTCATGTATTCGCAGCCATTGGCGCCGCAACCCTCGACCACCGTGGTGGCGCCCGAGTTGCGGACCGCGAAGCGCTCACCCGCCTGGCCCGCCGCGAACAGTCGGCCCGAGGTGGCGCCGAACAGCACGGTGTTGCCGAGCAGGGCGTTACTTTCCGGGGCCGCCAGGGTGCGGGAGGGCTTGATGACGATGGTCGCGCCCGACAGGCCCTTGCCGACATAGTCATTGGCCTCGCCGGTCAGCTCGATGCGCAGGCCCTGGACCGCGAAGGCCCCCAGGCTCTGGCCGGCCGAGCCCTTGAGCTGGACGGTCAGGTGGCCGGCGGGCAGGCCCTTCATGCCGTACTTGCGCACGATATGGCTGGACGTGCGGGCGCCGATCGAGCGTGCGGTGCTGCGGACCGTATAGGTCAGCTGCATCTTCTCGCCGCGTTCCAGCAGGGGCGCGGCGTCGCGGACGATCTGGGCGTCGAGGGTGTCGGGCACTTCGTTGCGGCCGACCACGGTGTTGTAGGGCTTGTTCTGGCCGGGGTCGGCGCGAACCAGCAGGGGGTTGAGGTCGAGGTCGTCGAGGTGCTCGCCGCCGCGGCTGACCTGGGCCAGCAGGTCGGTGCGGCCGACGATGTCCTGCAGGGACTTGAAGCCCAGTCCGGCCAGGATCTCGCGGACCTCCTCAGCGATGAAGCTGAACAGGTTGATGACCTTTTCCGGCGTGCCGGTGAACTTGGCGCGCAGGGCCTCGTCCTGGGTGCAGACGCCGACCGGGCAGGTGTTGGAGTGGCACTGGCGCACCATGATGCAGCCCATGGCCACCAGGGAGGCGGTGCCGATGCCGAACTCCTCGGCGCCCAGCATGGCGGCGATGACGATGTCGCGACCCGTGCGCATGCCGCCGTCGGCCCGCAGGACGACCGAGTGGCGCAGGTTGTTAAGGGTCAGAACCTGGTTGGCTTCCGACAGGCCCATCTCCCACGGACCGCCGGCATATTTCACCGAGGTCTGGGGCGAGGCGCCCGTGCCGCCGACGCCGCCGGCCACCAGGATCACATCGGCTTTCGCCTTCGCGACGCCGGCCGCAATGGCGCCGATGCCGGTCATGGCCACCAGCTTGACCGTCACCCGGGCGACCGGGTTGATCTGCTTGAGGTCATAGATCAGCTGGGCCAGGTCCTCGATCGAGTAGATGTCGTGGTGCGGCGGCGGGCTGATCAGCATGACGCCGGGCGTGGCGTGGCGCAGCCGGGCGATCATCTCGGTGACCTTGAAGCCGGGCAGCTGGCCGCCTTCTCCAGGCTTCGCCCCTTGGGCGACCTTGATCTCCAGCTCGACGCACTGGTTCAGATACTCGGCGGTGACGCCAAACCGCCCCGAGGCCACCTGCTTGATGGCGCTGTTGGGGTTGTCGCCATTGGGCAGCGGCTTGTAGCGCGCCGAGTCTTCGCCGCCCTCGCCCGAGACGGATTTCGCCCCGATGCGGTTCATGGCGATGTTGAGCATGCCGTGGGCTTCGGGGCCCAGGGCGCCGAGGCTCATGCCCGGCGTGACGAAGCGCTTGCGGATCTCGTTGACGCTCTCGACGTCGTCGGTGGAGATCGGGTTGCGGTCCGAGCGCCAGTCCAGCAGGTCGCGCAGCTGGATCGGCTTCTGGGTGCGCAGGCCGTTGGACCAGCGGCGATACAGCTCATAGTCGCCGGTGTCGCAGGCGCTCTGCAGGGTATGGATCAGCCGCGCCTCGAAGGCGTGGGCCTCGCCCGACTTGCGCAGCTTGTAGAGGCCGCCGACCGGCAGGGTGACGGCGGCGCTGTCCCAGGCCTTGCGGTGCAGCTCGACCGCCTTGCTCTCGACGCCGGCCAGGCCGATGCCGGAGATGCGCGACGGCATGCCGGGGAAGAACTCGGCGGCCAGGGCGCGCGACAGGCCAACGGCTTCGAAGTTGTAGCCGCCGCGATAGGACGAGATGACGCTGATACCCATCTTGGAGATGATCTTCAGCAGGCCCGCCTCGATGGCGCCCTTGAAGTTCAGGCACACGTCCTTGAGCGACTTGTCGCCGAGCAGGCCGCGTTCCAGGCGATCCTGGAAGCTTTCCTGGGCCAGATAGGCGTTGACCGCCGTGGCGCCGACACCGACCAGCACCGCGAAATAGTGCGTGTCGAGGCACTCGGCCGAGCGGACGATGATCGAGACATAGGAGCGCAGGCCCTTGCCCACCAGGTGGCTGTGGACGCCGCCGGTGGCCAGGATCATCGGCAGGGCGACCCGGTCCTCGCGGCTGTTCTCGTCCGTCAGCACGATGGCCCCGCAGCCGCGCAGCACGGCGTCCTCGGCCTCGGCCCGGATGCGGTCGAGATTGGCGCGCAGAGCGTCGCCAGCCCGGGCCTCGGGGGCGGGCAGGGGCATGGTGCAGTCGATGACGACGACGTTCTTCTCGCCCAGCAGACCCTGAATGCGCTCGTACATGCCGGTGGTCAGCACCGGGCTCTGCAGCACATAGACATCGGCCTGGGCGGCGTCCTGCGCGAGAATGTTGCCCAGGTTCTTGAACCGGGTCTTCAGGCTCATGACGCCCGTTTCCCGCAGCGGATCGATCGGCGGGTTGGTCACCTGGCTGAAGTTCTGGCGGAAGAAGTGGCTGAGCGGACGGTACTTTTCCGACAGCACGGCCAGCGGGCTGTCGTCGCCCATCGAGCCGACGGCTTCCTTGCCGTCCTCGACCATCGGCGCGAGGATCATCTCCAGGTCTTCGAGGCTGAAGCCGGCGGCGGCCTGACGGCGGGTCAGTTCCTCGCGACCATATTTGCGCGGCTCGGGGCCGGGGCCGATCTCCTTTTCGAGATCGACCATGTTGCCCAGCCATTGCGTATAGGGGTGGCGGCCGGCCAGTTCGTCGATGATCTCGTCTTCGCCATAGAGGCGGCCTTCGAGCAGATCGATGGCGATCATCCGGCCCGGCGCGATGGCCAGCTTGCGGGTGATGCGGCCTTCGGCGACGCCGCACATGCCGGCTTCCGAGCCCATGATGACCAGACCATCGTCGGTATAGGCCACGCGCAGCGGACGCAGGCCCGAGCGGTCCTTGCCGGCCACGACCCAGCGGCCGTCGGTGGCGCACAGGGCGGCCGGACCGTCCCACGGCTCCATGACGGCGTTGCAGTAGCTGTAGAGCGCCTGGTGCGAGTCCGAGAGGCTGGGGCCCGAGGCTTCCGGCACCAGCAGGGCCTTGGCCATCGGCGCGTCGCGGCCGGCGCGGACCAGCACCTCGAAGGTGTTGTCCAGGCTGGCGCTGTCCGAACCACCCGGCTGGATCACCGGTTTGACGTCATCCCCGAACTCGCCGAAGGCCTGGGCGGCCATCTTGATCTCGTGGGACTTCATCCAGTTGATGTTGCCCTTGATGGTGTTGATCTCGCCGTTGTGGGCGAGCATCCGGAAGGGCTGGGCCAGACGCCATTCGGGGAAGGTGTTGGTCGAATAGCGCTGGTGGAAGATCGCCACATTGGCGGCGAAGCGCTCGTCCTTGAGGTCGGGATAGAACTCGTCGATCGCCTCGGCCAGGAACATGCCCTTGTAGATCAGCGACTTGGCCGACAGCGAACAGATGTAGAAGCCCGACAGATTCTGGGCGTGGACGCGCTTTTCGATGCGCTTGCGGCACAGGAACAGGGCGCGCTCCAGCGGCTCGCCCTCCAGGCCGGCCGGGGCGGCCAGCATGATCTGCTCGATTTCCGGACGGGTGGCGTTGGCCTTCTCGCCGATCACGGCAGTGTTCACCGGCACCTGGCGCCAGCCATAGATGTAGAAGCCAAAGCGCAGGGCTTCGGCCTCGACGATGGTGCGGCAGGCTTCCTGGGCGCCCAGATCGGTGCGCGGCAGGAAGATCTGGCCCACGGCGATGGACCCGGCCCGCAGGGCGTGGCCGGTGCGGCGCACCTGGTCGGTGAAGAAGTCCTGCGGGACCGACAGCAGGATGCCGGCGCCGTCGCCGGTCTTGCCGTCGGCGTCGACCGCGCCCCGGTGCCACAGGGCCTTCAGGGCCTTGATAGCCAGCTCGACCACTTCGCGGCGCGGCGTGCCGTCGA
Organism: Caulobacter sp. GSs2; assembly: GCF_058680895.1. The sequence continues at coordinate 2,153,128 of NZ_CM178725.1, read as the reverse complement.
TGGCGCAGACCAGGCCGACGCCGCAGGCGTCGCGCTCGGTGGTCGGGTCATAGGCGTGACCGTCGATCAGGCGCTGGCGGTTGGCCAGATAGTGCTGGATGTCTTGGCTCATGATCTTTTACTCCGCCGCGATCAGCGCCGGGGCGCCGACCTTGGACTTCAGATAGCGGTGCATGGCGTCGGCGGCGTCGCGGCCGTCCTTGATCGCCCAGACCACGAGGGAGGCGCCGCGCACGATGTCGCCGGCGGCGAACACGCCGTCCAGATTGGTCATCTGGTTGCGGACATCGGCCTTCACCGTGCCCCAGCGCGTGGTCTTCAGGTCGGGAGCCGCGAACAGCTCGGGCAGGTTTTCAGGCTCGAAGCCCAGGGCCTTGACCACCAGCTGGGCCGGACGATCGAAATCGCCGCCCTCGATCTCTTCCGGCGACTGGCGGCCGGACGCGTCCGGGGCGCCCAGGCGCATGCGGATCGCGCGCACGCCGGTCACCGCTTCGGCGTCGCCCGACAGGGCCCGGGGGGCGGCCAGCCATTCGAAGGTCACGCCTTCTTCCTCGGCATTGGCCACTTCGCGCAGGGAGCCGGGCATGTTGGCCTTGTCGCGGCGATAGAGGCAGGTGACCGAGGTCGCGCCCTGGCGGATGGCGGTGCGGACGCAGTCCATGGCGGTGTCGCCGCCGCCGACCACGACCACGTCCTTGCCCTCGGCGTTCAGCGCCCCGCTCTCGTACTCGGGAACGCTGTCGCCCAGGTCTGTGCGGTTGGAGGCGATCAGATAGTCGAGCGCAGGAACCACGCCCTGGCTGCCGGAGCCCGGGACCACCAGGTCGCGGGCGGCGTAGACGCCGGTGGCGATCAGCACGGCGTCGTGCTTTTCGCGCAGGTCTTCCAGCGACGCGTCGCGGCCGACCTCGAAGTTCATCCGAAACTCCACGCCGCCGTCGGCGAGGCGCGAGGTGCGGCGCTGGACGACGTCCTTTTCCAGCTTGAATCCGGGAATGCCGTAGATCAGCAGACCGCCGGCGCGGTCGTGGCGGTCATAGACCACGACCTCATGGCCCTGCTCGCGCAGCATCTCGGCGGCGGCCAGGCCCGCGGGGCCCGCACCGATGATCCCGACCGACTGGCCGGTGGCCGGGCCGGCCACCAGGGGCTTCACCCAGCCCATCTCCCAGGCCTTGTCGGTGAGATAGCGCTCGACCGAGCCGATCGTCACGGTGCCGTGACCCGATTGCTCTATGACGCAATTGCCTTCGCAGAGACGATCCTGCGGGCAGATTCTACCGCAGACCTCCGGCATCGAGTTGGTGGCCTGCGACAGTTGATAGGCTTCTTCCAGACGGCCTTCGGCGGTCATCCGCAGCCAGTCGGGGATGTTGTTTTGCAGGGGGCAGTGGGTCTGGCAGAACGGCACGCCACATTGCGAGCAACGCGAGGCCTGCTCGGTGGCTTTCGCATCGATGAAGTCGGCGTAGATCTCGTGGAAGTCGCCAGAACGGTCGTCCGCCGCACGCTTTTCAGGCGTCTTGCGGGCCACCGTGGTGAATTTCAGCATGCGCTCGGCCATGCGACTTCCCTCATCCCGTCTTCGGGAGAAAAATTGCGTATGGCGGCCTCATACGGACTCTTTGGCGCAAGAAGAATGCGGTGGTAAAAATAGTTGACTGTAATATCCGCAGATCGCCGGGGGTCGTTGCGATCGTCTCGCAGCGCGCCCCCTTATTAGTCTACTTTGTGGATTAACGCCATGTTTACCCTGTCAGGCGCACGCCGGGGGCCTGCGTTTTTGAGGGACTGCCGATGCCGGATTGGCTGATCGCGATCGTGCTGGGCCTGATCGAAGGGCTTACTGAATTCATTCCTGTGTCTTCCACCGGCCATCTTCTGCTGGTGGGACATTTCCTGGGCTTCCACAGTCCGGGCAACACCTTCCAGGTGCTGATCCAGCTGGGCGCGATCCTGGCCATTACCGGGGTCTATTTCGGGAGACTGTGGGGGCTGCTGACCTCGGCGCCGACCAATCCCGGCTCGCGCCGCTTCATCCTGGGCGTGTTTCTGGCCTTCCTGCCGGCGGTCTTTGTCGGCGTACTGGCCCACGACTTCATCAAGATGGTCCTCTACGAGTCGCCGCTGCTGGTCTGCATCACCCTGATCACCGGCGGCTTCGCCCTGCTGGCGCTGGACCGCATGAAGTTCGAGCCTCAACACACCGACGTGGTCGACTATCCGCTGAAGACGGCCTTCATCATCGGCCTGTTCCAGTGCCTGGCCCTGGTGCCGGGCGTCTCGCGCTCGGGCGCCACCATCGCCGGCGCCCTGCTGCTGAAGTGCGACAAGCGCTCGGCCGCCGAATTCAGCTTCTTCCTGGCCATGCCGACCATGGCCGGGGCCTTCGCCTATGATCTCTACAAGAACATCGACAAGCTCAGCACCAACGACCTGGGCCTGATCGGCCTTGGCTTCCTGGCGGCCCTGATCTCCGGCGTCTTCGTGGTCAAGACCGTGCTGGACTTCATCACACGCCACGGCTTTGCGCCGTTCGCCTGGTGGCGGATCGCCGTCGGCGTTGTGGGGCTGGGTTTGCTGTACATTCCGCGCTGATCTCGCAGCGGCGAAGGGTCAAAAGAAAAGGGCGGACACTGCGGTGTCCGCCCTTATTCGTTCCGGCCTGGCCAGCGTCTAGAACGCCCCCGCTGGCGTGGGCGCATACTGTCCGCCCTTGCGGTAGCGGTACAGGTAGGACGGCACGATGGCCTCGATGCTGGTCGGGACGACGCCAGCCTCGGCCAGGCCCGGCAGACCATGATCGGCGACATTGTCGCTTTTCAGCATCTCGACCTGGTCGCTGGTGATCGGCGGCGCGATGGGCAGGAGGCCGGCCATCACATCGCCGACCTTGCCCAGCAGGGACGCGGCGAACCACGGAATGGGCAGCAGCAGACGGTCGCGGCCGGTCTCGGTCAGGATCAGCTGCAGGATCTCGCGCATCGTATAGACGCCGGGACCGCCCAGCTCATAGGTCACGCCCTCGGCGGCCGGGCTGCTGGCCGCCTGGGCGATCACGGCGGCCACGTCGCCGACGAACACCGGCTGGAAGCGGGTCTCGCCGCCGACCAGCGGCAGGGCCGGGCTCATCGCGGCCATCTGGCCAAACTTGTTGAAGAAGTTGTCCTCGGGACCAAACACCACCGAGGGACGGACGATCACCGCGCCCGGGAACACGGCGCGGACCGCTTCTTCGCCTTCGGCCTTGGTGCGGGCGTACTTGGCTTCGGAGCCGGCGTCGGCGCCGATGGCGCTGATCTGCACGAAGCGGGCGACGCCGGCCGCCTTGGCGCACTCGGCGATGGTTTTGGCGCCCATCACGTGGACGGCCTGAAATTTCTGACGGCCGGATTCGTAGAGCAGGCCGACCAGATTGACGCAGGCTTCAGCGCCCTCCAGCGCCCGCGTCACCGAGGCGACGTTGCGGACATTGGCCTGGACGACCTCGATCTGGCCGACATCGCCCAGCATTCGCATCTTGTAGGCGAGGTTGGGCTGGCGCACCGCCACACGAACGCGGTGGCCCGCCTTGGCGAGCTGCCGCACGACCTGGCTGCCGACGAAGCCGGAGCCGCCGAACACTGTGACCAGACCCTGCATTTTCAATCCCCGTCGCTTGCGATGACGCGGGGGATAGACGACCGCGAGGGGCTTCGCAACGAAATGCGCGATTTGGCGATTGACGGGGCCAAAAGCTTTCCCTAAACGTCCCGGCCTCGCGGCGATCCACGGATTGCTCTGCGGGCCCAGGTGGCGGAATTGGTAGACGCGCTGGCTTCAGGTGCCAGTGACTGAAAGGTCGTGGAGGTTCGAGTCCTCTCCTGGGCACCACCCCCTACCAACCTTCGAAAGAAGGTCGGGGTGGCGCCGATAGTTCCTAGCGAATAGATATCTCTTTCATCGTGATTATAATGTCGCGCGTACCCCGTTCGGGCGCGCGAGCCTCGGCGACGGCTGTCGTTCAGGCGTGTCGCCGGAGAGCTCTGAAACCTTGACCAATTTTGTTCATGTGGGCGACCTGCCCGACGACGCCTTTGCCGGCGCGACCGCAGTCGCGATCGACTCCGAGACCATGGGCCTGCGGCTGGGACGCGACCCGCTTTGCGTCGTGCAGCTGTCGAGCGGCGACGGTGACGCCCACCTGGTCCAGCTGGATCGCGCCACCTATGACGCGCCCAACCTGAAGCGCCTGCTGACCGATCCGAAGATCCTGAAGCTTTTCCACTTCGGCCGCTTCGATATCGCCATGTTCCTGCTGCATCTGGGCGTGATGACCACGCCCGTCTACTGCACCAAGATCGCCTCCAAGCTGGCCCGCACCTATACCGACCGCCACGGCCTCAAGGACGTGACGCGCGAGCTGATGGCCGTGGAGCTGTCCAAGGCCCAGCAAAGCTCCGACTGGGGCGCGGCGACGCTCAGCCCCGAACAGGTCGCCTATGCGGCGTCCGATGTGCTGCACCTGCATGGTCTGCGCGACAAGCTCAACGCCATGCTGGTTCGCGAGGGCCGCATGGATCTGGCCCAGGCCTGCTTTGACTTCCTGCCCCACCGCGCCGCCCTCGACCTGGCCGGTTGGGAAGACGTCGACATCTTCGCGCACACCTAGGGATGACGGCGGCCGCGACCATGACTGGACGGTCGATCGCCCGGGATCTGGGGCAGTGGCGCCGGCGCTCGCGCCGGGTGCGGCTGATGCGCGTGGTGCTGCCGGCGACGATCGCCGTGATCCTGATCGGCGTAGGCGGCCAGGTCACCTGGCGCTCGATGCGCGCTGCGGCCCGACCGCCCGCCGAGGCCAAGACCCAGATCCGCATGATCGCGCCGCGCTTCTACGGCCAGTCTGGCGATGGTCGCAGTTTCATGATCACCGCGCGTTCGGCTTTGCGCGACGACAACGACATGAAGAACGTGCGACTGGAGTCGCCCACCCTGACCCTCGGCTTCGACGAACCCCAGCCCAGCCGGGTGACGGCCAAGTCAGGGATCTATCGCGAAGACACGATGAAACTGTCCCTGAGCGGGGATGTTCGCATCGACGATGGCTCGGGCTATCGCTTCGCTTCGGAAGAGGCGGTGGTCGACACCAAGACCGGAAATATCAGCGGCGAGACGGCCATGCTGGGTGAAGGTCCGACGGGGCAGGTGAAATCCAACGCCTACACCGTATATGACAAGGGTGACCGGGTCGTTTTCAGGGGTGGGGTTCGCACCCGGCTCGAACGGAAGTAAGTAGAGGCGCGCGGCATGGCCGTGCTTCGCAGATAAGGACTCTGACTTGATCCAGCGTTGGATGGCAGCGGCGGCGGCGACCGCACTGATCCTGGCGAGCGGCTCGGCCTTCGCCCAGAGCATCAACGACTCCAGCGCGCCCGTGGATATTTCCGCGGACGAGCAGGAGAACATCAACAGCCAGTGCCGCACGATCTTCCGTGGCAATGTCGAGATGCTGCAGGACAAGAGCCGGCTGCGGGCCAGCGTGGTCAACGCCTATTCGACCCGCAAGCCCGGCGCCCAGGCCGGCTCGAACGCCTGCGGCGATGTCGATCACGTGGAAGCCGAAGGCGACGTCTATTTCGTCAACCAGGACCAGACGGTCCGGGGTGACCGCGCCGTGTTCACCTATTCCAACGACACCATCGTCATCACCGGCAATGTCATCGTCGTGCGCGGCCAGGACGTGGCGCGGGGTGACCGCATGACGGTCAACACCAAGACCAACGACGTGAAGCTGGAATCCAACGCCAAGGGACGGGGCAAGACCGGGCGCGTGCGCTCGGTGATCTATCCCGAAAAGTCCCAGACCCCGGCTCCGGCCAACCGCTAGGCTCGTTCGAATGAAGATGACGCCCCTTGGCGGTTCCGATCGCCCCGAAGCCCTCGCTCGCCCGGAGGCAAACGGCCTGTTCGTTGACGCCATCGGCAAGTCGTTCGGCGACCGCCCGGTGGTCAAGAGCGTCTCCCTGCGCCTGCAGCGCGGCGAGGTCGTCGGCCTGCTGGGCCCCAACGGCGCGGGCAAGACCACCTGCTTCTACATGATCACCGGCCTGATCGCCGCCGACTACGGCTCGATCTATCTGGACGGCGAGGACATCACCGCCCAACCGATGTTCCAGCGCGCGCGTCTGGGTGTCGGCTATCTGCCGCAGGAAGCCTCGATCTTCCGGGGCATGACGGTCGAGCAGAACGTCATGGCCGTGGTCGAGATGCGCGAGAAGAACCAGCGCGCCGCCGCAGAGACCGTGACCAACATTCTCGAGGAACTGCGGATCACCCATATCCGCAAGTCGCCGGCCGTGGCCCTGTCGGGCGGCGAGCGGCGCCGGGTGGAAATCGCCCGGGCCCTGGCCAGCGAGCCGTCGTTCATGCTGCTGGATGAACCCTTTGCCGGTATCGACCCCCTGGCCATCGCCGACATCCGCGAGGTCATCGGCTATCTGAAGAAGCGCGGCATCGGCATTCTGATCACCGACCACAATGTCCGCGAGACGCTGGATATCATCGATCGCGCGTCAATCATTCACGCCGGTGAAGTGCTGTTCGAGGGTTCCCCAAAGGAAATCATCGAGGATCCGGAAGTCCGCCGCGTTTATCTGGGCGATCATTTCGCCGAACGCGTCTAGGAAATAATCCTTATTGCAAAATGACTTATCCCGCGCGGCCCTCCGGCTTCGCGGGATTTTCATTGTTGGGCGACGGGACTGAAAGTCGCACCGGCCCGAATATTGCAGGCGTTGGCGCCCCGTTAACCTAGTTGCCCTTCAATGGGGATCGAACATTTCGATTTGCCCAGGAGGGCGCAGTGGCTCTCGGCCATCGACTGGAACTGCGGCAAGGCCAGGGCCTCGTCATCACCCCGCAACTGCAGCAGGCGATCAAGCTGCTGCAGCTGTCGAACATCGAGCTCGACGCCTTCGTCGAGGCCGAGCTGGAACGCAATCCGCTCCTGCAGCGCGACGAGGGCGAAAGCGAAGCCGCGCCCGAAATCGACCGCGAGCCGGCGGCCAGCGACCTGGGCGTCGACATCGTGGCCGAAGGCTCGGCCAATTCGGAAATGGACGCCACGCCCGACGACGTCTCGCCCGGCGAGCGCGCCTCGGGCGACGGCGAGCAGGCCCAGGAGGCCGGCGGCCAGATCGACTGGTCGCGAGCCGGCGGCGGCGGCTCCTTTGAGCACGACGGCGACTATGAAGGCGCCCTGACGGCCGTACCCACCCTGTCGGAACACCTGCAGGGCCAGCTGGTCCAGGCGGGCCTGTCGGCAGCCGAGCAGCTGGTGGCCAATGTCCTGATCGACGGCGTCGACGAGGGCGGCTATCTGCGCCTGGACCTGGCCGAGACCGCCGAGCGTCTGGGCTGCGCCGAGGCGATGGTCGAGCGCGTCCTCACTGTGCTCCAGGGCTTTGAGCCCACCGGGGTCTTCGCCCGCGACGTGCGCGAGTGCCTGGCCCTGCAGTTGAAGGACCAGAACCGCTACGACCCGGCCATGGCCGCCCTGCTCGACAATCTCGACATGCTGGCTCGCCGCGACATGAACGGCCTGCGCAAGGTGTGCGGTGTCGACGAGGAAGATCTTCGCGAGATGATCGCCGAGATCCGAGCCCTGACCCCGCGTCCGGGCGCGGCCTATGCCAGTGAGACCGCCGAGACCCTGGTGCCTGACGTCCATGTCCGCGAGGGCCTGGGCGGCATGTGGCACGTGGAGCTCAACACCGACACCCTGCCCCGGGTGCTGGTCGACCAGCGCTATCACGCCCGGGTTTCCAAGGGTGCGCGCACCGATCAGGAAAAGACCTTCGTCTCCGACTGCATGGCCACCGCCAACTGGCTGGTGAAGAGCCTCGACCAGCGGGCCAAGACCATCCTGAAAGTTTCCAGCGAGATCGTCCGCCAGCAGGACGGCTTCCTGGCCTTCGGCGTCGAGCATCTGCGACCCCTGAACCTGAAAACCGTCGCCGACGCCATCGGCATGCACGAGAGCACGGTAAGCCGGGTCACCTCCAACAAGTACATCGCCACCCCGCGCGGGGTGTTCGAGCTGAAGTTCTTCTTCACCTCGGCCATCCAGTCGTCAGAGGGCGGCGAGGCCCATTCGGCCGCCAGTGTCCGTCACAAGATCAAGGGTCTGGTCGAGGCCGAGAAGGCCGAGAAGGATGTCCACTCCGACGACGCCATCGTCGAGATCCTGAAAACGGCCGGGGTCGACATCGCCCGGCGCACGGTGGCCAAGTATCGCGAAGCGATGCGTATTCCCTCATCGGTCGAGCGCCGGCGCCTGATCAAGGAAACGAACTGAGCCGCTCCGGGCGCGTGGTGATTTTCCAGAAAGCGCCTATCTTCACGACCCATTGATCGGTCCTGCGTTATAAGCTCCATGAGCAGGAGCGCGCATGTCGACCGATAGCCTAGCGGACGTGATCGAAGGGTTTGGCGAGGACGTCCGTCCGATCCTGACCGTCGGCCAGATGCTGGAGGCTTTTGACAGCCGCGCCTTCGGGGCGATGCTGTTCGTGTTCGGAGCTTTGAACACCCTGCCGCTGCCGCCGGGCTCCTCGACGATCCTCAGCCTGCCGATCCTGCTGCTGGCCCCCCAGATCGCGCTGGGAGCCGACGCGCCGTGGCTGCCGCGCCGGATGATCGACCGGCCGGTCAAGCGCGACGATCTGCGCGGCCTGTTCCGCAGGCTCACCCCCTTGGTCAAGCGCATGGAGTTGATCACCAGGCCCCGCCTTTCCTGGCTGTTCTCGCCGCTGGGCGAGCGGATGATCGGAGTGGTCTGCACCCTGCTGGCGCTTGTCCTCATCCTGCCGATCCCGCTGGGCAATCTCGCGCCTGGCGCAACGGTAGCGATTCTGTCGCTGGCCCTGCTGCAACGCGATGGTTTTCTGGCCCTGCTGGGCTATCTGATGGCCCTGGTCAGCCTGGGGCTGCTGTTCGTTAGCGCGGGGGTTGTGACCGCCGCCGTCCACAAGATCATCGCTCTTGTTTCGAGCTTTTTCTGAACCCGTCACGGCCGCTTGACACCGCCTCTGGACAGGCGCGTTGTTAGGGCATGCAAGTCCAAATCTCCGGCAAGCATGTCGACGTTGGCGAGGCTCTGCGAGCGCGAGTCTCCGACGAAATCACCCTGAGCATCGGCAAGTATTTTGATCGCGGCGGTAATGCCGACGTGGTCATCAGCAAGGAGGGCCATGCCTTCCGGGCCGACTGTTCGGTAAAGCTGGCTTCGGGCCAGCAACTTCTTAGCCATGGAGCGGGTGGTGACGCCCATGCGGCGTTTGACGCCGCCCTGGCCAAGATCGAGACGAGGATCAGGCGCTACAAGCGAAGACTCAAGAGTCACTCCATCGCGGCCTCAGCCAAACAAGCCGAGAACGCCGCGATGTACGTTCTGCGGGCTCCCGATATCGACGAGCACGAGAACGACGACTGGGGCGACGACGCCGACCATCCAGCCGGCGCCCCTTCGGCCATGATCATCGCCGAGACCCAGTCCTCGCTGAAGGTAATGACCGTTTCCATGGCTGTCATGGAACTGGACTTGACCGAGTCCCAGGCAATCGTGTTTAGGAACGCCGCCCACGACGGATTGTCCGTGGTGTACCGGCGGCCAGACGGAAATATCGGCTGGATCGACCCCGAACGCACAAAGTCGCTGAACGGGAATGGGTCAACCGCGAACTAACGGGGTCGTGTCATGATCCTGAACGTTCCGGAGGGCTCCCAGCGATTGTGTTGCGGCGGCCGACAGTGAGCGAGCGTTTAAGTCCATGACTATCGGTGATCTCTTGGATCCTGGAGCAGTGGCGCTGCGCGTCAGTGCTCCAGGCAAGCGGCAGGTGCTCGGCGTGATCGCCGACGTCGCTGCGCGGGTGCTGGGCGTCAATTCCAACACCGTGCTCGAAGGCCTGATCGAGCGCGAGGCCGCAGGCTCGACCGGCGTGGGCCAGGGGGTGGCCATTCCCCATGCCCGCATTGACGGCCTGGACCGGGTGCGCGCGGTGTTTGTCCGTCTGGAGACGCCGGTGGCGTTCGACGCGGTCGATGACAAGCCCGTCGATCTTCTGCTTGCCCTGTTCGCGCCGTCTGACGCCAGCGCCCAGCACCTGCGGGCCTTGGCCCGCGTGTCGCGGATGATGCGGCAGCCGGAACTGCGCGAGCATTTGCGTCAAGCCCGCTCGGCCGATGCCGTTCACGTGCTGCTGGCCCACGAACCGACCAGCACGGCCGCCTGATTTTCTGGAAGCGAGCGCGACGGCTGGGGGGCCGCCGCGCCCTGGATCAGTGCACCGAAACCGGCGCCAGTTCATGCGCGAGGGCGGCGGCGATCGCCGTGTCGCGGTCGACCATCACCGCCAGCCGAGCGCCATCGGCGCGGCAGACCGCATAGAGGGTCTGGTCGGGAAGCAGATCGAAATCGTCGGTCGAGCCGGCGGGCGCGTCAGCTAGGATTTCCGCCGCCTTGATCGGGCGGACATAGACCAGATCCGGGGCGCCAAGCGCCGCGAAGGCTTCCGTCGTGAAGACCGGATTGTGGGTGACAGGTGTCATGTTGACCACCTCCTTGAATAGGGAACGCGCCGGGTCTGGCCCGGTTCAGCGGGCATTTCGGAGCGGGGCAGGACTGAACGTGTGAATCGCTGCGACGGGTTCAGGCGACGGAGCGGATCGGGATGCGCCTGACCAGTCGCTCTGGACGCGGCCGGGCCAGATCGATGTGCAGCAGACCATGTTCCAGGGTCGCCGCCGTGACCTCGATGCCCTCGGCCAGCACGAAGGTGCGGACAAAGCCCCGCGCCGCGATGCCGCGATGCAGGAAGGCCCGGTCGGTCTCGGATCTGGCCTCGACTTCGCGCTTGCCGGCGACGATCAGTTGGCCTCCCTCGACCGTCACGTGCAACTGTTCGGGCGAAAATCCTGCCACGGCCAGAGTGATGCGTACTCCGCCCTCGTCGTCTTGCTCGACATTGTAGGGCGGATAGCTTTCCGAAGCGGCCTTGGCGGCGCGTTCGATCAGGTCTCGGGTGTGTTCGAAGCCCAGCAGAAAGGGGCTGTCGAACAGGATGGTCCGGGTCATCGCGAAGTCCTTCGCTTAAGCGACTTCGTCCGCCGGTCCCATCCTGATGTCAGCCACGGGGCGGCGATACCCGACTGAGGTGGAGGTTGTCGCCTGAGGTTTCAAGGCCGGGCCGGCTCAGAGCCAATCCAGAAAGCCGCATTTGGCCATCCACAACAGGCTGAGCTGCACCGCGCGGCGGCGCGGCGCGGGGAACAGCAGCAACAGATCCTCGGTGGTGGCGGCGTGACCCTCGGCCAGATGAGCAAAGACCGTCTGGCACTCCTCATGGGTTCCGCGCCAGTTGGCTGCGAACATGTCCAGCTCGATGGTCTGGACGCGCTGCAGATCGGCCAACCCGACGCCGGCGCGCAGGGCCAGGCGGCTCTTGAGGGATAGCACCTGGGTTGCGAAGCCCGCGAAATTGCGGAAGGGGTCGCCCTTGACCGGATTGCGCGTCGAATGGGCGCGCGTGTCTTCGGCGGCGACCCGCACCGCGGAGAGTTCCTCGGCCAGGGCCGAGTACTGTCGGGCGACGACCGGCCAGTCGAACGTATCGCGGATGCGCTGTCTTCCCGCCTCACCCATCTTGCGGCGCAGATCGGGGGAGCGGATGAGGTCGGACAGCGCCTGGGCGGCCCGGCCGACATGGACGGCGGTGTGCTGGGCAATGACGCCGACATACTGCTGGTAGGATTTGAGCCCGAAGTCGTGGCCCGCGATCATCTCGTCGGGCAGGGCGTTTTCGGGACCGCCGAGGGTGGGGACAAGAAAACCCTCCTGGCCATCGCGTACGGTGTAGCGATAACCGTCCCAATCGCTGATCACGACGGGCAGGCCCGAGGCCATAGCTTCCAGCGGCGTGATGCCGAAGGTCTCCTGGATATTGTCGACCAGCGACAGGAAGATGTCGGAGGCCGCCCACAGGGCGCCAAGGCGCTGTCGGTCGTTGCCATCGATGATGTGGAACCCGACCGACGGGGCGTGGGCCGCGGCCGCCTGGCGATACATCCGCTCGCCGTCCGCGCCGTTCGGAAACCATCCCACCATGGCGAAATGTACGCGCTTGCCGGTGGCCCTGGCGGACTCTTCGACCGCCCGGATCATCGGCTGGGGGAAGGCCTTTTCAAAGAATGACAGGCGACCCACCCACAGGACCAGAACGTCTTCCTCGCCGATGCCCAGTTCCGCGCGGGTGGTCGAGCGGACCTCGGGTCGATCAGCCGCAGCCCGAAGGGCCGGGCCGTCAACGCCGAGCGGGATCAGCGGCAGCTGGGGTCGCATGATACGCTTGGCGTCGCCAAAGCGCTCGCTCAGGAATTCGCACCACTCATCGAACATCGTCTCCATGGCCTGCTGCACCGAAGGCGATGTGCAGATCAGGGCGTCCCAGGGCTGGGTTGGCGCGACCGAAGCCATGGCGATGTCCTGGCGCATCGTCGGCGGGGCGATGGTGTGGATCAGGCCCATCAGGCTAAAGGCGCGATCCCCGACGGTGCGCCGCCTCTGCCAGGCCAGTTCCTCAAGCCGGGGCCCGCCCCGCAGCAGGGTTCCCGCTGCCGCCGCGACCCCCTGGGCCAGGATGCTGGAGGTGGTAATCCGGGTCGAGCAGGGCTGGTCACCGACCAGGCTCCTCAGCAGATCCTGAGGCTGCACTGCGGCGTGGGTCAGGAAATCGACCTGCTCGTGGCCGCCGTGCTGGACCATCGCCCGGAACAGTTCGAGATTGGCGACGTCCTTGCCAAAGACGTTCTCGCCAAGGCCGATCCGGCCGGCCGGATGATAGATCGCAAGACGAGACGTCAACGGATGTCGCCTTTCAAACAGGGTGGCCGCGCTGTGTTGGCGCCACAACTCATTCGCGGTTTAGGGGGTTTGCGGGCCGATAGTCCAGCGCGTCCCACGCGTTCGCGTCCACGGCGCGGCCTTCCGCCATTGACGCCCCGCGCGCTCATGACCAAGAACGGGGGCGGCAGATCAAAGAGGGCGACGTGGCGGCCAGCCGAATTCTTTTCGTGCACCAGAACTTCCCGGGGCAGTTTCCGCATATCGCTGACGCGGTGATGAAGCGCGGCCACAAGGTGGCGGCGATTGGTGGCGCGAATGTTAAGGGGCGGCCTGGGATCGATGTGCGCCGCTGGACCCTGGCCCGCGGCTCCACGCCGGGCATATTCGACGCCGCGACCCGAGCGGAAGCCGACCTGATGCGCGGTCAGGCGGCCGCCGAGGCGGCCATTAAACTGAAGGCGGACGGCTTCACGCCGGACCTGATCATCGGCCATCCGGGCTGGGGCGAGACCCTACAACTGCGCGAGGTGTTCCCGAACGCCCGCCAGATGCTGTTTGGCGAGTTCTTCTATCGCTCGCACGGCGCCGATGTGAACTTTGACCCGGAGTTCGAACGCTCGACGCCGATCTCGGATTTCCGCATCCACGCCAAGAACATGGGCCTGGCCCTAGCCTATTCCGAAGCCGACATGATCGTCTGCCCGACCCCCTTCCAAGCGTCGCTGCTGCCCCGCGGCCTGCAGGAGCGGGTCAGGATCATTCATGAAGGTGTCGATCTGGACCGGGCACGCCGCATCCCGAACGCGACGTTCAGATTGCCCGACGGTCGGGTGCTGGACGGCGGCAAGCCGGTCATCACCTTCATCAACCGCAATTTCGAGCGGTTGCGCGGCTTCCACACCTTCATGCGGGCCTTGCCGTCATTCCTGGAACGCTGCCCGGACGCCGAGGTGCTGCTGATCGGTCGCGACAGCACCGATGTGTACGGCGGCTCCCTGGCCAACGGCCAAACCTGGAAGGCCAAGATGCTGGCCGAGGTGGGTGGGCGGCTGGACATGAGCCGGGTTCATTTCACCGGCGCCGTGGAGCATGGCGAGATGGTCAAGGCGCTGTCGATCTCGGCGGCCCACGTCTATTTCACCTATCCCTTCGTGCTCTCCTGGTCACTGGTCGAGGCCATGGCCTGCGAATGCCTGATCGTGGGGTCCGACACCGCGCCGCTGCACGACGCGATCACACCGGGCGTCAATGGTCTGCTGCGTGACTTCTTCGACCCTGGGGGCTTGGCCGACACCCTCGTCGAGATCTGCCGGGATCCTGCGGCCTATGCGCCGCTCCGAGCAGCGGCGCGCGCGACCGCTCTGGAACGGTTCGACCGTGCGACGGTCGGCGTGCCGGCCTGGCTGAAGCTTATCGACGAGGTTATGGCGCGGTAGAGATCAGGCGCCGGTTCCGCTAGGAGCAGGCCTTGATGATAGCTTCGCCGGTCAGAGGCTCCAGGACCAACGGCTTGATATCGCCCCGCGCTTCGCGTTCCCGCAGCCTGTCCAGGAAGGCGGCCGGATCGCGCACATCAAGCGCTTGCAGAACATCCGGACCGTATCGCCACCACTGGCTGCTCAAAAGGTCCTCGATCAGCTTCTCGTCGAAGCGATAGCGGATTACGCGCGCAGGCGATCCGACGACAATGGCGTAGGGCGGCACATCCTTGGTGACCACGGCGTGCGCCCCGATCACGGCCCCGTCGCCGATGGTAATCTCGCGCCGGAGGCTGGCTTCGTTTCCGATCCAAACGTCATGACCGATCACGACGGCGGGGGAGCGTTGCTCGAACGCAAACGGCTCCAGATCAGGAGCTCCGATGTCTGCGAGGTAAGCGGTTAGCCCCGGCAACGGCCCCGGATTGTGGGAAAAGGGGTGCATCGCCGCCCATTGGTGTGGGTGCGCAGAGCCCATGAGCTTGACGCCCCACGCGATCGACCCGTAGCGGCCGATACGTGTAAAAATGTCGAACGCCGAATGTGAATAGGTGAACGCGCCAAAGCGACTCGGGGCCAGGAGTCCGCCCAGGAGGTGCGAATAGGGTTCGATTACAGCATCGCGGCCCACCAGCAGCGTACTTCCAAGCGGCCAGAGACGGTCTGCGGTTGCACTGAATACACGATGCTTATGCGCCAATTCGCGAAGGGCTTCGGTAACTACAACTCTCATTCTTTATCCACCCCATGGCGAGACATTCGCTGAACTCTTAGCCTTGGGCGCGCGGTTTCATCACCAGCCAGGGCGTCATGGTCGCCCGGAACTCCCAGACGGCGATGAGCTGGTCAAGGTGGCCCAGCGTCTGCAGCCAGGGCGGCAGGGGCATTGTCTTGGGACCCTGCCTGCGAATGACGATTTCGTGGGTCGGACCAAATCGCTCAAGCATGCGTTCGACGACGCCGGGCACGAAGGCAGGGTGGGTTTCCATCACGATGTTGAGCTTTTTAAGGCCCGGATACAGGTCGGGCTGCATGATCTCATCCTCGAAGCCCTCCGCGTCGATGATGACCAGCGTGTTCTTGTCCACATAGTCTTCGAACATCGCGCCGACGAACTCGCCGCTGACGATCACCCGGTCTTCAACGCCATTGCGCTTGGCCAGATCGGCGCACGCCCGGCGGGCTATCTCCTCGATGTCGAAGGCGTAGACGATGGCGTTTGGCATCAATCGCGCCAAGCCGACGGCATAATAGCCCTCGGCGCAGCCGATATCGACGACGGTGTCGATGCCGGATTCGGCAAACCATTTCAGGTCCTCGTGCAACTCGGACTCGTAGCAGCCGATCAATCGGGGAACCAGGCAGCCCTCGGTGGCGTAGGTCAGGTACTCCATGCCCTCGAAGGGGCCGGAAAAGACCTTCAGACCGTGATGGCCAACATAGGTTCGTGCGATTACCGTGGCCCGCCATTGCGCCATGAGGCGCAGAATTTTGTTCAGTGAGCCGACCGAATTGAGTTCGGGATCCTCAAGGACCCGCTTGCGAAGATGTTGGGCCGTAATGCTTGTCGGAGCCATCGCGCGTAATTCAACTCAAGGCCGTTACGTTGCTCGTCACTGACATGTTGGCGCTGGGCGGTCAAACGGGCGCCCGCCCTATCGGCGCCCAAACGGCCACCAGCCGCGATGAGGCGGTTGGGCCATGATCACCGGCTCGGGCGGACCTTCGGAGAGTTCGCGTCGCCAGACGATATTCTCGCGCACCAGCCGCGCCGGTACGCCCGCCATGACGGCGTAGGCCGGAGCGGGCCCCGATAGGATCGCGCCAGCGGCCACCACCGCGCCGTCGCCGATGCTTGCGCCCTTCATGATCATGCTGCGCAGGCCCAGCCAGACATGGTCGCCGATGCTGATCGAGGCCGCGGCATTGAGCCGCTCGCCGGTGGCGCGATCATAGATCGGGTGGATATCGCTGAGCGAAACATAGACCTGGGACGAGACCATGCAGTCCTCGCCGAAGGTGATCTCGCCCGGCTCGTGCAGCTGGATCGAAACCTGGACCATGGTCGTGCCGGCCCCGACGCTCAGGGTCGAGCCGGTCGGGCTCAGCAGATTGACGAAGCCGTTGATCGTGCAGCCGTGGCCGACGCGGAAAAGGTTGTTGTCGCCAATCACGGTCAGTGTCGCGCCCAGTCTGCAATCCGGATCGATCTCGACCGTGTTGCCGCTGCCCTGAATCATCAGGGCCGCTGCGCCTGCCTGCTTGGGATCGGCCAGGGCCGCGCCGGCCCCCACAGGCGTGAAGCCGGCGATCCGGCTGTTTTCGCCGATGATTAGGCGATTATTGTCGCCGGTGATCGCGATGCGGGAGTCCACGTCTGCGCCTTCGCCGATCGCGATGTGATTGCCGACGCCTTCCACCTGGGGCGGATGGCGCGGGCTTGCGCGCAGATCGATCTGGTTTTCGGTCTTGATCGGCCCTGCAGATCTGCCCGGCATGTCTTGTCCCTGAGGGTCGCTGTGGCTCTTCGAATAGGACCAGAAGAGTTTGCCGGCAATGGTTTGCCGGCGGCCGATCGGTCGCTCGACGACATGAAAGCTATTGACGTTGGCCAGCCGAAACACCGAAAGAAGCTGACATCTTTGACAAGCGCCCGAGGCGGCGCGCTCCGAGTTTGGCGAAGCCTCGGGAAGGAACGTGATGACGGGGCCAACCGAGACTGAAGCGGCCAATCCTGTTCGGGAGGCCTTCGATGCGGCCTTCTATCTGGACCGTTATCCCGACGTCGCCGAGGCAGGCCTCGACCCTTTCCACCATTTCATGGACTGGGGCTGGCGCGAGGGCCGAGATCCCGCGCCCTGGTTCATCATGGACGTCTATCTGTCGGTGAATCCGGACATCAAGTCGGCCGGAGTCAATCCGTTCCAGCACTATGTGGTCACCGGGCGGCTGGAAGGCCGGCCCCTGAAGGACGACTATGGCTTTCGGTACGACATCCTCAAGAACAGCCCGCCGCTGGAGGAGCGCGTCCTGTGGGCCCGCACCGCCGCGCGCAAGATCCAGGTCGCGCCGGTCGCCGAGCTCGAAGCGGCGCTGACCGCCGCCGGCTCGCTGGCCGGCCTCCACATCTCGGTCAGCCATGATGACTACACCGCCAGCCTGGGCGGCGTTCAGCTGTGCCTGGCCCGCGAGGCCGATGCGATCGCGGAGGCCGGGCGACCCCGGCTGCATATCTATCCGGCGGCCCATTCTCCAGTGATCGACGTCGAGACCGACCAGCCGATAGTTGGAGTACTGATCAATGGCGAGCGCGTGGGCCTGTTTGCGGCCGCCGCTGTCGCCGAGGCCCTGACGGGGCGGGTCAGCAAGGCGACCTTCGCTGTGCACAGCTTCCTGGGCCACACCATTCCGGCCGTGACCGCGATCCTGAGGGCCGCCGGCCTGCGCAAGGGCTTCTTCTGGATTCATGACTTCGCCAGCGTCTGCAGCAACTATGCGCTATTGCGCAACGACGTGGTGTTCTGCGGCGCCCCGCCCCCTGACAGCCAGGCCTGCAGGATCTGCATCTATGGCGAGCGGCGTCATATTCATCTGGCCGAGCACGGCGACTTCTTCCGCGCCTTCGAGCTGACGGCGGTAGCGCCGTCAGAAGCGGCCATGGCCCTGTGGCGCAAGACCTATCCGAAGGCAGCCAAGGCCACCCGGGTTCTGCCACATGCGGTGCTTGAGCCTCGCAAGGCCTCGCGTCCGGCCAAGGCTCGGGCCAGGACTGCGCCGCTGCGCGTGGGTTTCCTGGGCATGCCCGCCGACCACAAGGGCTGGCCAGTTTTTGCGCGGCTGGCCGAGATGTTCCGCAGCGATCCCCGCTATCAGTTCCTGCATCTGGGCTTCACCCGGGACGAGACCTGCAGTGCGA
Source organism: Caulobacter sp. GSs2 (assembly GCF_058680895.1). The sequence continues at coordinate 2,134,845 of NZ_CM178725.1, read as the reverse complement.
CCTTCGAGAAGGTCGGCGGTCCCGACGGGCTGAGCATGGCCGAGGCGGTCGAGACGCTGGAGCTGGACGTGGCGGTGATCTGGTCGCTGTGTCCGGAGACCTTCTGTTTCACGGCCTACGAGGCCGTGGCGGCGGGAGCGGCGGTGCTGACCCTGGCCGACGCCGGCAATGTGCCGCGCTTCGTCGAAGCTGGCGAAGCCACGTCGCGCGGCCTGGTGCTCGCCGACGAGCATGAGCTGTTCGCGCTGTTTCTCCAGGGCGGCGCGTTGGCCCTGGCGCGTTCCAGACGCAAGCCGCAGCGCTTCGACATGACCTTCAGCCGCATGACCGCCGATCTGCTTGCAAAGGGCGCGGGCCGATGAAGGTTGTCTGCTATTCCAGCTTCACCTTTTCCTACCTCAACCGGGCCCGGGTGCTGTTCAAGACCCTGCGCCAGCGCCATCCCGAATGGGAGCTGGTCGCCCTGATCACCGATCGCCCGCCGGCGGCGCTGAACTGGGATCCGTCCCAGGAAGAGTTCGACACCCTGGTCTATGCCGACGATCTGGGCATCCCCGAGTTCAAGTCCTGGCTGTTCAAGCACGACGTGATCGAGGTCTGCACGGCGGTGAAGGGCCCGTTCATGCATCAGGCCCTGGAGAAGGGCGCGGACGTCTGCATCTATCTGGATCCGGACACGGCCCTGCTGGACCGTCTGGACCCCCTGATCGAGATGCTGGAAACCAGCGACATCATCCTGACGCCGCACCTGCTGCATCCGGAAGAGTCGCACGGCGCCATCCTCGACAACGAGGTCTCGGCCCTGAAGACCGGCATCTACAATCTGGGCTTCGTGGCCGTGCGCGGTCGCGGCGAAGGTCTGCGTTTCGCCAAGTGGTGGAACGATCGCCTGCTGAACTTCTGCTATGATGACATTCCCAACGGCCTGTTCGTCGACCAGCGCTGGTGCGACCACGTTCCGTCGTTCTTCGAGAACGTGAAGATTCTGCGCGATCCGGCCTACAACATCGCCAGCTGGAACATCGCCCACCGCAGGATCGCCATCGGTCGCGACGGCAGGATCACGGCCAACGGCTCGCCGATCCGCTTCTGGCACTTCACCAAGCTTGGCCCCGTCGGCGACCAGATGACCCGCCGCTACGCCAAGGACAACTACGAAGTCTACGAGATCTGGAACTGGTACAAGCGCCTGATCGCTGAAGCGACCGATCCGCGGGTGCCGGCCGGCTACTGGGCGTTCGGTCGCTATGAGGACGGCCGCGAGGTCGCCAAGTCGCACCGCGAACTCTATCGCGTCCGGGGCGATCTGCGCTCGGCCTTCACCGAGCCGCTGGCGAGCGGTCCGGGAACCTATCAGGCCTGGCTTGAGGCCGAGGGCCTGATCGCGCCGGCCGTCCAAGACAATAGCCGGGGGTAAGAGGCATCATGGCTAAACCAGCCAAGACCGCGAAGACGACGACGGCCTGCCGCGCCCTTGTGGTGGCGGGCATGCACCGCAGCGGCACCTCCGCCATGGCGCGTCTTCTGTCCCTGAGCGGCGCCACCCTGCCTGAGCGTGTCATGGCGCCGGCCGCTGACAATCCCGCCGGCTTCTGGGAGCCGTGGGAGATGGTCGCCCTGAACGACAGGATCCTGGCGGCTTTCGATTCTAGCTGGGACGACGTGTTCACCCTGCGCGTGGCCGATCACGCCGCCGCGCTGAAGTCGACCTTCCAGGGTGAAGCCAAGGCCTTCGTGAAGGCCAACTATGGCGGCGCCGATCTGCTGGTCATCAAGGATCCGCGCGCCTCGGTTCTGGCCCCGTTCTGGCGCGAGGCCCTGACCGATAGCGGCATTGAACCGCTCTATGTGATCATGGTCCGCAATCCGCTGGCCGTCGCCCAGTCGCTTTTCAAGCGCAACGCGTTTTCGACCCAGAAGTCGGTGCTGCTGTGGACCAGCTACATGTTGGCGGTCGAACGCGACACGCGCGGCTTTGACCGGTTGTTCGTCGACTATGACGCCATGCTCAATGACTGGCGTACGGCGCTGGCGGCCGTGGAGTCCGCCCTGGAGCAGCCTCTTCCGCGTTCCGCCGACGAGGCGGCGGCCGATATCGACGGTTTCCTCAACCGCTCCCTTCGCCATCACGAGGCCTCGAGCGAGGATCTTTCAGCCCGTCCCGACGTTTGGTCCGGTGCGCGGGTCGTGTTCGAGTGGTTCGAGGCCGCCGCCAGGGGCAAAGCTCCGCCGGCCAAGATCCTGGACGCGGTCGCCGCCGAGATCCTCGCCCTGGATGCGGCCATGGGCGAGGTTTGCGCCGACATGCGGCGTGATATTGTCCAGTTGCAGGCCCAGGCGCAGCTAACTTCGGACGTTCAGGCCGAACTCGACGCCGCCGGTGTCTTGCTGGGCAAGATGCATGCAGAGGCCGACGCGGCCAGGCAGGCCGCCGAGGGCGCCCGGATCGCGACCGATGAAGTTCGCCAACACGCCGCGGCGGCCCAACGGCAGGCCGACAAGGATATTGCGGCACTGCAGGCCGATGTCGCCATATGGCGCCAGCGCGCGGCGGCGGAACAGTCCAGGGCCGCGATCTTCCAGCGTTCGCGCGACCAGCTCGAGCGCGAGTTCACAGTGGCTGACCAGCGCGCCGCCGAACTCCAGGCCCTGGCCCACGAGCAGGCCGCGGATATCGCCGGGCTACGGCATGCGGTCTGGTCCATGCAGACCAGCACCAGCTGGCGACTGACCGCGCCGCTGCGCCGGGCGATCCTGCTCGTCAGGCGTCGCTGAAGGCGTCCAGCCGCGCACGCACCGCGGCGTATGGCGTCTTGAACATCCGCTCGTAGAGCAGCGGGCCCGCATGCGGGCGCTCGCGAACGCGTCCTGCCACCAGGGCCTGATAGCCGAAGCCGCCGCGCAGCAAGAAGGTCATGAACATCGACGGCCACAGGGCCAGCCAGGTCTTGGCCTGCGAGGGAAAGAACCGCACTGCTGCGGCGTAGGCTATCCATTCGCGGGCGCTCAGCGACAGGTTTTGCACCGGACCATTTTCCGGGATCGGCGCGCAGGCGCGAAACAGGCCGCCCGGCAGTCTGCGGCCATTATAGAGCGAAAACTGGTCGATCGGGATCGCGGCGTCCAGCGCGTCGCGAAGCGTGACCGCCACGAGGGCGCAGGCGTCGTGGTCGGCGTGACCGCCCTCCCAGGCCGCGACGACGAACCGGTCGATGCGAGGCAGAGAGGACAGCGCAGCCTCCAGGGCTGAACGGGCGGCGGGCAAGGCCTCGAACACCGCACCGTCCATGGCCCCGGTTCCGGCCCCGACATGAACGGCTCGATCCGGCGGCAGGCCAAGACTGGCCAAAAACGCGCGCGTCTCGGCCAGCCGGCGCGCCGAGAGCTCCGGCGAGGCGTAGTCGGCGACATAGAGCAGCCAGGGCTGGGCGCCCTCGCGACGGTCGCGAAGCAGCAGCGGCAACGCCGCGTACTCGTCGTCGAAATGCGCCAGAACGTAGACGGTGGTCATCATCAGTAGGGGTCGAAATCGAGGAAGCTGACCGCCGTGGTCGTGGGGTCCAGCATCTCGGGCAGCGACGGATCCAGGCGTCGCCAGATCATGTTCAGCGGCGAGGGGCGCAGGCGGGCGGGGATTGGTGCGAAGCCATGAGCCGGCAGGGATAGTCGTGGCTCCAGACCGATGAACAGCGGCGGGATCCAGGGCCGACCGCCGGTGGCCGCCACTTCCGTATGACCTGCCAGGAAGGCGGCGCAGCGCAGGCCTGGAACGCCGGTCTCTGCCCAGACGCCCAGCAGGTCACCCTGCCGCGCCACCCGATAGTTCGCCGCCGGATTGGCCAAGCGCCAGGCCAGACTGGCCGGTCCCCAATCGACTTGGAAATCAGTCGGCGCGTCGGCCAGACGGCGTGGCGGCCGCAGAAGCAGGCCCGCCTCCAGGCTGCGAACCTTCTGAAAGGCCAGTTTGCGCAGAAAGCCCGGCGTGCTGTTGGCGTTGGCGAAACCGAAGACGCCCTGAAAACCCTGCTCGCGCGCCGCAGCGTAGGTTGCGTCGGCCAGGGTCGTGAACAGGCCCTTGCCCTGGAATTCAGGCGCCGTAGCGGTGTTGAGCGACAACAGGCCCCGGACGGATTCGCCCTGGATCCGCGCCCGCATGGGGATGGTGACATAGTGGGCGGCCAGGGTGTCGCCGGACCAGGCGTCGGCGCCGACGACAGGGCCCTCGGGGTTGTCTCCATAAAGCCATTCCAAGGCCGAGACCGTGAACTTCGCCAGGGGCCCGAACACTCGCCCCAGCAATTGACTGTAGGCGGCAAGTTGCTCGGGAGCAGTTCCCGAGGGTTTGATCTCTATGCCGTCGATCTTCATCGCGCGTACTGATCACGAAACTTCGACCCTGCCAAGCTGACCGGCTTTTCGCGCTTTGCACTCAGGCGGACGCACCTTAAAAGCCGGAGCGATGAAGGGCGGGCATCCGATGACAAGACTGGGTTTCAATCTGAACGCTTCGCAGGTCGTGCGCGGCGTCCTGATCGCCGGCCTGCTGTTCATGCTGGGCGCGAATCTGCCGGGCCATCTGTCTTACGACTCCCTGGCGCAACTGGCCGAGGGTCGCTCGGGCGTGCGCACCACCTGGGGCCCGGCGATGTTCGCCTGGCTGCTGGGCGTCTTCGACGAGATCGTACCCGGAACGGGCCTCTATGTGATCGCCAGCGCGGCCCTTCTGTTCTTCAGCCTTTCGGCGCTGCGCGCCACCCGCCCCCAGGTCTCATGGTGGGCGGTTCCCCTTACGGTGCTGCTGGTCTTCTCCCCGATTGTGCTGATCTATCAGGCCATCGTCTGGAAGGACGTCCTGTTCGCCAACCTGACCATCGCCGGCTTTGTTTGTCTGGCGAGACTGCCCGCCGCCTGGGATCGCCCCGGGCCGCGCTGGCTGGCGCTCGGCGGAGCCCTGCTGGCCCTGGCGATAGCGGCGCTGGTTCGCCAGAACGGGCTGGTCGTGGTATTTCTCGCGGCGCTGAGCCTGGGCGCGATCCGCTTCCGTGACGGCTGGCGCCAGGCCCTGGCTTGGGGTTTTGGCGGCCTGGTCGCCACCATCATCGCCATGCTGGTGCTGGGCGCGATCGCGCAACCCAAAAGCATCGGCCCGGGCAAGACCCAGGATGTCGGCATGCGCATCCTGCAACACTACGACATCGTTGGCGCGGTGGCGCGGGACCCCAGCTATCCCTTGACCCATATCGAGGCCGCCAATCCCGCCGGCGCCGCTGCCATTCGCAAGGGCGTGGCGGCTTATTCCCCCCAGCGCGTGGACTTCTTCGACACCGACCCCGCCTTGGGCAAGGCCCTTTGGGCGACGCCCAAGGCCGCCATTCGCGCCGAGTGGCGGGAGTTGATCACCAGGCATACGGGCGCCTATGTCGCGGAGCGGTGGGATGTGTTCCGCTGGCTGTTCCTGACGCCCAAGCTGGAGGTCTGTCTGCCCGACTTTGTCGGGGTCAGCGGACCCGAGCCCCTGGTCGCCGGTCTGAAGCTGACCAACGCCGTCGATCCCGCCGACTGGTCGCTGCACAACTACGCCACCTATTTCTACGGCACCCCGGTCTTCTCGCATGTGGCCTACGCCGTGATCGCGCTGCTGGTCGCAGGCTTTCTCCTTTGGCGCCGGGACGGACCTGACCTCGCGATCGCCGGGCTTATGTTCGGCGGCCTGGCTTTCACGGCGAGCTTCTTCGTGATCTCGCTCGCGTGCGACTATCGCTATCTCTACTTCCTGGATCTGGCGGCCATGACCGGCCTGTTCTACCTCGTTCTCGACCCCTCGCTGCGCCGCGCCGGCGCAGAGGGCGGCCTGCGGAGTGACCCTGCGTGACCGTTCGTTCGAACCTGCTTCTTGCGGCTGCAGCCTGCCTGATCGTCACGGCCTGCGACAAGCCCAAGGGCGCGCCGGCTGACCCTGTCGCCGTCTCGCCTGCCACCGAGCCAGCGCGACCGGCTCCCGTGCGCCCGGCCGAACCGGTGAAGTGGGACGAGTCGAGCGGCCGCTTCACGGTGGACGGCACGGTGCTGAAGACCGCTCATCTGTGGCGTTTTGACGGATCGACGGAGGGGTTCTCGGCCGCGTCGGCCCAGGTCGAGCCCGCCCGGGGCGGCGGCCTGCGAGTCGTCGAGCAGGCGATCGATACGATCGTCCGGTCGCCTCAGAATCTCGCGATCGAGGGCGGGCGCTACAATGGCGTTGTGGTGCGGTTGACCCGCGAGAAGGAGGCGAGCAAGTGGGACGGCTCGCTGTTCTTCAGTACCCCCGCCCACGGCGAGACGTCGGGCTTCTTCGGCAAGCCGCTGCGGGGCGCCGACCCTGTGGCCGGCGAGACCACCATCATGGTCTATGACATGGCCAAGCTGCGCAAAGGCGGCGGCGACTGGACGGCTTCGACAATCACCGGCCTGCGCCTGGATCTAGACGACCAGCCGGGCGGCCAGTTCGTCATTCACCAGATCGCGGTGGTCGCCTTGCCGGCCTCGGCGACGCTTCGACCGCCGCAGCAATGACGGCCAAGCCCCCGACTGCCGCGCTGATTCCCACCGAGCGGCCCGCCGCCCGGGTTGCGGCGATCCTGCCGTGCTACCGTTCCGGCGCCCATGTGCTCGGGGTGATCGCGGCCATTGGGCCGGAAGTCGACGTGATCATCTGCGTCGATGACGCCTGTCCGGACAGGGTAGGCGATCACATCGAGGCCAACGCCAACGATCCGCGGGTGATCGTGCTGCGCCACGAGATCAATCAGGGGGTCGGCGGGGCGGTCTGCACCGGCTATGCCCATGCCCTGGAGCTGGGCGCCGATATCTTCGTGAAGATCGACAGCGACGGCCAGATGGACCCGTCCGAGATTTCCGTCCTGGTCGATCCCATCGTGCGCGGCGACGCCGACTACGCCAAGGGCAACCGCTTTTTTAATATCGAGGATCTGCAGGGCATGCCGGCCCTGCGCCTGTTCGGCAATGCGGGCCTGTCGTTCCTGACCAAGCTGTCAACCGGCTACTGGAGCGTCTTCGATCCCACCAACGGCTATACGGCCGTACATGCGCGGATGATCGAGCGGGTGCGGCTGGACAAGGTGTCCAAGCGCTACTTCTTTGAATCCGACCTGCTGTTCCGGCTGGGCACCCTGCGGGCCCGGGTCGCGGACGTGCCGATGGCGGCGATCTATGGCGACGAGGTAAGCCAGATGGACGTCGGCAAGATCGTCATTCCGTTCTTCTTCTCGAACGTCTCCAATTTCCTGAAGCGACTGTTCTACACCTACCTGCTGCGCAACTTCTCGGTGGCCTCGCTCTATCTGCTGATCGGCGTGCCACTGACCGTCTTTGGCCTGGTGTTCGGAGTCGAGCGCTGGATCGACGCCGTTTCCGACTCCCGCCCGGCCACTTCGGGCCAGGTGATGTTCGCGGCCCTGCCGATCCTGATCGGCGTGCAGATGGTGCTCAACTTCATCGCTTACGACGTCGAGAACGAGCCCCGCACCGCCGTCTGGCCGCTGCTGCGGCCTAAGAAACGGGCGGGCTAGGACCATGCCGATGTCGCTGAAGGACATCCTGCTGTGCCTGGCCTTCTCGGTGACGCTGCCGATCGGCCAGATCCTGTTCAAGGTCGCCGCCAATCACAGCCAGTCGATTACCGGCGGGGTGATCGCCAAGGTCGTGCTAAATCCGCCCCTGATCGGGGCCTTCGCCTGGTACGGTCTGACGGCGCTGTTCTGGTTCTACATCCTGACTCGCATTCCGCTCAGCTCGGCCTATCCGTTCTCGATCCTGGGGTCGGCCCTGGTGCCGCTGCTGGCCTGGGCGTTGTTTCGCGAGCAGGTGACCCTGCAGGCCGCGGCGGGGTTTGCGGTCATGCTGCTGGGCTTCTTCATGATCGTCCGCGCCCGTTAGGCCTTAGTCCGCCCTGCCCAGACGGACGCTTTCGCAGCCCATTGCCATCAGGCAGTCGAAGAAAAACGCTGCGGTAAATGAGCCGCGGCTGATCTTGTTGCGAAGATTGGCCTCGCTTTCAGTCACGCCGCGCTCGGCCAGAAGGCGCGCCAGATCGGCATAGGTCAGGTTGCGCCGCCTGAGCTCGGCCTTGAGCACGCCCTTGACGTGATCGGTCGATTTGACTGTGCGCGTTGCAACCATTTGCGCACCATACATCATCGAATATGATACGAAAACCGTTGACACGCCCGAAAGTGCAGATCATTTCTCGGCCGCCCGTGTGGACCGCCGTCCAGCGGGGCGGGGATCACCACCGGCCTGCATCCGTCACGATGTCAGCCTGATGGGATCAGGTTCACGGCGGGGATGAGTCAGCGGCGAAATGAAGCGACCAAATCTCAAGATCGAAACCAACGGCCTGCTGATGCGGGCCCTGCGCGAGGGACGCGGGCCTCTGCTGGCCGCTGCGGGGTTCACGTTGGTGTCGAGCGTGCTCTACATGGCGCTGCCCCTGTTCACCAATCAGGTCTATGGGCGCGTGCTTGTCAGCCAGAGCGTGCCGACGCTTCTGGTGCTGACCGTGGGCGCCCTGTTCGTGTTCGCGGTCTCGTCCGTGATCGACTTCTTTCGCGCCAGGGTTCTGGTCAATTTCGGGTCGGCTTTCGATCATCGTGTTTCGGGGCAGGTGTTCTCGGCGCTGTTCGACGGCATCAGCCGCCGGGAGCGCGCGATGTCCTCGCAGGCGCTGCGGGATCTGGATGTGTTCCGGCAGGCCCTGACCGGCGCCCCGATGCTGGCCCTGTTCGATCTGCCGACGGTCCCGTTGATGATGATCGTCCTGTTCATAATCGATCCCTGGGTGGGCGGGCTAACCTTGATCGGCGGCGCGGTCTTGCTGATCCTGGTGATTATCCAGGACCAAGCGACCCGCATCCCTCTCAAGGAAGCCAATGACGCCGCGCTGAGAAGCTACGGCTTTACCGACGCCGGCTTGCGCAACAGCGAAGTGGTGCGCGCCATGGGCATGTTGCCTAGTATCGGCGCCTTGTGGTTCCGCTTCCGCCGTGAATCTATGGGCCAGAGCGTTCTGGCCAGCGATCAGGCGGGCGTCTGGTCGAACGCCATCAAGTTTGTCCGCATGGCGATCCAGATCCTGATCGTCGCCCTGGGCGCCCTGCTGACCATCGAGCACAAGATCGGTCCGGGCCTGCTGTTCGCCAACATGATCCTGTCGGCGCGCGCCCTGGCGCCGATCGACCGGGCCGTCGGCGCCTGGGCCACAGTCATAGCCGCGAGTCAGGCCTATGAGCGGCTGACGGCGCTGCTGAACAGCTACAAGGCCCCCGAGGCGGCCACCAGCCTGCCGGCGCCCAAGGGTCGTCTGGCCGTCGAGAGCGTCAGCTTTGCGACCCCCGACGGTTCACGCATGCTGTTGCGCAACATCGTCTTTGCGATCAATCCCGGCGAGACCGTTGGGGTCATTGGCCCGTCTGGCGCGGGTAAATCCACGCTGGCGCGCTTGCTGGTCGGGATCTGGAAGCCGGCCGCCGGCACGGTCCGTCTGGATGGCGCTGATGTCTTCACCTGGGAGCGCGGCGCGTTTGGCCAGCATGTGGGTTATCTGCCGCAGGACACCGAACTGTTCGGCGGCAGCATTCGCGCCAACATCGCCAGGTTCTCGACCACCGTCACCGACGAGGAAGTGGTAGAGGCGGCCAAGCTGGCGGCCGTTCACGATCTGATCCTGCGGCTGCCCAAGGGCTATGACACCGATCTGGGCCAGGACGGGGTCATCTTGTCGGTCGGGCAGCGGCAGCGGGTCGGACTGGCGCGCGCCCTTCTGCGCAACCCACGACTGGTCGTGCTCGACGAGCCCAACGCCAACCTCGACGCGGTGGGTGAAGCGGCGCTCATGTCCGCCCTGGAAACCCTCAAGGCCCGGGGCGCGACGGTTGTCATGGTTTCGCACAAGCCGTCTATTTTCCGGACTGCGGACAAGATGCTGGTCCTGCAAGACGGCCAGGTCGAGCTATTCGGTCCACGTGACGCTGTGCTCGCCAAGCTCGCCGCTAAGGCCCAGCCCGCCGCGGTCCCAGCGCCCCAAACCACCAAGTCGATCGAGGCCAAGTCGTGAGCAATTTCCTCAAGCTGCTGGGCCGACCGGCGACGGAGAGCGACGCCCCTCTGCTTGGCGGTCCCGAAGTGCCGCAGTCGGAAGCCGAGAAGCAGAATGTCCGGGCCCCGATCATCGCCGGAAGCCTGGTCATCGGTGTCTTCGTGCTGGGTCTGGCGCTCTGGGCGTCGGTCTCGTCGATTTCAGGCGGCGTCGTCGCCTCGGGCCAGGTGCGGGTCGAGAGCAACCGCAAGTCGCTCAAGAGCCGCGACCCTGGGGTCGTGCGCGGCATCTACGTCCGCGATGGCGACAAGGTCGCCGCCAACCAGGTGCTGCTGAAGTTCGACGACACCGTCGCCAAGGCCCAGGTCGCTATTCTGGAGGGCCAGTACTACACGATGCTGGCGCAGCGGGCCCGAAGCGAGGCTGAGTCCACCGGCCAGCGGAGCTTTGTCTTTCCGGCCGAGTTACGCGAAAAGGCCGCGACGGATCTCAACGTCGCGACGCTGATGCGCAACGAGGAGTTCCTTTTCCGGTCCCGGGCCGACGGCTTGAAGGGTCAGGCTGATATCCTACAGCAGCGGATCGTGCAGTTGCGCGAACGACAGAGCGGCATCCAGCTCCAGATCGATTCGATTGACGAGCAGGCCCGCCTCAGCCGCGAGGAGCTGCAGGGCTACCAGACACTCTATGAAAAGGGCTATGCGCCCAAGACGCTTTTGCTGCGCCTGCAGCGCGCGTTGGCCCAGTCGCAGGGTCAGCGCGGCGCCCTGCTCTCTGACAAGACCCGTACGCAGGAACAGATCGGTGAGACCCAGCTTCAGCTGAACTCGATCTATCAGGAGCGCTCCAGCGAGGCCGCTGAGAACAAGCGCAAGGCCGACGCTGCCCTGGCCGATATCAGTCCGCGCTTGGGGCCCGCTCGTGAATCCCTGGCAGGGACGGTCGTGCGGGCGCCGGTCGACGGGATGGTGCTCAATCTTACCCAGCATACGCTCGGCGGCGTTACCGGCGCTGGCGAGTTGCTGATGGACGTGGTGCCGCTGAACGCTCCGCTGGTCGTACTCGCCCAGATCCGTCCGGGCGACATCGACGAGGTTCGCGTCGGCATGAAGGCGCAGGTCGATCTCGCCGCCTATAACGCCATGAAGGTGCCCAAGGTCGCCGCCACGGTGCTCCATGTCTCGGCCGATGCGCTCAGCAACGACAAGAGCGGCGAGAACTATTTCGTCGCCGAGCTGAAGATCGACCCGACCGAGTTCCAGCGCCTGCCCAAGGGGGTGCGCCTCTATCCCGGCATGCCGGCCAACGTCATGATTGTTACCAGCAAGCGGACAGTGATGTCCTATCTGCTGGGTCCTATCGGAGACATTTTCGATCACGCTCTACGTGAATCCTGAGGCCGTTGTGGACGATCGTCACGTCGCTTTCCTGATCGCGGGCGTCCAGAAGGGCGGGACCACGGCCCTGTTCGACTATCTGGTCGAACATCCGGCGCTCGATCTGCCGGCGATCAAGGAGGCTCACTTCTTCGACGACGAGCGGGGCGTCGATTGGGCCGCGCCCGACTACGCCCGGTATCACGCGCTGTTTTCACGGCCGGCTCCGGCCCTCCGGGGCGAGGCGACGCCGATCTACCTTTATTGGCCCCAATGCCTGGAGCGGATCGCCGCCTACAACCCCGCGATGAAGCTTATCCTGCTTTTCCGGGACCCGGTGGAGCGGGCATGGTCTCACTGGCGGATGGAGTACGGGCGTGGCGCAGAGACCCAAGCTTTTGCGTGGTGCATTCGCGAGGGCCGCCATCGTGTCGCGACGGACGCTGTCACGCCGGGATTTCATCGCGAGTATAGTTATGTAGAGAGAGGGTTCTACGGAGCTCAGCTTCAGCGCCTCTATCAGCACTTTCCCAGGCGTCAGACACTTCTGTTGACCTCGGAGGATCTGGCCGCCAATCCGGGGCCCGTCCTGGCGCGGGTGACGGAATTTCTCGAGGTCCCGCCGTTTCCGGGCAAAATTGAGGCGCGCAGGTCACACGTAGGCCGGGAAATGCGCCCATCCGACCATCCGACGGCGGAAGACGTTGCTCTTTTGCGAAGCATATATGCCTCCGATCAAGTGCTTTTTGCCGAACTCTCCGGGCGAGGTTAAGCTAGATCAACCTATGAGATTCATGCGCCCGCAGCCTGCTCCGGCCATAAAGCGCTCTCTGTGACGCCGGCAGTGGCTTGATTTTGTTGCAAATTTATCACCGCCAGGCTTGGCGTGAAATCACGAAGGGCCTGTGTGTTTCGGCAGTTGCGCAAATTCCGTGGATTGGATAACTATAGCGCGGGCTTGTTTGACCTTGGTCGTCACCCTCGGGGGAACGATTAGGTACGGCTAAGGAACGCAGGTTCTCCACCTCCGTGGTGGGGGCGCAGGCGGTCTTGCGGCCCATTGACACGATTTTGGAGAACAAGAATGACTGCCTACGTTTTTGAAACCATCACCGACGCCCAGGCTCTGGCCTTTTTGAGCGCCAGTGACTCCCTGGCATTTGCGGATCAAGCCGCGACTGCCGCGAATGTAACCTTCACCACGACGGCCGCTTCGGGCATCGAAACCGCCAAGATGGTCGTGACCTACGGGTCCACCACGAAGACCTTCGAATCCACCCAGCTGACCTCGATCACCTTCGGCGACGGTTCGGTCTTCGCGTTCAGCGCGGCTCCGACGGCTTCGGCCAAGGCCGATGCGCTGTATGCAACGGCCTCCGCCAGCACCATCGACGGCCTGGCCGGCAACGACAAGATCGTTGGCGGCGCCGGCGCTGATACGCTGACGGGCGGTTCGGGCAACGATACTGTCACCGGCGGTCTGGCTAATGACAGCATCATTGGTGGTTCGGGCGCCGACGTCCTGAACGGCGACAACGGCAACGACATCATCAGTGGCGGCGACGGCGCTGACGTTGTCAACGGCGGCGTGGGCACCGACACCATCACTGATGGCGACACGACGGGCGCCAACGACGTGTTCAACGGCGGCAACGACGCTGACACCATCACCGGCGGCGCTGGCGACGACTCCATCAACGGCGACAACGGTAACGACAGCCTGACGGCCGGCGCTGGCACCGACACCATCTTTGGCGGTTACGGCACCGACACCATCGTGCTGCACGCCGACGGTAGCTGGGCTCAGGGCAACCAGGGCGCTGACACCATCACCGGCGCTGCTGGCGATGACACCATCTATGGTGGTCAGGACAACGACAGCCTGGTCGGCGCCGGTGGCGACGACTTCCTCCAGGGCAACCTGGGTGACGACACCATCAGCGACCTGTCGGGCGATGACACCATCCGTGGTGGCCAGGGCAACGACACGATCAGCGACACCGCTGGCGACGACCTGATCTTCGGCGATCTGGGTAACGACACCATCACCGACGCTGCCGGCGACGACACCATCTATGGCGGCGACGGTAACGACACCATCACCGACACCCTGGGCGCCGACGAGCTCTACGGTGACGCGGGTGCTGACACCATCTCGGGTGCTGCCGGCAATGACACGATCGACGGTGGCGCTGACAACGACGTTATCAATGGCGGTGCTGGCCAAGACAAGCTGACCGGCGGCGCTGGCGTTGACACCTTCGTCTTCGCGCTGGCCGATGCGACGTTGGCTCAAGCCAACGCGTCCACGGCTGACTACATCACGGACTTCGACTCGACCGACAAGCTGCAGTTCTCGAGCGCTGCTTCTCCTGCTGGTACGGGCGCCTATGTGGAACTCGCCGCGGCGACGTCCTACGCAGCTGCCCTCACGGCCGCCAACCTTGAGTTCGTGGATAGCGCCACGACCCAGTATGTGGCGATCCAGGTCGGCAACGACGTGTATCTGTTCGTCGATGACGCCGAAACTGACACCACCACCAACGTCGTGGTTCTGGTCGGCTCGGACCTGTCGGACATCTCCGCCTCGTCCATCATCGACTAAGACTTCAGAACTATACCAAGATTGCGGGGCCATCCTTCGGGATGGCCCCCTTTTTTTGTCCGCAATTCCTCTAAGGCGACCTGCCGGTCGGAGTTCATGTCAAACGCTGTCCTCTATCTGAACCCCGAAGCCTTCGACACCTCCTCAAAGACCCTGATGGGCCGACATGCCGCGGGCGAGAGCTTTCTGCGCGGCTATCTGCGGCATGCCGATGTCGATGCCCATCATTTCTGGAATGTCGCCGACCGCCCGATCAGGGATCTGGAAGCTTTCGTTAATCTGGTCGAGCCGATCCGCAAGCCGACCACCTGGATCCACAGCCAAAACCGTCATGCGCTCGCCGGCTTGGGCGTGGTCAATTTCGCGGCCCCGCGCCTGGCGGCGGAGGCCTGGGCCCGCCGTCCGTTGGGTGACAGCGCCTATGCCATCTGCGGCATTACCCACACCACGGCCAGTGACCAGGTCATGGACATGATCGGCCAGATGCTGATCGCCCCGGTCAAGCCCTGGGACGCCCTGATCTGCACCTCGCGCGCCGTCCGCGCCGCCGTTGAAACCCAGTTCGAAGCAACCGCCGCCTACCTGGCCGACGTCCATGGCGCGACCCATATTCCCAGACCCCGTCTGGAAACCATTCCGCTGGGCGTCAACGTCGCCGACTTCATCACCACCCCGGCCCAAAAGGCGGAATGGCGCGAAAAGCTGGCCATCCCAGAGGATACGGTGGTCTGCCTCTATGTCGGGCGCTTCAGCCCGGCCGCCAAGATGAACCCCATCCCCATGGGCATGGCGCTCGAACGGGCGGCCGCCATCTCCGGCAAGAAGATTGCCTGGGTCGTGGCCGGCTGGGCCGGCAGCGGGGAAGCCACCGAGAACTATCACAAGGCCAGCCGCGAGGCCTGCCCCAGCATCCAGTACATCCCCCTCGACGGCCGCCTGCCGGACGTGCGGTTCTCGATCTGGGCCGTGGGCGACGTCTTTCTGTCCCTGTCGGACAATATTCAGGAAACCTTCGGCCTCACCCCGGTCGAGGCCATGGCGGCGGGCATGCCCAATGTCGTGTCCGACTGGGACGGCTATCGCGACACTGTGCGGCACGGCATCGACGGATTTCGCATTGCCACCTATGCACCGGGGCCTGGCAAGGGTGAGGACATGGCCTATCGCTATGCCAACCAGTGGCTGCGCTACGACGCCTATGTCGGCGCCGCGAGCCAGACGACGGTGGTCGATGTCGATGAGGCGGCACGGGCGATCGCGACCCTGGTCACTGATCCCGACCTGCGGCGCAAGATGGGGGCCAGTGCCCGCGAGCGCGCCGTCAAGGACTTCGACTGGGCGACTGTCATCAAGTCCTACCAGACACTATGGGGCGAACAGAACGCCCGTCGCCTTGCCGAACGGGTTCAGGTTTCCCGGCCACGCAACGTGCCCAACAACCCGTGGCGGATGGATCCCTTCACGCTATTTGCGTCCTATCCGACCGAATATCTGACGCCGACGACCATGGTCCGGCTCAACCCAGAGGTGACCTGGGATAAGGTCAAGCTGATGGTCCACGAGCCCATGGCCCGGATCGGCGCCAGCGTGCTTCCCACCGAAAAGGAACTGGAGGCTCTGGTCGAAGCCCTGACCCTGGTTCGTCAGAGCAGTGTCGCTGACCTCACAAGGCCGCACCCCCCGATGCGCAGCGTCATGCTCGAGCGTGGGGTTCTTTGGCTGGCCAAATATGGCTTCGCCACGGTGATCGGAAGGTCGGACGCCATACCGGCTTGACGGCATTGACCGCCGCCCAGCCCGCGGACGACTTCAGCAGTTCCGGACCGATAGCCTCGGTCCGGAACTCTAATGATTTGTATTCATAGCCCTATTGGACCGTCCAGCTCCAGCTCCAGCTCCAGCTCTGACCCGCCGGGCGCAGTGGAGTTCGGGGGAGCCAAGCGCCGTCCACGCTGACCGCTGTTTGCACCTGAGGCGCCGCAGGCTGAGAAAGACACCATGCGGCTGGCTGGATGACCAACGGCCGCCAACCCCACCTGAGCGGCGAGCGCCAGTGCCTAGGTTATCGCCGGAACGGCGCTCGCCGACCGCAGAAATGACGGAAATCGGATCAAACGGCGCAGCGGCCGAAGCCTGCCAGCAATAGACAACCCAAAAACTCGAACGGCCGAGCCGCAAAACCATTAAGTTTCGCAACCCGGCCGGAGTGACACAGCCGCGCTGGAGAACAAGGCTGAGATAAGAATATGCCACAGATCAGGTTCACCTGAAAGGGGAAACGCCCGTCTATCGGGGGTCGTCGACACAAGATCGTTAAATTGTGATCGACCACGTGGTGTCGACCACCGTCGCTCCCGCGTTGGTCACCACGTATCGGCCTTCGTAACGTCCCCTGGGCCAGCCCCCGGCCGGCGCCTTCTTGCCCGTGAACAGCACATACTGCGCCTTGGCGCTGGTCAATGGGACGACCTCATTGACGCTCACAACGCTGCCGTCCGGCCCCCTGAGGGTCAGGCGAGCCTGGTCGCCGACCTTCAGGCCGATGGATCGCACATAGGCCACCAGCGGCGTCGCTGCGCCGGGCGTTGGCAGGTTTCCGGCCTCGACCTCGGCCATGCCGGCGGGCCCCGCCGCGAAGCCCTTGTTGAGCACGGCTCGCGGCCTGTAAGCCAGCTTGCCGGCCGCCGCAGCCGTCCACAGCCCGCCGCCCGAGCTACAGGCCCCGGCGGCGCCCGGTGCGGGCGCGAAGGGGTCGACCACCTCATTGTTGCGTCGCACGGTAAAGTGCAGATGCGGATACTCGGTCTGTCCCGAAAGCCCGACCTGACCCAGGGGCTGGCCGCGCTTGACCGCCTGGCCGGCCTTCACCACCAGCGAACCCTGGCGCATGTGGCAGTACTGGGTGACCAGGCCGCCGCCATGGTCGATCACCAGACCATTGCCGCATTCCTGGCCTTTCACGGCCTCAAGGCCGGTTGTCTTCACCGAGATGTCGGCCACCCCGTCGCGCACCCTGGACACGGTCCCGTCGGCCGCCGCCAGGACTGCCACGCCGGCCTTCTGGGCCCGAAGGTCCGGCAAGCGGAAATCGACGCCGTTGTGGCCTTCATAGGTCAGGGAGCCGCACCGGAAGTCTCTGGCGCCGGGGCCTGGATCGCGGTCGACGAGGTTCTGAACCTCGCAGCTGACGCCGATCTCGCACTGGATGGGGAGAGACAGTCCCGCGCCCGGAGCGCCTCCGACATCGGGCGCCAAGGCCAGCAAGGGCAGGCATCCCAGGGTCGACAGGGCCAGACACGACATCGCCAGCAGGGGCCGCATGGATCTTCTCCGCCTCGTCGCCCGCACGCGTCGCGGGGCCGACAGGAATGATCGCATGTAAGGGCGGAAGTTTGTCGCGCCTTCGGAAGGAGGCAGACATGGAAACGGCCGCTCCCTTTAGGGAAGCGGCCGTTTTGGTGGAGCTTAGCGGAGTCGAACCGCTGACCTCTTGCATGCCATGCAAGCGCTCTACCAGCTGAGCTAAAGCCCCGAGGTCCTTGGTTTCCCAAGAGAACCCTGGTGTGTCTCGCTTGTTCCGATCTGGTCGGGTCCAGCGAGGCGCGGAACCTATGCCGGGAGGATTTTTGGATCAACCCTCCCGGCGAACTTTTTTCGAAGAATTTTTCGAACGTCGTTCGAGGTCTTAGCGATCGTCGTCGTCGGCGCCCGGAAGGCCTTCGATTTCGTTCTCGAGAGCGTCTTCGTCCTCGTCCTCGTCTTCGAGGAAGGGCACGTCGTCGGCTTCGTCTTCGGCGAGATCCTCGTCCTCGGCGAAGTCGACGCCCAGGTCGTCACCGCCCGCAGGGGTCGGCGTGCCCGGATCGGCGTCTTCGTCATCGGTCTCGATGACGTCGGGCTCGACCTTGTCGATTTCCGGGGTCTCATCGACCTCGTCCTCGAAGCCGTCCTCATCCTTCGGAGGCGGAGCGGGCTTCTCGTCCTCGGCGTCGTAGTCCGGCGTGACGGCGCGCGCACGGACGCGGCGCGATTTCAGCGCCTCTTCCGGGTCGAACGACTCGCCGCACTTGGGGCACAGCGCCGGGCGACGGCCCAGGTCATAGAATTTCGATTGGCAGTTGGGGCAAATTTGTTTTGCGCCCAATTCGGGATTGGCCAAGAGGCGAACCTTTGATCCAGATGGGAAAAGCGGCCGGTGACTTGCCATGGCCAAGGCCCGCTGTCAAAAGCAATCCCCTCGCGAACCCCACCATGATCAGGGAGCCGGTTACGGCATGACGGCGGCTGGACTGAAAAGCGGGCCGAGCGGAGCCCTTCGAGGGACCGTTCGCGCCCCGGGCGACAAGTCGATTTCGCACCGCTCGATGATCCTGGGCGCTCTGGCCAGTGGCACGACCACGGTCGAGGGCCTGCTCGAGGGCGACGACGTGCTCGCGACCGCCCGGGCCATGCGCGCCTTTGGCGCGCGGGTCGAGCAGGAAGGCGTCGGCCGCTGGCGCATCGAGGGCCAGGGCGGTTTCGCCGAGCCGACCGATGTCATCGACTGCGGCAATGCCGGCACCGGTGTCCGCCTGATCATGGGCGCGGCGGCGGGCTTTGCAATGTGTTCCACCTTCACCGGCGACGCATCCTTGCGCGGCCGGCCGATGGGCCGGGTTCTGGATCCCCTGGCCCGCATGGGCGCGACCTGGCTGGGGCGCGACAAGGGTCGCCTGCCCCTGACCCTGAAGGGCGGCAATCTGCGCGGCCTGGCCTATCGCCTGCCGATGGCCTCGGCCCAAGTGAAGTCGGCGGTCCTGCTGGCCGGCCTGCACGCCGAGGGTGGCGTCGAGGTCATCGAGCCCGAAGCCACCCGCGACCACACCGAGCGCATGTTGCGCGCCTTTGGGGCCGAGGTGATCGTCGAGGACCGTGACGGCGTTCGCCACATCCGCCTGCCCGAGGGCCAGAAGCTGACCGGGACGCATGTCTCGGTGCCGGGTGATCCGTCGTCTGCGGCTTTCCCGCTGGTCGCCGGCCTGATCGTTCCGGGTTCGGAGGTCACGGTCGAGGGCGTGATGCTCAACGCCCTGCGCACCGGCCTGTTCACGACGCTGCAGGAGATGGGCGCGGATCTGGTGATCTCGAACGTCCGGATGTCCAGCGGCGAGGAGGTCGGCGACATCACCGCCCGCTACTCGCAGCTCAAGGGCGTCGTTGTGCCGCCCGAGCGCGCCCCGGCGATGATCGACGAATATCCCATCCTGGCGGTCGCGGCCGCCTTCGCCGACGGTCCGACCGTCATGCGCGGCATCGGCGAGATGCGGGTCAAGGAAAGCGACCGCATCGCCCTGACGGCGGCGGGCCTCACGGCCTGCGGCGTCACGGTCGAGGAAGAGCCCGAAGGCATGACGGTCGTCGGCACGCGGGGCGGCAATCACCCCGTGCGCGGCGGCGGCCTGGTCCACACCCACGGCGATCACCGCATCGCCATGAGCCATCTGATCCTCGGCATGGCCGCCCAGCAGGGCGTGGCCGTTGACGAGCCGGGCATGATCGCCACCAGCTTCCCGGGCTTCGCCGACCTGATGCGCGGCCTCGGCGCGGATCTGGCGGAGGCCTGAGCATGGGGTTCGTGATCGCCGTCGACGGCCCCGCCGCCTCGGGCAAGGGCACGGTCGCCAGTCGGCTGGCGGCGCTCTATGGCTATGCGATGCTGGACACCGGCCTGCTCTATCGCGCTGTCGGCGTGCGACTGCTGGCGACCGGCGGCGATCTGGATGACGCCGCCGCTGCCGAGGCCGCAGCCAAGGGGCTGGACCTGGCCGAACTGGAGAGGGCCGAGGTTCGCACCCGCGCCGCCGGCGAGGCGGCCAGCCGGGTTGCCGTCCATACCGGTGTCCGCGCGGCCCTGTTTGATCTCCAGCGGCAGTTCACGACCCGCGAGCCCGGTTCGGTGATCGACGGGCGAGACATCGGCACGGTCATCGCCCCCGATGCGCCGGCCAAGCTTTACGTGACCGCGACACCGGAGATCCGGGCGGAACGCCGGTGGAAGCAGCTGTCCGGACAGGGCGAAGCTGTCGCCTACGCGGATGTGCTGGCCGACATCCACAGGCGCGACGCGCGGGACTCCGGCCGCGACAGCGCGCCCATGACCCAAGCCTCAGACGCAGTCTTGCTCGATACGTCGGAAATGACTATAGAGCAGGCCTTCGATGCGGCCCGCCGCATTGTCGAGACGGCGCGCGCCCGGTCGGGAAACCTCCCGGGCTAATCTAACGCCCGCCTCGCCGCCGCTTAGGAAGCCGCGGTCCGCATGAAAATCCTTATCACCCGGAATCCCCAGAACCGTCATTCGGCGGCTTCATTGTGGGGCGTCCCTCAACACGAGACTAAACATCAGCATGGCTGACGATATGAGCTTCAACCCGACGCGCGACGATTTCGAAGCGCTGCTTAACGATTCCATGGGCGGCCGCGACTTCGCGGAAGGCACCGTCGTCAAGGGTATCGTTGTCGGTATCGAGAAGGACTTCGCGATCATCGACGTCGGTCTGAAGACCGAAGGTCGCGTTCCGCAAAAGGAATTCGGCGTTGATGACGCCGGCAAGCCCACCATCAAGGTTGGCGACCACGTCGAAGTCTTCCTGGAGCGCCTCGAAAACGCCCTCGGCGAAGCGGTCATCAGCCGCGAAAAGGCCAAGCGCGAAGAAGCCTGGACCCGTCTGGAAGGCGTCTACGCCCAGAACGTGCCCGTCATGGGCGCCATCGTCGGCCGCGTCAAAGGCGGCTTCACCGTCGACCTGGGCGGCGCCTCGGCGTTCCTGCCTGGTTCGCAAGTCGACATCCGCCCGGTGCGCGACGTCGGCCCGCTCATGGGCAAGGAACAGCCCTTCGCCATCCTCAAGATGGACCGTCCGCGCGGCAACATCGTCGTCTCGCGTCGCGCCATCCTGGAAGAAGCCCGCGCCGAGCAGCGCACCGAACTGGTGTCGCAGCTGCAAGAGGGTGAAATCCGCGAAGGCGTCGTCAAGAACATCACCGACTACGGTGCGTTCGTTGACCTCGGCGGCATCGACGGCCTGCTGCACGTCACCGACATGAGCTGGAAGCGCGTCAACCACCCGAGCCAAGTGCTCGCCGTGGGCGACACCGTGAAGGTCCAGATCGTCAAGATCAACCCGGACACCCAGCGCATCAGCCTCGGCATGAAGCAGCTGCAGTCCGATCCGTGGGACGGCGTGGAAGCGAAATACCCGGTCGGCGCCAAGTTCACGGGCCGCATCACCAACATCACCGACTACGGCGCGTTTGTTGAGCTGGAAGCCGGCGTTGAAGGCCTGGTCCACGTTTCGGAAATGTCCTGGACCAAGAAGAACGTCCACCCCGGCAAGATCGTCTCGACCTCGCAAGAAGTCGACGTGGTCGTGCTGGACGTCGATCCGTCCAAGCGCCGCGTTTCGCTGGGCCTCAAGCAGGCTCTGGCCAACCCGTGGGATTCGTTCCTCGAAACCCACCCGGTCGGCTCGACCGTCGAAGGCGAAGTCAAGAACGCGACCGAGTTTGGTCTGTTCATCGGCCTCGACAACGACATCGACGGCATGGTGCACCTGTCGGACATCGACTGGAGCGCCTCGGGCGAAGAAGCCATGGCCCGCTACAAGAAGGGCGACATGGTCAAGGCGAAGGTTCTCGACGTCGACGTCGAGAAGGAACGCATCTCGCTGGGCATCAAGCAGCTGGGTGGCGACCCGATGTCGGGCGACACCTATCGCAAGAGCCAGACCGTCACTGTGACCGTGACCGAAGTGACCACCGGCGGCATCGAAGTTCGCTTCGGCGAAGACGACGCCCTGATGACCGCGTTCATCCGCAAGTCGGACCTGTCGCGCGACCGTCAGGAACAGCGCCCCGAGCGCTTCGCTGTGGGTGACCGCATCGACGCTCAGATCACCAACATCGACAAGGCGGCTCGCCGCGTTTCGATGTCGATCAAGTCGCTGGAAATGGCCGAAGAGAAGGAAGCCATCGAGCAGTTCGGCTCGTCGGACTCCGGCGCTTCGCTGGGCGACATCCTGGGCGCGGCTCTGCGCGAGCGGGCCACCCCCAAGGAATAGTCTTCCGCCCCTTCACCGGGACTGAAGTCAGCGGCGGCCGGAGCGATCCGGCCGCCGTTTTTCTTGGCGCCCACCCTGCGTCTTGTTCGGCTAAGTCCTTGGACGGCGACGCCTTTGGTGAAGACAGCGCTCACCACGATGATCCCGATCGAGCGTCTAAACTGCGCGTTTCCCCGGTCCGGACGTCACGAGATGCGTTTCAACCGAAATCCCAGGCAATTTGCGAGAAGCTTGCGTGCTTTCGCCGGGGCCCGGCATGCGAACCCAGATTGAGGAGAAAATCCGGGATATCCTGTCTGTGTCGCTTCGAATGGGCGCCCAGGTCGGGCGGGAGAATCTCAACCTGCCTCTTGAAGACTCAACCACCCTTGGGCAAAGGTCCGCACGCGCCAGTTCCTCCCTCCGGCGCCGGGGATATCGATGATCAAGTCTGAACTCATCGCCAGGCTCGCGAATGAAAATCCGCACCTGACGCAGAAAGACGTCGAGCGCGTTGTCAGCGTCATTCTGGAGCGCATGATTGGCGCTCTGGAAGGTGGCGGTCGCGTCGAACTTCGGGGCTTCGGCGCTCTGTCGGTGCGCTCGCGCCCGGCGCGCTCCGGCCGCAATCCGCGCACGGGCGAAACCGTCGATGTGCGCGCCAAGCATGTGCCGTTCTTCAAAAGCGGCAAGGAACTGCGGGCCCGGCTCAACGCCGACGAGTAGTCAGGCGGACCGCCTGGCCCGGCCTTGACCGGACCGACCGAACGCCGCCAGTTTCGCCCCTTCAACAAGGCTAATCGGCGAGACCGGGTCATGAGCGTCATCAAGGAATTTCGCGAGTTCATCTCGCGCGGCAATGTCATTGATCTGGCCGTGGGCGTGATCATCGGCGCGGCCTTCAACGGCA
Source organism: Caulobacter sp. GSs2 (assembly GCF_058680895.1). The sequence continues at coordinate 2,111,783 of NZ_CM178725.1, read as the reverse complement.
TCGTCAAGAGCCTGGTCGACCAGGTGATCATGCCGCCGATCGGTCTGCTGACCGGCGGTCTGGACTTCTCCAAGCTGGAATGGGTGCTCAAGCCCGAAAACGCGGCCACCGAGGCCGTGGAGAAGGTCGCCGTTCAGTACGGGGCCTTCATCAACACCCTGATCCAGTTCCTGATCGTGGCGGCCGTGGTCTTCCTGCTGGTCAAGGTCGTCAACGGCATCCGCCGCGCCGACGCCGCCGAGCCCGCGCCGGAAGCGCCCGCCGCCCCAACGGCCCAGGAGGCCCTGTTGACGGAGATCCGGGATCTGTTGGCCAAGGGCGGGGCGCCCAAGGCGCCTGTCGCCAAGAAGGCTCCGGCGTCTAAAGCACCATAATCTTGTCATCCCGGCCGCACCCCGGCGAAAGACGGGGGGAGGGCCGGGACCCAGGGCCGACCGCAGTGCGCCGGCCCCTGGGTCCCGGACAGCCTCTGCGAGGCTACCGGGATGACAAAGGTGAGAGTTATTTCCCGTTGGTCAGCGTCGGACTGTCGAGGTCCAGTTTGGCGGCCGGGATCACCGTGGCGTTCGGCACAGCGGCGGGCAGGGTGTCACCCATCGCTTTCAGGTCGCCGGCCACGATGATGCTGGTCTGGGCGGGGTCCATCATCGACTTGGCGAAGGCCTGAACGTCGCTGGCGCTGACGGCCTCGACCTTGCTCGCATAGCTCTGGATCTCGTTCAGCGGCACGCCATAGACGGCCAGGTTGCCCAGGATGTCAGCCAGGCCTTCCGAGGTGCCGAGGTCACGGCCAAAGCCGCCGACCAGAACCGACTTGCGCGCCGTCAGTTCGCTGGCCGAGGCCGGCTCGGCCGCCAGACGGGTCAGTTCGGCCTGGACCAGGCTGACCACCTGACCGGCGGACTCGTTCTTGGTCTGCACCCGGGCCGAGAAGCCGCCGAACTGGCCCTGCGGGGTCAGGCTGGAACCCGCGCCATAGGACAGGCCGCGCTTGATGCGGATTTCCTGGTTCAGGCGCGAGGAATAGCCCACGCCCAGCACCGCATTGGTCACCAGACCTGAATAGTAGTTGGGGTCGGCGCGGGTGATGGCCGGCTTGGCCAGGGTCACGGCCGCCTGACCGGTGCCGGGCAGGTCTATGACCACATTGCGCGGCTTATAGCCGGTCGGGGCGGCCGGCGCGGCCGGGGCGGGGGTCGCAGGCTTCTTCCAGCCGCCGAACGCCGTCTCGGCGAGTGCGAAGCCGGCTTCCGGCGACAGGTTGCCGGTCAGGACCAGGACGGCATTGTCCGGACGCCAGGCGGCCGAGTGCAGCTTGACCAGGTCCTCGCGCTTGACCTTCGGCAGCGAGCCGGGCGTGCCGCCGGCCACGTGGCCATAGGCCGAGCCGGCATAGAGCACCGGGGCTGTAGCATAGGCCGCCAGGCTGCCGGGGCGCTGATAGGCCACTGACAGGCCATCCAGGGTCTCGGCGCGAACGCGGTCCAGCTCCTCGGCCTTGAAGACCGGGTTCTGGGCCACGTCGGCCATGATCGCCATGGCCGGGGCAGCCTTGTCGGCGATGACACTGAGGGTCAGGGACGAGGCTTCCCAGCCCGAGCCGGCCGCCAGATTGGCGCCCAGGGCTTCGGTCTGGCGGGCGATATCGACCGCGCCGCGGGTCTTGGTGCCCTCGGTCAGAAGGTCAGCGGTCAGGCTGGACGCGCCGGCCAGGCCGGCCGGATCAGAGCTGGCGCCGCCGCGCACGGTCAGGTCGGCGGTGATCAGCGGCAGGTCGCTGGACTTGGCCACGATCACCCGCAGACCGTTGGCCAGGGTCTTCTCGACCGGCGAGGGCAGGACGGCGGCGATCGGGGCGGCGACGGCAGGGATCTTCTGGCGCTCGCCCTCGGGGGCCAGGGTGAAGACCGTGCCGTTGAACTTCACCGAGGCGACCTTGGGCGGGGCCGGGGTGTTGTCCTTCTCGCCGGCCGGGCGGGCCGATTCCGGCAGGTAGCGGATCGACGTACGGCGATCATCGGCCAGCCACTTCTTGGCGACCCGCTGGACGTCGGCGGCGGTCACCGCCTGCAGCTCGGCCAGATTGGTGTTGGCGCGGGCGGCGTCACCGTCGGTCAGCAGGGCGTAGCCGATGGCGAAGGCGCGGCCGTCGATCTCTTCACGGCGGCGCACGGCGTCCGCCAGCAGGCCGGTCTTGGCCTCGGCCAGTTCAGCGGCGGTCGGCGGAGCGTCGCGCAGGCGGGCGACCTGGCCCAGCAGGGCGGCCTCGCCCTGATCCACCGTCTTGCCGCCGCCCATGATGGCGCCGACATAGAACAGGCCCGGCTGAGCGTTGGTCGGGCCCGAGGAGAACACCGACTGGGCGATCTGCTGCTCATAGACCAGGGTGTCGTAGAGCCGCGAGGACTTGCCGGCTGACAGGATGGCGTCCAGCACGGCCAGGGCCGGGGCGTCCTGGTCGGCCGAGGCCGGAGCCAGCCAGGTGATTGCCACCGCCGGCAGCGGCACATTGGGGCCATAGGTGTTGACGGTTTTCGGGCCGGTGCGCGGCGGCTCGACCACCGTGACTCTGGGCAGCGGCGTGGCCGGAGCCTTCAGCGGCGCGAAATACTTGTCGGTCAGGGCGGTCAGCTGGGAGTCGTCGAAATTGCCGGCCACGATCAGGGCGGCGTTGTCGGGGCGATAATAGGTGGCGTGGAAGGCGCGCACGTCGTCGACGGTGGCTGCGTCCAGCTCCTCGATCGAGCCGATGCCCGGGCGCTTGTAGGGGTGAGTGGTGAACGACTGCTGCGGCACATAGAGGGCGAACAGACGGCCATAGGGATCGGCCAGAACGCGCTGGCGCAGTTCTTCCTTCACCACATCGCGTTCGGAGGCGAAGCCCGCCTCGTCGATCACCAGGGTGCTCATGCGGTCGGCCTCGGCCCACAGCAGGCGCTCCAGATGATTGGCCGGCACCACCTCGTAGTAGTTGGTGAAGTCGTCATAGGTGGAGGCGTTGTTGAAGCCGCCGACATCCTCGGTCAGCCGGTCCATGGTCTCGTTGGGCATGTTGCGCGTGGCCTTGAACATGATGTGTTCAAAGAGGTGCGCGAAGCCCGAACGGCCTTCGGGGTCGTCCTTCGAGCCGACGCCGTACCAGACCTGCACCGTCACGTTCGGTGTGGTCGTATCGCGCGCCGTGAACACCTTCAGGCCATTGGCCAGCACGCGCTCCTGGTAGACGATCGGCGGTACGCTGATCGACGGCGCGCCCATCTTGTCTTGGGGCGCCGCGAAGGCCATAGGCGACAGGGCGGTGGTCGAAAGAGCCAGCGCCACGAGGGCGGCCTTGGCGACGGGACGGATCATTCGGGGTGAGCTCCAGCAAACGCGGTTGCGCCGACCCTATCATCGCCCCGCCGGGGCGAAAGCTTACCGTCTTGTCATGAAGCGATTGTCGGAGGCTCCAGGATGAACCGGGCTTGTTGAGCGGGCGAGGGGACCATGCAGGCGTCCTTCTTCCCCATCAGCCGATAGCGGTTGGCGGCCAGCCAGTCATAGGCGGCGTCGGCCGGCCGCCTGGGCAGGCGATCGACAAAGGCCAGCCAGCGCCACGGCGCTTTGAGCCGGCGCAGCACGGCGCCGATGGCGGCGGTCTTTTCCAGGGCTCGGCCATGGTCGATGAACAGGAAGCTGGCGGGAGTGTCCGGGTCGATCCCGTGGGTGATGGCCAGCTGGCGGCCATAGGGCGACTGGATTGGCGTGAAGCGGATGACGCCCTCGCGATCCAGCCTCAGCACCAGTGCGACCGATCCCGAGCAGAGGTTGCACACGCCGTCGAACAGCCACAGGCCGTCAGGCAGGTCCTGCGAGGCCGGGCTCACTCGGCCTCCTGGCATTCCCGGCGCAAGGCCCTCAGGGCGTCGGGGACGTCGCGGCGCATCAGGCCGCTGAGCATGGGCGCCGGCAGGGCGAAGGGCGCCGCCGCCCACATCTCGTAGGTCACGCGGGTGGCGGTCCCGGACTTGATCGGCTCCAGCGTCCAGGACCCCTCGCACGCGCGGATGTCGCCGCCGATGCAGGTGAAGCGGATGCTGCGCTCTGGGTCCAGGTCGACGCGCGAGGTCGAGCGCAGGGTCGGCAGGAAGAAGCCCCACTTGACCAGATGCTCGCGCCGTTCCGAGCGGCCGTCCACTGCGCGCGACAGCACCCGGCAGCGCTTGACCCCCGGGGTCATGCGGGCCGCACGATCGCAGTCGAGGATCGTGCGCCAGACCACGGCCACGGGGGCGGGAATATCGATGGCCGCCCTCACCATGCCGCCGCGTCCCCTGGCGTCGGCATGGGCCTCGATGGGGATCTCGCCCGCCCGCAGGCGGTCCGTCCAGGCGCCGTCGGCCAGAGCCGGGCTGGCCAGAAACATCAGGGCAAGGGAAAGTCGCCGGCTCATCATCCTGACGCTAACGCGCCGATGGCCTCGCCGTCACGCGCCGGCGCGATTTTTCACCAGATCATCGACGACCGACGGATCGGCCAGGGTCGAGGTGTCACCCAGGCTGGTGAGGTCGTTCTCGGCGATCTTGCGCAGAATGCGGCGCATGATCTTGCCCGACCGGGTCTTGGGAAGCCCTGGGGCCCACTGGATGACGTCCGGCGCAGCGAACGGGCCGATCTCGTGGCGGACCCACAGCACCAGCGCCTTGCGCAGATCATCGGTCGGGGTGACGTCTGCGTTCAGGGTCACATAGGCATAGACGCCCTGACCTTTGATGTCGTGCGGGCACCCGACCACGGCGGCCTCGGCGACGGTCTCGTGGGCGACGAGCGCGCTCTCGATCTCGGCTGTGCCCAGGCGGTGGCCCGAGACATTGATCACGTCATCGACCCGGCCGGTGATCCAGTAATAGCCGTCGGCGTCGCGGCGGCAGCCGTCGCCGGTGAAGTACTTGCCGGGATAGGTGCTGAAATAGGTCTCGAAGAACCGGCCGTGGTCGCCATAGACCGTGCGCATCATGCCCGGCCAGCTGTCGGTGATCACCAGGTTGCCTTCGGTCGCGCCGTCCAGAACCGCGCCTTCAGCGTCGACCAGCTGCGGCTTGACGCCGGGCAGGGGCCTGGAGGCCGAGCCGGGCTTCAGGGCCGTCGCGCCGGGCAGTGGCGTGATCAGCATGCCGCCGGTCTCGGTCTGCCACCAGGTGTCGACGATCGGCAGTTTCGCCTTGCCGACCACGCGGTGGTACCAGAGCCAGACCTCCGGATTGATCGGCTCGCCGACACTGCCCAGCAGGCGCAGCGACGAAAGATCGTTCTTGGTGACGTGCTCGTCGCCCTCGCGCATCAGGGCGCGCAGGGCGGTGGGGGCGGTATAGAAGATCTCGACCTTGTGCTTGTCGATCACCTCCCAGAACCGGCTGGGGGTGGGATAGTTGGGCACGCCCTCGAAGATCAGACTGGTCCCGCCATTGGCCAGCGGGCCGTAGACCACATAGCTGTGGCCGGTCACCCAGCCGACGTCGGCGGTGCACCAGAAGACTTCGCCCGGTTTGTAGTCAAACACCGCCCAGAAGGTCCACGACGCCCAGGCCAGATAGCCGCCGGTGGTGTGCAGCACGCCCTTGGGCTTTCCGGTCGAGCCGGACGTGTAGAGGATGAACAGCGGATCCTCGGCGTTCATCGGCTCGGGCGCGCACTCGGCCGAGACCGCCTCGCGCACGTCCTGCCAGACGATGTCGCGGTTCTTGACCAGCGGCACGTCGGCGCCGGTCCAGCGGACCATCAGCACCTTGCCGACCCACGGGCAGCTCTTCAGCGCCTCGTCGATATTGGCCTTCAGCGGCACGCGCTTGCCGCCGCGCTTGCCCTCGTCGGCGGTGATCACGAAGTGCGAGGCGCAGTCCTGGATGCGGCCGGCGATGCTGTCAGGCGAAAAGCCGCCGAACACCACCGAATGCACGGCGCCGATGCGGGCGCAGGCCAGCATGGCCACGGCCGCGATCGGGATCATCGGCAGATAGATCGTCACCCGGTCGCCCTTCTGGACCCCCTGCACCTTGAGGACGTTGGCCATGCGGCAAACCTCCTCATGCAGCTGGCCATAGGTCAGGGTGTCGGAGGTTCCCGGCTCGTCGCCTTCGAAGATCAGGGCGACCTCGTCCTTCTTGTGCGGCAGGTGGCGGTCGATGCAGTTGGCGCTGACGTTCAGCACCCCGTCGGCGTACCAGCGGATGCGGAAGTCGTCCTTGTTGAACGACACGTCCTTGATCTGGGTGGGCGCCTTGATCCAGTCCAGTCGCTCGGCGATGTCGCGCCAATAGCCTTCCGGATCGGCCTCGACGCGGGCGAGGGCGGCTTCATAGGCGGCGGCGTCGATATGCGCCTGCTGCGCCAGGGCCTCTGGAACCGGGAAAACCTGTCCGTCGCTCACGCCATCTACTCCCTTGGTCTTGTTGGGCGGGAGTTATGCGCGGCCCGTCCCGGGGCGCAAGAATACCTTTGCGGTTTCTTGCACGATTGGGCCGCGCTATGCCGAAGGCCTGTTCATTGCGGAGGTTCTCATGCTGCTCGCCCTGTCGACCTGGTCCGAGATCGAGACCTTCCTGAAGACGTCGAAAACCGTGGTCGTGCCGATCGGCTCCAACGAGCAGCACGGCCCCACGGGCCTTCTGGGCACCGACTGGCTTTGCCCGGAGATCATCTCGCACGAGGCCCAGAAGCAGTCCGACACCGTGCTTGTGGCCCCGACCTTCAATATCGGCATGGCCCAGCATCACCTGGCGTTTCCGGGCACCATCTTCCTGCGCCCCTCGACCTTCATCGCCGCGATCGGCGACTGGGTGCGGTCGCTGGGCGCGCACGGCTTTGAGCGGATCTATTTCCTCAACGGCCACGGCGGCAATGTCGCCTCGATCGAGGCGGCGTTCTCCGAGATCTATGCCGACTACAGCTTCCGCGGCGCGCGGGCGCCGTTCGCCCTGAAGCTGAAGAACTGGTGGGACCTGGCCGGCGTCAACGCCCTGGCCAACCGGCAATTCCCGGTGGGTCATGGCAGCCATGCGACGCCGTCCGAGATCGCGGTGACCCAGTGGGCCTATCCGGAAACTATCAAGACCACGGCCTATGAGCCCAAGATCGCGCCCACCGGCCCGATCCGCGAGGCCCTGGACTTCCGCGCCCGCTATCCCGACGGCCGCATGGGCTCGGACCCGGCCCTGGCCACGCCGGAAAAGGGCGGCGAACTGGTGGCGATGGCGGCCAAGTCTCTGATCGAGGATCTGGCGGCCTTTTCGGCGGAGAAGGCTCCAGCCTAAAAGCACACAAGTCTTGTTTGCCTTGAACGAGGTTTAAGCCGCCCGCCGCTGGGCGACCCGGCCATCGGCGATCCGCAATTCACCCATGCGCTCGGCCAGACGTGTGGCTTCCTGAGCCAGAGCGTGGCTGGCGGCGGTGGTCTCCTCGACCATGGCCGCGTTCTGCTGGGTGACCTGATCCATCTGGTTCATGGTCGTATTGACCTCGGCCAGGCCGCGGGCCTGTTCCTGGGCAGAGGCCGCCATGGCGCCGACCAGGGCGTCGATCTGGTCGACCTCGTCGGCAATGGCGCGCAGGGCCTCGCCCGCCTTGCCGACATATTCGACCCCCTGGCCGACCTCGGCCGCACTGGTGGCGATCAGGGTCTTGATCTGCTTGGCGGCGTCGGCCGAGCGCTGGGCCAGGGCCCGGACTTCCTGGGCGACGACGGCGAAGCCGCGACCGGCCTCGCCGGCCCGGGCGGCCTCGACCCCGGCGTTCAGGGCCAGAAGATTGGTCTGGAAGGCGATCTCGTCGATCACACCGATGATCTGGCCGATCTGGCTGGAAGACTTTTCAATCGCGCCCATGGCGCCGACCGCCTGGTCCACGACGGCGCCGCTGTTGCCGGCGGCAGTGCGGGCCGCTTCGACAACCTTGCGGACGCGATTGGCCCCTTCGGCGGTCTGGCGCACCGTGCTGGTGATTTCGTCAAGGGCGGCGGCGGCCTCCTCGAGGCTGGCGGCTTGATGCTCGGTGCGGCGCGACAGGTCGTCAGCGGCCTCGGTGATCTCGGCGGCGCCGCCATGGATCAGTGAAACGCCTTCCAGCGAAGCGGCGATCACGCCCGACAACTTGTCGACAGCAGCGTTGTAGTCGATGCGCAGGCGCTCATAGCCTTCGGGGAATTGCTGATCGATGCGGTGCGACAGGTCGCCGTTCGACAGGTGGCGCAGGGCATCGCCCAGGTTGCCGACCACGGCGTTCTGGGCCGCATCTTCAGAGGCGCGGCGAGTCTCGGCGGCGCGGCGTTCGGCTTCCAAGGCCTCGCGGACATCGGTGGCTTTGAGCTCCTTCTGACACGCCTCGACGGCGTCGCGGAAGGCGTGGACGGCGGAGGCCATCTCGCCGATCTCGTCCTTGCGCCCCAGCTTGGGCAGGGCGGCCGAGAAGTCGCCGACCGCCAGTCGCCGCAGGCAGCGGGTGATCTCGGACAGAGGCGCGATAAGGACCCTTTGGGCGGCCAGGATCAGGCCCACGGCCAGGGCGGCGGCGGACAGCAGCAGGGCCCCCATCACGATCTGGCCCAAGACGCCCAGGCTTCGGGCCGCTTCGGCATCGCGGGTGGCGGCCGCCTCAATCTTCCCGGAGGCCTGCTCCATCTTGTCTTCGAGGATCGCGAACTGGTTGTTGAAGTCCGGCAGCAGGCTGCGGGCGGCGGCTGGATCGGTATCGGCTACGGCGATCAGGCCCGAGGCGGCGGCGATATAGGCGCCCAGTGGGGGCTCGACGTCCTTCAGGGCGGCCTCGATCGCCGGATCATGCGCAAGCTGTTCTGCGGCCTTGATATCCTCTTCGAAGGCCGCGACGTGCTCGGCGAGGTCGGCGCGAACGGCCTTGATGTCGAACCCCAGGGCTGGGTCGCTGGACATGATGGCCCCGCCGACATCGCCGCGCAGGGCGTCGTGCATCATGTCGGCGTGCATGTGCAGGCGCAGGATGCGAGACGACGTCGAGGCGCGTTCGAGGGCCTTGTCGAGGCTGAACGCCACCCAAAGTCCGGTGCCCGCTGTCGCCGCGCAGAGGAGGGCCGCGCCGCCGCACGCCCCGATGATCTTCTGGCCCAGTGACGCCATGTGACCGTCTCTCCCGTCAGAAATCGCTTCCGCAGGGGCAGATCATGGCGACGACATGTCTAACGGGTCTTAACTCTACCGTGGCGGCGCGGCGACAAAACGTCGCGCGGTCAGGTAGTATGCACCTCGCCCGCCTGGATCCGCACCGGCCAAGGCGTCAGGGTCTGGCCCGGGCAGGGACCGGCCAGGCAGACGCCGTCCTCGATGCGGAACAGGGCCGCGTGGCCGCCGCACAGGATCAGGTCGTTGTCGCGGGTCAGATATCGCCCGGCGAAGCCCGCCATGGGCCAGCCGGCATGCGGGCAGCTGTCGACATAGCCGAACACGGCCTCGCCCTGTCGCACCACGAAGCCTGCGAACAGGGCCTCGTCCTGGCGGAAGCGAAACCCCTTGGCGCCGGGCGAGGGGATCTCGTCCAGCGCGCAGAGCACCGTCCCGGGAGCCGGGCGGGCAGGATTGTCGGGGTCGGATCGCACGAGCGGACGCTAGAGCTCGCCGATCGCCAGGCGCCAGGGGCGGACCTCGACGCTCTCGAACACGCCGGCGGCGGTAAAGGGGTCGTTGTCAGCCTGGGCCTGGGCGGCGGCCAGGTCGTCGGCCTCGACGATCAGCAGGGAGCCGATCGGATTGCCGTCCTCGCCCAGCAGGGCGCCGGCCAGCTTCAGCCCGGTCGAGGCTTTCAGATAGTCGAGATGGACGGGGCGGGTGGCCAGACGCGTCTCGAGCGCGCCGGGCTTGTCCTTGCAGGTGATGGCGAAGAGGGGCATCGGGCGCTCCTTATATGTAGCGGCGTTCAAGCTTCGGATTTCAGCGGGCGCGACAGCAACCCCGCGATGGCGGCGTCGACCTGCGCCTCGCCCGCCAGGATGGCGGCGACGGCCTGGCAGATCGGCATCTCGACCCCCAGGCGCGCAGCAAGGTCGCGGACGGCCGGGGCCGAGGCGACGCCCTCCGCCACCGACAGCTTGCCGGCCAGGGCCTCGGCCAGGGTCATGCCGCCACCCAGGGCCAGGCCGACGCTCATGTTGCGCGATTGTGGGCTGGAGCAGGTCAGGACCAGGTCGCCCAGGCCGCACAGGCCGGCCACGGTCTCGGCCTTGGCCCCCAGGGCCATGGCCAGGCGGGTTAGTTCGGCGAAGCCCCGGGTGATCAGGGCGGCGTGGGCGCTGCGGCCCAGGCCCTTGCCCTCGACGATGCCGCAGGCGATGGCCAGCACGTTCTTGACCGCCCCGCCGGCCTCGGCCCCGATCATGTCGGCGGCGATATAGGGGCGGAATGTGGGGGTGGCGATGGCCTCGGCGATGGCGCGGCCCAGCGCCTCGTCCTCGCAGGCCAGGGTGACGGCGGTCGGCAGGTTGCGGGCCACCTCGCCGGCGAAGCTGGGGCCCGACAGCACGGCCAGAGGCGCGCCGGGCAGGGCCTCGGCGGCGACCTCGGTCATCAGTTTCAGCGTACCCTGCTCGACGCCCTTGGCGCACAGCACCACCGGCACGCCCGAGCGCAGGTGCGGGGCCAGGGCCTTGAGCGCCGAGCGCAGGTGCTGGGCCGGGGCCACGGCCAGGATCAGGTCGCACGACGCCAGGCCGGCCATGTCGGAAACGGCTGCGATCTCGGGCTCCAGCACGACGCCGGGCAGGAATAGTGTGTTCTCGCGTTTGGCGGCGATGCTCTCGACCACCTCTGTCTCGCGGGCCTGCAGGGTGACCCGCAGACCAGCCCGGGCGCAGACCTGGGCCAGGGCCGTGCCCCAGGCTCCGGCGCCGATGACGCCCGCGTGCTGAAAGGTCGTCATGCCTTGGCTCCCTTGCGACCGAAACTGTTGCTCGGATTGGATAACGCCGCCGCCTCGTCCAGCGGCCAACGCGGCCGGGCGACGGCGTCGAGATCGTCTGAAATCCCCAAAGCCAGCCGCTCTGCGCCGGCCAGGGCGATCATCGCGGCGTTGTCGGTGCAATAGACCAGCGGCGGGGCGTCGAACGAATAGCCGTTGTCGTCGCAGTTCCTGCGGAGCGCCGCCTTGACCGCGCCATTGGCCGCGACGCCGCCGGCCACCACGAAGCGCAGCGGTTGATCGGGGTGGCTCGCTTTGTAGAGCTTCATCGCCCGGTCGGTGCGTTCCGACAGCTGGCGGGCGATGGCGGCCTGCACGGCGGCGGCCAGATCGGCGCGCGATTGCTCGCCCGTGATTTTTTCGGCCTGCCGCGCCGCAGCGGTCTTCAGGCCCGAGAACGAGAAGTCGCAATCCTTGCGGCCCAACAGGGCGCGCGGCAGCTCGAACTTGGAGCCGTCGCCGGTGGCGGCGAGCTTTTCCAGCGCCGGCCCGCCCGGATAGGGCAGGCCCAGGGACTTGGCGATCTTGTCGAAAGCCTCGCCGGCCGCATCATCGATGGTGGTGCCCAGGCGGGTGCAGGCCCCGACCCCGGCCACTTCCAGCAACTGGCAGTGGCCGCCGGAAACCAGCAGCAGCAGGAAGGGATAGGGAATGTCGGCCCCCAGCCGGGCCGAAACCGCATGGCCTTCCAGATGATTGACCGCCACCAGGGGAATGTTGCGGGCCAGGGCCACGGCCTTGCCGAACGCCAGCCCGACCATCACCCCGCCCACCAGGCCTGGGCCGGCCGTGGCGGCGACGCCGTCGATCTGGTCGAAGCCGATGCCCGCCGCGCGCATGGCCTCGGCGGCGATGGCGTCGATGGCCTCGACATGGGCGCGGGCGGCGATTTCCGGCACCACCCCGCCGAACGGGGCGTGTTGCTCGAACTGGGTGCCGATGATCGAGGACAGCACCGTGACCATTCCGTCACCCTCACGGCGCACGACCGAGGCCGCAGTCTCGTCACAGCTGGTCTCCAGGCCAAGGATGGTCAGGCCGAGGGTCGTGGAATTTGGCATTCGGTTGCGGGGTTCCCGCCGCTCCTGTAGCAGCGATGGCTTCAATCTTGTCTCCGCAGGTAACGTTCAGACCGTGTCCCGGCAACCTCCCATCCGTATTGGCGCCCGTGGCTCCAAGCTGTCCCTGGCTCAGTCCGGTCTCATGCAGGCGCGGATCGCCGCTGCGCTCGGCGGATCGCCCGGCGAGGAAGAGGCCTATGCGCCCCTGATCCCGATCGTCACCACCGGCGACCGCATCCAGGATCGCCGCCTGATGGAGATCGGCGGCAAGGGCCTGTTCACCAAGGAAATCGAGGAAGCCCTGCTGGACGGCCGCATCGACTGCGCCATCCACTCGCTGAAGGACATGCCGGCCGAACTGCCGCCGGGCCTGATCCTGGCCGCCACGCCCGAGCGCGAGGATCCCCGCGACGCCTTTATCAGCAATATCTGCGATCGTCTGGAAGACCTGCCCCACGGCGCGCGCCTGGGCACGGCGTCCTTGCGTCGTCAGGCTCAGGCCCTGCATGTGCGCCCGGACCTTGAGATCGTCATGCTGCGCGGCAATGTCGACACCCGCCTGGCCAAGCTGGAACGCGGCGAGGCCGACGCCATCCTGCTGGCGCAGTCGGGCCTGAACCGTCTTGGCCTGGGTCACCTGCCGAAGAGCTGGCTCGACCCGATCGCCTGTCCGCCGGCGCCGGGCCAGGGCGCCCTGGTCATCGAGACGCGCCTTGAAGATGTGAACGCCGGCTGGCTCGACGCCGTCCGCTGCCGTCCCACCACGATCTGCGTCGCCGCCGAGCGCGGCGCGCTCTACGCGCTGGAAGGTTCGTGCCGCACCGCCATCGGCGCCTACGCCATCCTCGACGGCCAGCGCTTGTCGATGATCGTCGAGGCCCTGACCCCCGACGGCGTGCAGCGGTTCAGGCGCGAGGGCGAGGTCACGCTTGATGGGTCCGACGATATCGCGGCCGCTCGGCAGCTGGGCCTGTCTCTGGGCGCGGCCGTGCGGGCCGAGGGCGGCGACGCCCTGATCCTGCCGGACTAGCCGATGCGCAAGGGCGGCACGGTCTGGATTACCCGCGCCCGCCCCGGCGCCGAGGCGACCGCCCGCCGCGTTGAGGCCCTGGGCTTTAAGGCGCTCGTCGATCCCCTGCTGGAGATCCGGTTTCTCGCGCCGGTGGTCGACCTGGCCGGGATAGGGGCGCTCGCCTTCACCAGCGCCAACGGCGTCGAGGCTTTCGCGCGCCTGACAACCGCGCGCGACCTTCAGGTGTTCGCCGTGGGCGATGCGACGGCCCGCGCGGCCCGGGCGGCGGGATTTTCCGAGTCTTTCAGCGCCGACGGCGATGTCGAGGCGCTGGCCGCGCTGATCGCACGAACCTGCCCAGGGACTGTTCTGGCGGTCGGCGCCCGCGAGCCCGCCGCCGACCTGCCGTCGATGTTGGCCCGTGCGGGGGTCGCGGCGCGGACCCTGGCTGTCTATGCCGCGATCGACCGCCCGCCTGGGCCGGGGACCCTGGGGCAATTGGCCGGGCTCGAGGCCGTGCTGCTGCAGTCTCCCCGCGCCGCGCGAGGGCTGGCCGCTCTTCTCGACCAAGCGCCGGCGCCGGCGCTTGCGGCCCTGTGTCTGTCGCCGGCCGTGGCGGAACCGCTCCTGGCGGCGCACCGCCTGGGCCGCATCGGCTCTGTGGCCTTTGCGCCTCGACCCCATGAATCTGACCTGCTCGATCTGCTTGGGCGATAGCTGCACATTGCGCGGCGGTGCGGCGTGGGGCACGAATGGGATATGAACGCCGCTCCAGATCCCGCTGAAATCGTCACGCCCAGCGATCCCGCGCTGTACGCCCGCCGCCGCCCGCTGCTGGGCGCAGGCTTCTGGGCGATGATCGCCCTATGCGTGTCCTGCGTGATCCTGGGCGCCTTGGTCACCCGCTACGGGCCGACCTGGTTTCCCGTGAAGGGTTCCAGCGACAGCCAGATCCAGGCCACGCCCAGCGCGACGCCGCCGTCCGCGCGCTTGCCGGTCGGCTCGCCGCTTCCGGTCGAGGCCGCCGCGCCGACCCTGGCCGGCTCCGTCGTAGAGATCGAGCGCCTCGAGGCCCGCCTTGCCGCCCTGGAGGCCGGCCAGAAGGGCGTCCTGGACGCCGCCGCGGCTTCGCTGGCCGCCGCCTCCCTGGCGGACGCGGCCCAGACCTCGGGCCCGTTCGACCAGGAACTGGCCAGTCTTGGACGAGTGTTGCCGATGTCGCCCGACCTGCGGGCCCTGTCGCGCCTGGCCCAGACGGGCGCCCCGACCCGGGCCGGTCTCGCCGCCGAATTCGAAACCCTGGCCGGCCGCGCCGCGACCGCCGCCCGTGATCCGGGCCAGGACGCCGGCCTGCTGGCGCGAATCCGCTACGCCCTGGCCGGCATCGTCTCGATCCGTCAGGTCAGTTCGACGGGCGGAACGACGCCCGACGCCAAGCTGGCGCGCGCCCAGCGGCTGCTGAATGAGGGTGATGTCGAGAGCGCGATCCGGACGCTGGACGCGCTTCCCGATCCGGCGCTCCTGGTCCTGGCCCCCTGGCTGGCTTCGGCCGAGCGCCGCGTCGAGGTCGATCGCCACGTGGCGGTAATCCGCGCCGACGCCCTGGCCGCCCTGGCCCAGGTTTCGCGGGCCGCGCCATGATCCGCGCGTCCTTCATCCTGTTCCTGGTGGCGGCGGTCGCCGTCGCGAGTCTGGCCCTGATGGGTGAACCCGGCCGCGCCCATCTCGACTGGATGGGCTGGCGGGTCGAGATGACCGCCGCCGCCGCCGCGCTCCTCACCCTGTTTTCCGCGCTGCTGGCCACCATTCTGTGGCGCGGCCTGATCTGGGTGGTCGAGGCCCCGCGTCGCGCGTCGCGCGCCCGCGCCGAAAGCAAGCGTCAGCAGGGCGTCGAGGCCCTGTCGCGCGGCTTCCTCGCCGTGGCCGCAGGCGACGGCTCCGAGGCCCGGAGGCTGGCGCAGAAGGCGGCGGACCTCGCCGAGGACACGCCCGCCCTGGTTCGCGTACTGGCCGCCCAGGCGGCCGAGGCCGCCGGTGACCACGTGGCCGCCAAGGCCGCCTATAACGCCATGCTGGGCTTTCCGGAGATGCGGCTGGCCGGCCTGCGCGGCCTGATGCAGACCGCCCTGGCCGAGGGCGACAGGCTGACCGCCGTGCGCCACGCTGAAACCGCTTTCGGCCTGGCCCGCACCGCGCGCTGGGCCTGGCGGGCTCTGCTGGAATCCCGGCTCGAGGCGGGCGACTGGGCGTCGGCGCTCGATCTGGCCCAGGCCGCCCTGGACCGCAAGATCGTGCCGCCCGTTGTCGCCGAGCGCGCGCGCGCCGCCCTTCTGGCCGCCTCGGCCGCCAGCCTCGAAGGCTCTGACGATCCGCGCAAGCGGAGCCAGGCGCTCGATTTCGCGCTCCAGGCCGTCAAGCTCAAGCCTGACTTCGCACCCGGCGCAGTGATGGCGGCACGCCTTCTGACCGCCGATGGCAAGGTCGCCAAGGCCGGGCAACTGATCGAAACGGCCTGGAAGAGCGCGCCGCATCCCGCCCTTTGGCTCGCCTATCGCGACCTGAAGACCAGCGAGACGCCCAAGGTCCGGGCCGGGCGTCTGGCCGCTCTTGCTGCGACGAAGCCCGAAGCCCGTGAGAGCCGCATCCTGCGGGTCGAGAGCGGCCTGGTGGGCGGCGATCCCATCGCCGCTCGCGCCGCAGCCCGTCTGCTCGATGACGAAGCCCCGACGGCGCGCTTCGCCGGCCTGATGGCCCGCGTCGCCTTCGCCAATGGTGAGGCCGACGAGGCGCGGGCCTGGATTGCCCGGGGGCGCGCTGCGCCGCAGGAGCCGGACTGGTCCGATCTCGACCCTGAAGGTCGCGCCTTCGCCTATGGCCGTGAGGACTGGGCCCGTCTGGCCGTCAGCTTCGCCGAGACGGGCGAGTTGATCCATCCGCGCCACGAACGCCGTGAACGGACCATGAGCGACCTGCCCGAACTGCCTTCGGCCTATGTGGAATCGACGCCTTTTGTCCGCGCGGCCGAGGTCGGTGGTCCTCTGATGCCGATCCCGGACGATCCCGGCGTCTTCGACGTCACGCCGCTTTCCGAGCCTTCCGGCGAGGGTCCGGCGCCGCGTCGCAACACAGTCTCACGTAGACGCTTGGCAAGCGGCCCGCGCGCCGCTAAATAGGCGCCTCCTCGCGCCGGGGCCTTGTCTCCAACGCGCTGTGGGCCGCTTTAGCTCAGCTGGTAGAGCACATCATTCGTAATGATGGGGTCAGGTGTTCGAGTCACCTAAGCGGCACCACCTCCCATGTTGGGAGGCATCACAGGCCAGGCCTGCTCTCGAAATCTTTTTCCAAAATCTTTCTCGTTGCGAATCAAACGATTAGCCATGCGAGAGAACGTCCGTCTCTAAATTTATGTGGAGAAGCTTGTAAAGAGATGTGAAGACATCTATATATCCGGTGTCGATAAGATGCAGAGCGGATATGACGATCAAGCCTCTAGCCGAGAAAGTCTCGAAGCATACTCTGACCTTGCCTGATGGCGTCTATAGCGCCCTGACGGCGTCCGCCGAGCGGCTGGGATTGGAGCCGAACGAGCTGATCCAGGAGCTGATCGTCGAGCGGGTCATCAAGGATGGGACGCTGGACGAAGCGACGACGCAGCAGATCAAAGCGTACAAGTGGCTGGTGGCGGCTTCGGTGGAGCGGGCCAAGGCGCTCTGTCGAGCGGGCAAGTTCAGCCCGGCCCTGACGGCCGACGTCTTCGAAGCCTCTGCGGCTGACCCGGAATGGGCGGCGCAGTATCGCCTCTACGTCCAGGACGACATCTTTAAGAACGGCAACCCTCGCAAAGGGCCCATCAACCGTGAAATCGGCTATCGGATTCGGGCAGCCATCGGTGCCGAGGTCGAGAAGGACGCCAAGGGGGCCACGGCCCTGAAGAAGGTCACTGGCCTCGTCATCCAGTCGTACACTCCGTTCACGTCGTTCGACCCGTCCGCGATCTAGCCGCCCACAAGGCCCTGTTTCTCGATATGGCGTCGATCGGAAAGTCGCACCTTGAACAACAGTCGACGGCGCACGGCTGTGGGTCGAAACCAAGAGGCCTCGCCGGGTCATTTTTCGCTCACGCATTCAGTCGCGAAATATTTCTGGGCGGTCTGCCCTCATACGGCGGCTTCATATTCGAAAAATTATAGAGCAGAAGCAGTAAGTTATCAGACCTGTTGGCTAAGCTAGATGCTGGACATTAGGTCGAGACATCTGGGCTGAAGAAAACTTCTGATCGTGGACTTGCGATACGAATGGAGTCGCCAAAGATAAGCTTCTCAAGAGCGAGGAGCCGAGTATGGCATTTGACGAACGATCAACTGACAGGATCAACCACTTCATGGGCGGGATTCTAGATCCTAATCTCGCCGCCATAACCCCTGACGTTCTTGATCTGGCGTTCGGGATGCTTAAACGTGATGGAACGCTCACTGAGGTCATCGATCACGGCCCCTGTCACCGAACGTTTTTGACCACGTTGGGCGGCGTCGAATGCGTGCAGCGGTTCGACATCGATCATCGGGGGGCTCGATCCGAGACCACGATCATCGGCAGCGACCTCGAACAGCTCGCCCATTACGACGACCTAACGGGCGCTTTCGACACCCTGCTGAGCCGGTCCCAATGGGCGAAAAGAGGCCAGACATGGTGCGGGCGGGGTGTTCTGGTGGAGATGCAAGGAGATTGTTCGGTCGAGAATCCCCTGAAGCTGAAGATCACCTATGGCTCAAGCTTAGGATCGCTCGAAAAGCACTGACGGCGGCTAGATCCCATAGGTGCGCCGCCTATCCCTCGCGGACTATCGAGCTCGCCGGTACTGGCCGTCGAAATGCACATTCATGCCGTAACGGGTGAGCCAGTTTTGCTCTTCGACCGCCAGCACACCGCCGTCAAAGCTAAGTGTGATCGAGTAGGTCTCGCTATCGAAGCGGAATTCATGATGGACAATGCGATCATCGTATAGGTCCCCGACGAAAGAGAACTCCCCAAGGTTCGGTCCCGATTCCCGATGGGTCCCCCAAAGTGCGAAGCCGCTGACAGCGTAGCGGGCTGCTCCTTCCAGATTGTCGCCAATCGGGGTCAGGGTAATCTCGGCGCTGTCGGTCGAACCGCCAAGTCGAATCCAAACCCCCGCATAGGGGTCCTTGGGCGGGAGTGTTAGCTCTCCGAAGTGGACTGGCATTTGGAGATATTCGCTGAGGCGGTCGTAAAGCTCGGATCGAAACGCCTTTACCTCGCTCTGGGTGAGGCCTTTGCGCTGGCTTGTCGAACTGTCGTACTCGTCGTGGTGAGCCAAGCAAAGGAATGCCAGATTTCCGCCGCTGTTGTTCGAGCGATTCTGATCGAGGTGGGCTATTTGTCCGGCCTTCAGGCCCATGTCTCGATTCAAGCCAAAACAAATACAGCACCTCCTCCTGGACTTGAGGAGGACGTCGGTGACCACTTCTTCACTTAGCGCTTTGCGGGCCATTGCCGGAACCTAGCAAGCGCCGACCTTAGCCCACAAGCGATGTGGTCCGGCAATCGTGCGTCAATCAGGATCCGAAGGGTTTGATGGACTTTCAAGGAGGGCGGCTGGGTTCACACCAACCGCCTGCGCAGCATGCCAGAGGGTGAGCAGGGTGACGTTCTGCTTCCCTCTTTCCATGCTGCTGATGTGCGCCCTATCGACGCCCATCAGCACGGAGAGGGCCTGTTGGCTAACGCCAGCTTTCTGGCGATAGCGACGCAAGTTTCCGCCGAAGATCTCACGGATGTCCATTCCAAGGTTGGACACCGCCCGCGTGTTTTGGTGCGACGTATTAAAATACGCGCTTGAGCTTCACTTGCTTGCAGGCGAGTGTCGGCCTGGGAAACAGCAGAGCTTTAAAACGGCTTAGCCGGCAGTGGGGTGTTCGATGGTGGCCACGCTTCGATTGACAATGGTGGTCGCAACTTCGTTGGCCGTCTTCGCAATAGCTAGCTGCGCCCCCTCACCGGAGAAAGCGTGCTCGGCGAAGGAAACGCAAGACACCGTTAAGCGCATCATCATTGATCAGGCGATCAAGCTTTGGGGGGAGTCGACACCTGCTCTAAACCTCGACGACCCTGCTTTGTCCTCGATGCTGCAGCTCAACTTGATCACGGTGGCGTCCGTTGACACGCCAACGAAAAAGGTTGGCTGCAATGCCGAGCTGAGCATCAAAGCGACGCCCGAGCAGCAGGAAGCGCTTATGCGTCTTTCAGCGAATGAAGCGACGATGCAGGCCCTAGATCCAGGCGGCGACGCTGCCTTATTTGTCCAGGCAATGGGTGGCAATAGGGCGTTGCCAGCTGCCTCGGCTGATTTGCTGCGGGTCAATGACGGCCACGTATCTATTTCTTACACCGTACAGCCGGCGGCCGACCGCTCGGATTCGATAGTCGCCCTGTCGAACGTGGATCCGCTATCCAGCGCAGTCATCAAGATTGCTCGGACCTTGCTCGAGGCGTCAGCGCCACTTGAGGAAGCGCCGGCGGCTGTCGCCGAGCCAGAGCCGGAGCCGGAATCAACGGACCCGGTCGAGAAGCGCTATTCGCAGACTTACAACGCTTGCATGGCGAGGTGGAGAGCCGAGAACGAGGAAATGAACGGCGATCTGTTGGAGTGCTATCAGCCCGAAATAACGGTGCAAGAAAAGCGACTCAACGAAGTCTATGCCCAGGCATTGGCGGTCCGCGATCCGGCTGCCCAAGCTGAACTCCGCAACCTAGAACGAGCCTGGATTAAGGAGCGAGACCAGTCCTGCGTGTCCGAAGTGAATGGCTCTGTTGGCGTTATCGACAGCACCCAGTGCTATCTACACGCCACCACAAAGCGCCTCATCGAGCTTGAGGCCATGATCGCCAACTAGGAAGGCGACGAAGTCTGGCCAGCGTATGTCTTGCCCGAATAGGTGCCGCTGACCGCCAAGAATTCTCTGAACGACATGATCCGGCTCTTTCCTAGGGCCGGATCGTTTGTGTTCGGCTGCGGTGAAGCGGGCTGCTTATCAATGTTGAGGTCGTGGGCCACGGCGCTGTCCTTCTGCTGCTGCGACCATATTTATGGCTTCACGTCGATGGCGGGTGCGTGTTGTCAAAATACAACGTCAGTATGTGGCTGAAATAATTAAAGTCTACTCTCGACGCCTCTTGGACATTAGTATTCATAAAATTTCACTCGAATAACTTCGTCGACGGGCTGGCAAACGGAAAGGCATAGTCCATATCCGTTCTCCACACCGGAGACCTTTATACGTGAACAACGAAATAGAATACGATCTTTGGACGCTTCTAGACTTCCTTTTCTCGAAGCGGACGCAAAGATACACGCTGCTCGAAACGTCCCGAAACCCACGCCGACGGGGGCTGCATGTTGGGCAAGGCTGGCTCGCAAATCGATTCGAGGGGCCACCTCTGCACTACGATCTGACGCTACGTTTCAAAGGGGCCGCGAGGGCGACCGTCAGTTTCTCTTCCGATGTGAACGATCATCAGCGGGCGGCGAGCGAACTGCGGGACAACTTCGACGCCCGGCTTGGCCCGTTGGACTGCGTCGGCGACTTCTGGTTCGCCAAAAACATCGCCGTACACCTGGAAATGCACCCCGGCGGCCTCACTGAAGTGACGGTCATTTACTGCGGGACAGCCCCAGGTGTCCGTGCCCCTAGCCAGAAAGCCCGCGTAAGGCCCCCCAGTCACGCATGGGGAGCCCAATGAAGTCGCCGACATTCCTCGATGTGGCCGAAGAGCTGATCAAAGAGGCCGAGAGCCGAGTGAAGCTGGGCGAGAACCTGCCCTCGCTGACACGGGACTATCGGCAACGGCGAAACGCCTACTGCCGGCCGTTCTTCGGGCAGACTCGCATCGACCAAGTGGACAATCGAAAGCTGCGAGACTTCAAGGTTTGGCTTGTCGAGAAGGGGCTGAAGAGTGGCTCGGTCAACCCGATCATGTCGTTCGTGAGCATGGTCCTCAAGTTCGCCGACGAGAGCGGGATGATCCGGCAAGCGCCCAAAGTCCCACGGGCGAAACACCGTGACTCTCCCCGGCCGGCTTTCCCAAGACGCCAATACGAGGCGCTGCTGAAGGGGCTGGCGCAGATCGAAGCCGGTAAGCCGACGATCTCCTATCGGGGCGAAGCCGTGACATGGGAGATGCGGTTCATCGTCACCTTTTTGGTGAACTCGTTCCTGCGTCCCGGCGACATCTTCAAGCTACGCCATCGACACGTCGAACTTCTGGAGGACGAGAACGGGGTGCCGTACCTGCGGCTCGACTATCCGACCTCGAAAGGGCATTCCGCCCCCGTCATTACGATGCCAGCGGCTGCGAAAATCTATCTTCGCCTTGTGTCGAAGCGGCCTACGCCGCCGAAGCCTGACGACTTCGTTTTTATGCCCCACAGAGAATGCCGGGCTTACGCCCAGGAACTTGTCCGCCGACAGTTCACGCAGGTGCTGACGCACCTCGACCTGAAGACCAATTCGAAGGGGGAGACCCGGACGCTCTATTCGCTGCGCCACACGGCCATTACGTTTCGGCTGCTGAATGCCGAGAACCTCGATCTCCTCACTCTGGCCCGGAACTGCCGCACCAGCGTGGAGATGATCGACCGCTTCTACGCAAGCTCCCTGACAGCCGAGATGAATCTGGATCGACTGCACAGCTTCAAGCGGCCGACCCGGCATACGTCAGCGCATTAGGATGTTGGGCAAACCCCTGCTGCGACTGCTCCCCGAACTTGTCGGTAGGACACTCGCCTGCGAGAATCATTCAATGGCCAGAGGTCACGTAAAACAGCACTACGTCGCCCAGAGCTATTTGCAGGCCTGGATCGACCCCAAAACCCCGGCGGGTCACAAGCCCTATGTCTGGGCCTTTCCTGCTGAGGGTGGGGAGCCGAAGAAAAAGCCGCCAGTGAAACTGTTCCGCGAACTCGAGATGTATACGAGACCGGGCGGGCCTGATGGGCGGGACCTCGGCATAGAGCGGTGGCTGACCAAGCTCGAAGGAGCCTTCGCGAAGGCACGCCGGAACTACGTTGATAAGCGGCTAGACGTGCCAGATGAATGCCGAGCCACGCTGCTAACCTTTGTAGCGGCGCAGCGTTTCAGAACCCCGGCAGCAAGAGGGGACATTAAGGACAAGTGGTCGACGGTTTTGGAATCTATGAACCGGTTCCAGGCCAGCTACGAGCGGATGACGCCTGAGCAAAAGAAGTTTGCCGAACGTGGACCCGTGGACCCTGCGAGTCCGAGCATGTCGCTTGAACAGGTCGAGCGCATTGTCGAATACCCGCTCCAGTCCACTCTGCTTGGAAACATCAGGGGCATCGCCCCCCTACTTGCAAGCTTCGACGTGGCGTTTTTCTGCACTGACGACGAACCAGGATTCATAACCTCGGACAATCCTTGTGTCTGGTTCGACCCCGCTGCACATCAAAGGCCTCCCCTCCACCGGGGACCTGCGCTGATGTACGAGACACTCGAAATCTCGCTGCCCCTAAGTCCGTCCTGCATGATGGTGCTCAACAAGAGCGGGCTAGATGGCTATTTCGACGTGTCTGGCGGGCTGGTGGATGAAGTGAACCGTCGAACGAGAGCGTTCGCGGAGCAGTACTTCGTGGCCCAGGCCAATACGCCAAAGCCCTTTTGGTATGTCCGTGGCGAACCTCCCAGTTCGGATCGCTTGGGGCCTTCACTCATCTCTTAAATCCCGAATGAGATGCCTAGAGGCCGGAGCCCCCAGGCACCACGAATTGACGGACGATGGCTAGTTCTTCCGTTTGCCGGCTGCAGGTTGGCGTTTGAACCGAACCATCAGGTCTTCGGCGGCGGCGGCAAGCGGCTGGTCCAGCGCTCCTTGCAAGGTCTCCTCGATCAGAGACGGGATCAGCCCGCGAAGAGCTTCGAGCGTTGGAACGACAATCACACCGTCATCACCCCGAAGCTTGAGGGTGACCGATCCATAGCGCAGAGCAAAACGGACCTGCCCCTTCTCGTCCACCAGCCACCAGGGGACCACCCGGCGACGCTGTTCGACCGTGAAGACCTCGTCGGTTTCAAGGTCTCGCTTCCGCTGCACACGGACCCTGCGGTAACCGTCGCCACTCGAAGCGAGCAGGTTCATCTGCTCCTGAAGGGCTGCGGCCAGCTTCTTTCGGCGGGTTCGAATGGGGTCGTACCCCACAACCCGGTCAATGGCGGGGACGACTTCCAGCTTATCGAGAACGCTCATCTAGACCTCCTATGAAAGCCAAGGGCGTCCACTGAAGAGGCTCGAAGGCCAACGCTCTCGCCTGTTGTCTCGCCCACCAATCGCTCGGACCTTCCCCCCTAACGCTCGTTTGGGGGTTTGTTACGTGGGTTCGGAAATGAGGGCCGTCTCCTATCTGCGGGTAAGCACAGCGGGGCAGGGCCGGAGCGGCTTGGGCTTGGAAGCGCAACGTTCCGCCGTCGCCATCCTCGCTGCGGGTCGCCAGTTCATGATCGCAGCCGAGTTTGTCGAAGTGGAGAGCGGAAAGAACAGCGACCGACGAGAACTGGCGAGAGCGCTTCAACTCGCAAAGCTGACAGGGGCGATTTTGGTGATCGCCAAGCTCGACCGGCTGTCCCGCAATGCCGCCTTTCTTCTCACTCTGCGGGACAGCGGCGTTCGGTTCATGGCGGCCGACATGCCCGACGCCAACGACCTGACCATCGGGATTATGGCTGTAATCGCTCAGGCGGAGAGGGAGGCTACGTCAAAGCGTACAACTGAAGCGCTCGCCGTGGTGAAGCAGAGGCTCAATGCCAACGGCGAGCACCGCTCCCGCTCCGGAAGGCGCATCACCCGGCTTGGAAACCCAGAAGGTTGGTCTCATGCGGCCATGGCGGGCAATAACCTTGCAGCTGTCGCAGCCGTCCAAGATCAGGCCGAAGTTCGAGCGCTGGAGTTGGTGCCCCTTCTCTCGGAGATCAGGGCAGCAGGCGCTACGTCCTACGCCTCGGTCGCCGCAGCGCTGAACGCCAGGGGGGTTTTGACGCCAAGGCAGGCTAGCTGGCACCCATCGACGGTCCGCAACCTGATGTGTCGTCTAAATTCAGGTGCACGAACCTGAGCTGGCTGGCGGTTCTCGATCTTTCGTGAATTCAGAAGCCCTGTCCGACAGCGAGAGCGTAAGATCCGGCATTGGCATTGACCGATCCTAATGACTTGCGACAACTGGGCCATGTCAGACAACACGCCGCTCGTTCCTACATCCGGAAGCCTTTCCCCACTTGGGCCGGCTGCCTCACGGCGTTCCCTTGATGAACGCTTGGCGGCGACCGAACTCACTCCCGAGGACGTTGCGACGGAAGTGACCAAGGGGATCGGCAAGGCGGCCGTAGATGCCCTCGTCGGTCTCCTTCCCGGTGCCCAAGCGGTGACTGCCATTCTGTCCATCGCCTCCGCAACCGACGAGGCGCTGAAGCAGAGAAAGCTGGAGATGTTGCTGACCACCTACTTCAACCGGGGAGACCAAACGGAGGAAGCAGTTCGGAAGCTCGCCGGGCTGGTGACGAGTCCGTGGGGGAGCGCCTTGTTTGGCAAAATTACCCGCATCGTTGACGACAATCCGCCTGATGCTGACCACCTCAAGCATCTCGCCCGTGCTCTCGATTACATTGTAAACAGCGATTTCCGGGCGCTTTTTGCCGATCACAAGTTTGCGCTCGCTCAAATCGAGAATTTGACGCCTCAAGCGCTCACTCTCATCGCGGATCACGCTCGCTGGCCGGTGTGGGCATCAAAGGGGCTCATGGCGTCGAATGGGATCGTTAGCACAGCATGGGACAGCGATTTCGGCGACCACTATGGCCCAGCTAGGGGCTTTGATGCGTCGGAAAAGCGCCGCCTCGTGCACATCATTTCTGATCTCAGATCCCGAGGTTTTGCCGAAGCTAGGCTGGATCAATCGGCGGAAGGCGGATCAAGTGTCCGGCCGAAACTCACACCGATCGCACAGGAATTGCTTAAATACCTCACCTGACCAACTAGGGCATGGCGGGGGCGCTGGGTCAGATTCGAGGTCGGCTTTCTAGCCCGCGTCTTACAGGGGCGATGACACGGCACACCAAAATTGATCGGGCCCCCGACACCGCAATGGACGGACATGTCCATCGAGCACCAGCGTCGGCGCTACCGCCCCTCCTGATCGTCGTTCAAAGGCGGGAACAAGATAACGAAAAGCTTATCGGTCCCCCAAGTGCGGAGGGCGAACCACTTCCACGCTCGATGAATTGCCCAGCAGATTCCGAGAAAGAGTGCGAGGACAATCGAACTCGCAAGCGCCTGGAGTGCACTTTCCATTGGTTGCCCCTCGAACTCTGCCAATGTGCCAATAGGCCCATTCTTCGGTCATTTGGGAAGGGCGTCGAACAAGCTCCCTTCCCTCGAGTCCTGTCAGCCTGCGGGATGCCTTGAGCAGCGTGACGTTCTGCTTCCCTCATGCTGCTGGAGCGGCCCCTACCCGCTACCGTTGGCCTCCACGCACCATGGAGCCGTTCACGTCAGCTGCTCGGCTACTTCCGCAAACCTGGCCGTTGCGGACATTTCCGCTTCGATGCAACTCTCAGACCTTGGCCATTGATTAGCGGCCTATGGGGCGGGCCGATCAATGAGTGCAAACGTCAAATTCGGTCTCTGGCTAGCTGCGTTTGTCTCGACGTTCCTCCTGGCCGGGGCCGCTCGGGAACCCGGCGGGGTGTTTGGATCGACGTTCGCGGCCTGGATTCAAGCGATAGGTTCCATTGCGGCAATCGCTGCTACGGGCCTCACCTTTGTTGCGGATAAGCGCCACGAACGGGCCAGCGCAGAGAGCGACGCATCGGCATTAGCCTTCACCGCACGGGAGATGGCGGTCAACGCAATTGACATGGTCAGCGCCCGCCTAGACGCAGCGCTACACGACCAAGTCCTCTTCCGCCTGCGGGGCCACCAAACTACCGAAATGGTACAAGCAATGCGGGAGTTGGACATCCGGGCGTTAAGGCCTGAACTGGTCCGCCATTTTGCGATCATCCGCAGCTCAATCTACGCTGTGAATTCGCGAATTACCGACGTTTATGCTTCAGACCAGAAGGCCCGGAAGCGGCACCGCCAAAGCGGTGACATTTCAGATTTCAAGATCGACTACGTCAAAAGGTTCGAGCGTTTGAAGAGCGCTGCACGGGTGCTCTCAGAGGCTCAAGTTCATATCGCTCATCTGGAAGCCGTTGCGAAAATGGAAGCCAAAGACGTGTTCGTCACGCCCCGCGTACAAAACTTGATCGATCTAGCGCTGAAGGAAGATCGGAGCAGCGACGGAGCTGTCGATTGATTTCGGACAGCTACCCGACAGGGCAAAAGCGGACGTTACGAACGCTGAAGCGACTGCTCGCATTGGAACGACAAAACAGGTCGCCGTCCTAAGCGCTACCGATCAGTGCTCTTTGTCCTTCGGGGGATTGGGATCGTTGCCAGGGGCAATCGTATCCTTGCTGCGAATGAGACCGTCCCGGCCCTTTACCGTCAGCTCTCCGCCACCCTGATTTACGAGCATCTGTTTGGCTGACTGGATCGCTTCTTTCTGCGTCTTGTGGACGCTGGAAGCCCGGTTTGCGTCGTTCCGCTCGTTAGCCCACGTCCCGTCAGCACGCTTCGAAATCATTCTATCCCGGTCCTTGCTCATCCGACTTCTCCAAGATGAAGCTGCTAGGCTGGAACGAATATAGAACGATTCGGCCGGGCTGTAATTCCGACCAGACTCCCTTTCCGCGAGTCCAGTCAGTCTGCGGGATGCCTCAGCGCTTCGACATCGACTTTCTGGATTCGGAGATCGGCGAGGGCGGATTCCAAGAGCGCCTTGTCGGCCCCATCTAGAGAGAGAACCAAGCCAGCCAAATGGGCGAGAATGCGATGCCGCAAATCCGGAAGCGCTTCGTCGAACAGCGAGTAAATTGCGATGAAAAGGTTCACCAAGCCAGAGACGCTTCCCGGCCTGAACCCCGCAATGAACGTTTCGAGATCCTGCTTCGATGGGGCTTCCGTGAAGAGAGCCGCAATCGCCTCAACCGTTATGTGAAGGTCGGGATCATCAGCCCAAGACGCCATTTCATGCGGAAGTGGCGGGCGGCCAAAAGTGCGAACGACCAATTTCAAGAACCGCCTTTGCGAAACCACTGTCCGCAAAAGCCTCCCTGACATCCTTGCGAAAGCCTACTCCAAGCCTGCCTTCCCGTTCGAACTTAGTGGGCTCTCAGGGACATTCTTCGAATGTCAGCTTCGCTCTCATTGACTCGTTCCTGCCTATCTTCTCGTTCCCCCATAGGCCTCAAATCAAGGTCCGGACACTTCTCCGAACCCCTCTCAAGTCGATGGCTTCCTTAGTTTTACGTCTGCTCAGAGATTTATGGGTTATCCCCCGGCGAGCGGGGGACAGTCGTAGCTGGTCGGAAATTTTGAGTTCATGACGTCGACCGTGTCGATGTCGTTGGCGGAGAAAACGTCCTTCTGGACGTAGTCGAATGCGCCGGCGAGATTCCAGATGGCCACCCACTTCTGGCCATCTGGTCGGCGATAGTTCGAAGCTGCGCTGCACCAGGCCCGAACGATGAAGTCCGGGACTGTTGTGGCTGGCCGGTTTGGCTTCAATTCGAGAGCCCCGTTTGGGACCCCTATTATAATGTGGGTGTGCAAGCCGTCGTTCTGCGTCCTCTCGTGAACGGCATACGTGGCGAGGAAGACCCGCTTATGGCGGCGATAAGCGGTGCCGAAGAATGCCTGATTGGTTTGGTGGAGAACCCGAGCGAGGTCCCCGGTCATATCGAGGGGCCGCATTTTGCGGCGGTCGGTCAACGTCACCATGTAGCGCTCTCGGCAATGGGCTTCGATGAATTGGCCGAGCGCAGGGATCGAGCACCGCCGCATCTCCCGCTCGGCACCGTCGAACCAGCTTCGAACGACGGCGTCCGTCGCTTCGAATTCTGGAGCGGTGATCTGGCAGGTCTCGGAAGTCATTTCGAAGAGGTTCGATGCGTTTCTCTGTTCGTATCGTGTATATGTAGGTGCGAACGTGACCACTTGAAGTCCCGATAAGGTCATAAAGGCGGATAAATCGACGGAAAACGACATGTCGTCCGACGTGATTACCTGGAACGCTCTTGCGACGGCTGGCGTTCTTTATAATTCAGTCTGGACTTAGTCTGAATACGATGTGGAAGGGCCCCGCTAGACTTGGCGATGGCGAAAAGCGGTCGTCGGCTTTTGCACTGGAAAGCCAGGGCGGAAACGTCTAAAAGAGCCACGTTCGAAGGGTCTTCTGGGGATAACCTATTGTTTCAATAGGAAAAATTCCGGCGCTGGATCATTCGTAATGATGGGGTCAGGTGTTCGAGTCACCTAAGCGGCACCATTTTCGCCTCCCGCCGGCCAGTGCGGGGTCTGGCGTTGGTTGTGAAACGCCCAATGCGCGCCGCAAAGGCCCATGAACTGCGTGCTGCATGTGCGTTGCGTTGAGATGTCGCGACTCTTTCGTGGTTAGGCTTGAGCGCATGGTTAATTGTCACGAAAGACTGTTACCCGGACCGCAATAAGGGGTTGATCTCGTGCTGTTGGCCGCAACTGTCATCCTGGGCTTCATAGCCCTTCTGATCTGGCCCAGCATTGAGCGCCCTCTGCTGCGGGCTCTGCGGCAACTCAAGCGTCGACGGCCGTGACTCTGTTCGAGTCCCTAGCGGGTCGTTAAATCTGTGGTAATTATGTCGCTCGGGCGTCCGATAATATTCGCAAGGCTCCCGGATCTCGCCTGATGCGTGAATAATCGGACGGGTTGAGCTTCTTGTTGTGCGGTTTCGCACAGCGGAGTCTTCGTGTTTCGCCGACGATGTAGCCGGAAGTGCTGATTTTCGCTCAAAAAAATGGCTGGCTGGCTGCAGATGCACGCATCTTTGGCTGTCTCGCCCTAGACTTGCAAAAAGTTGCTGGAGCGCTGTTCGCTCTTGCAGTATAGGTTTCCGAACTCTTAATCGATTTTTTTGGAAGGTCGCCATGTCAACGCGTCTCACGAGCGCCATTGTGCTGGGTCTGGCGATCATCGCCGGCCCGATGGGTGGTTCGGTTTGGGCTCAAACCCCGCCCGCCCCCGCCCCCGCCGCCCCGACCGCTGCGTCGCTCCAGACGGTCATCGCGGCCGCTGCGCGCACGGCCGCCGCACGACCAGGCTTCGCCGCTCTGAGCGCCAATGCCAAGGCTGCTGCGCTGAAGGCGGCCATCCAGACGGCGTTGGCTGCTTCCGGCGCCGAGCCATCGGTTATGGCCGCCGCCTTGACCACGGCCGTCAGCACCAACGTCATTCCCGCTGGGCTGGCTGTTTCGATCGCCGCTGATGTCGCCCCGGCGTTTGTCGCGCAAGTGGCCGCCGCCCCCCCTCCGACGACCACGGCGACGGCGTCGACCGGCCCCGTCACCACTCAGCAGACCGTGAGCGTTCTGACGAACCTGCAGAACACCGCAACTCCGGGCGGAACGCCCGATGCTGCGGCGCCGACCACGATCGTTGTGGCGCCCTTCGACCCTTGCGCGGGCGTTGTCGCCGCCTATTGCGGTTAAGTTAGAGGAGGGGGCGGGCCAGGCTCGCCCTCTTTGCTCTTTGTTTGTGTTTGGATCTGACGGGCGTTCTTAGGCGCCTTGAGGTGGGGATATACGATATGCGAATTCTGACGACAGCGGCCGTAGCGGCCGCGCTCATGGCGGCGGTTCCCGCCGTTTCCGTGGCCCAGGATCTGGGCTCGAACTTCAAGCGCGACAAGAACACCAGTGTTCGTCAGCGCCCCCGTCCGGACTATGAAGCCGTCGGCATGAAGGCGGGCGGTTTCACGCTGTATCCGCGCGTGACCGTTGAGGCCGTGAATGACGACAACATCTACGCCGTTGCGACGGGCGAACAGTCCGACGTGATCTGGCGGGTCAAGCCGGAAGTGGCGGCCCGTTCGAACTGGTCGCGCAACGCCCTGGGCGCTTTCGCCTCCGCTTCGGTGAACCGCTATTCGGACTTCGACACCGAAAATAGCGAGGAATACACCCTCGGCCTGAACGGTCGCCTCGATGTCGAGCGCGGGACCTACATCTCCGCGTCGGCCCAATGGCAGAACCTGGTCGAGCCCCGTTCGGCGATCACCGCCGGTACGCCGGCTGGCGCGACCGCAAAGCCGGTCGAATATTACCTGTGGTCGGAAAACCTGACCGCCGTGAAGGAATTCAACCGCCTTCGCCTGACCGGCAAGCTGGACGCCAAGAAGTTCGACTATGACGACCAGGGCGGCGCGTTCAATCAGAACACCCGCGATCGCGACGAGTTCTACTACGGCGGCAAGGCCGAATACGCCCTCAGCCCCGACACCGCTATCTTCGCCTCGCTGGTTGGCAACACCAAGTCCTATGACGTCGACACCCTGGGCCGCCTGGCTTCGCCGGGCGTCACCGCCATCGTCGCCAACCGCGCGCGCGACTCCGAAGGCTATGTCGCCTCGGTCGGCGCCAACTTCGACCTGTCGCAATCGGTTCGCGGTGAAGTCGAAGCCGGCTACATGGAGCAGACCTATGACCACTACGCCGATCTTGATGGCTTCAACGCCAAGGGTCGCGTCGAATGGTTCCCGACTGAACTGACGACGCTGAACGTCGCCGCCTCGCGCTCCATCGAAGACTCCGTGGCCGCGAATTCGGGTGGCTATATCGCCAACAGCGCCTCGGTCGGCATCGATCACGAACTGATGCGCAATGTCCTGCTCTCGGCCTCGGCCAGCTACGGCAAGGACAAGTATGCGTTCATCGATCGGGACGACAAGCGTACCGGCTTCAACGCCACGGGCACCTATCTGCTGAACCGTAATGTCGGTCTGTTCCTGACCTACACCTACCTGAAGCAGGACTCGTCCGGCGCGGCCAAGGCCTCGTCGTTCTCGGACAACAAGATCGCCGCTTCGGTCGCTCTTCAGTTCTAGGTTACCCTTCTCGCTGTAGAAGGACTTTCTAGGTCCGAGAAGGGCCCCCATTGAGAGTACCCATGGACGGCTCTTCCTTCGAGACTCAACACGCTCCGGCGCTTAGCGCCGGAGCGATGTCTTTTGATCTGAACATCGCAATCGCCACCTTCCGCCGCCGGCTGCGCCTCTTCGCGGCCGTCGCCCTGGCGGTGTTCGTGGCGGTGCTGCTCTACACCCTGCAGGAAACGCCGCGCTACACGGCGACCGCCCAGGTCATGCTGGACGTCCGCAAGGAGCAGGTCGCAGACATGAGCGCGGTTCTGTCGGGTCTGCCGGCGGATTCCTCGGTGGTCGACACCGAGGTGGAGGTCCTGAAATCCAGGTCCCTGGCTGCTCGCGTGGTCAAGCAGCTGAAGCTGACGCAGGATCCTTACTTCAATCCCAACGCCCCCGGCGCCAAGGGCGTCGGGTCGTGGTTGCCCTGGGTCAAGAAGGTGGTCGCTCCGACCGCCGTCGTCGGCTCCGTAGAGGCTCAGCGCCAGCAGGAAAAGGTCGTCGACAATCTTCTCGAGGGCCTGAAGGTTCGCCGCTCCGGCCTGACCTATCTGATCTCGGTCGAGTACACCCACACCAATCCCGAAGAGTCGGCCAAGATCGCCAACGCCTTCGCCGATCTCTATTTGACCGAACAGCTCGAGGCCAAGTTCGACGCAACGGCCAAGGCCAATGAGTGGCTCGACACTCGTGTCGCCGAGCTGCGCGACCAGTTGCAGGTGGCCGAGGCCGCCGTCCAGCAATACAAGATCGCCAACAATCTGATGAGCGCCGAGGGCGCGACCCTGACCGAGCAGGAGATCTCGGGCCTGAACCAGCAGCTGGCTTCGGCCCGCGCCCAGCAGGCCGAGTCCGACGCCCGCCTCAACATCGCCCGCAACCAGCTGGCCCGCGGCAGCACCGGTGAAGACGTTGGCGAGTCGCTGAATTCGCCTGTCGTTCAGCAACTGCGCAAACAGCGCGCCGAGCAGAGCGCCAAGGTGGCCGACATGAGCGGCCGCTATGGCGATCGCCACCCGGACCTGCTCAAGGCCAAGCGCGAACTGACGGACATCGACGGCCAGATCCAGGCCGAAATCCGCCGCATCATCTCCAACCTGGAAGCCCAGGCCCAGGTCGCGCGTCAGCGCACGGGCTCCATGGCCGGCAGCGTCTCGGCGTCCAAGGGCGCCCTGGCGGGCAATAACCGCGCCAGCATCCGGTTGAACGAACTGGAGCGCAAGGCCGAGTCCGTCCGCACGCTCTATGAGTCCCTGCTGGCCCGTTTCAAGCAGACCTCCAGCAGCCAGGGCATCGAACAGGCCGACGCTCGCGTGGTGTCGCGCGCCAAGATCCCGACGGCTCCCAGCTATCCCAAGCCTTCGCTGAACCTGGCCCTGGGTCTGGTTTTGGCCCTGGGCGCCGGCGCTGCATCGGTGGTGCTGGCCGAGATCCTGATGGCGGGTATCTTCACCGAAGACGAGGTCGAGCGTCGTATCGGTCTGCCGTATCTGGGGTCGATCCCGTTGCTGAGCTCGGCGATCGATGACGCCAAGCTGGCGCGGGACATGAGCCCGCCCGACTACCTGCTGGCCAAGCCGCTTTCGACCTTCGCCGAGAGCTTCCGCAAGCTGCGGGCGGCCATCCTCTATTCGAAGGTCGGCGAGGCCGTGAAAGTCATCGCGGTCACCTCGTCCCTGCCGGGCGAGGGCAAGACCACCACCACCTTCTCCCTGGCCCGCACCCTGGCCACCTCGGGCGCCAACGTGATCATCGTTGACTGCGATCTGCGTCAGAGCGCCATTAATCGCTTCCTGCCGGAAGTTCCGAAGCTTGGTCTTCTCGAGGTGCTGAACGGCGTCTGCACCCTTGATGAGGCTTTGATCTCCGATCCGAGCGGCGCCAAGGTCCTGGCTCTGACCAAGTCGGCCTATACGCCGCGCGACGTACTGGGCTCGCCCGCCATGCTCCGCCTGCTCGGCGAGTTGCGTAATCGCTTCGACGTGGTGCTGCTCGACACCGCGCCCCTGCTGGCCATTGCCGACACCCGCATCCTCGCGCCGCACACCGACGCGGTCGTCATGCTGGCGCGCTGGAAGAAGACCCCGGTCAAGGCCATCACGGCGGCCATCGGCCTGCTGCACGGCCGAGGCGTCTTCCTGGCGGGCCTTGCCCTGACCCAGGTCGATCTGAAGGCTCAGACCCGCTACGGCTACGGCGGCGCCGACTACTATTACAAGAGCTACCGTAAGTACTATGCCGACTAAGACGCGGGCTCGGCCGGCTGCGGCGGCGTCGCCCGCCCGCGCTGGCCGCGGCGCTGTCCGTCGCCTGGCCACGTCCGAGAAGGTCGCCGTCGGCGTTCTTCTCGGACTGGTCTTCATGGCGATCATCGCCTTCGGCGCCAGCGAGATCTCGACGGCCTGCCTGTTCAGCGGCGTCTATGCGGCGTTTCTGATCGGGCTCCTGGCCACCTGCCGCTGGGCCAGGCGTGATCTGGCGCGGCTGCGGGGCATGGAGATCCAGGTCCCGCTTTTCGGGCTGTTGTTGCTCGCGGTCCTTTGGGCGCTGAGCCCCTGGGCGCCAGGCGGCGCCCATCCCGTGTGGGCCTATGTACCCGAGCGCCCGGGCGCCATCACCGTGGATCGTTCCGCCGTCTGGCTCAACCTTGTCCAGCTTCTCGGTCTGGCCTGCCTGTTCGTGGCGGCGCGGATCATCGGCGTTTCCGAAGCCCGGGGACGCTGGTTCCTGCGGATCGCAGTCATGGCGGTCGGCGTCTATGCCACCCTGGCCTTTCTGGATCACGTCGGCCTGCGCCGCTCGACACGTCTGGTCGCGACCCTGCTGAGCCCCAACAGCGCCGCTACGGTGTTTGGCGCTGGTTTGCTGCTGGCCGTCGCGGCGACCGCCAACCGGCTTCGCCGTCAGCGGGGGCTAGCCATGCTCAGGCGCGGCGATCCTGAGGCTGTGGCGTGCATGGCCATTGTCGGCGTGCTGCTGACCGCCCTGCTTCTGACAGCTTCTCGCGCCGGTCTGGCCGCTACCCTGGTCGGCCTTGGCCTGATGCTGGTCGGCGAGGCGATCGCCCAGCGCCAGCGCTTCCGCGTGGTCGCCGGACTGGGCGCGATGGCGCTGTTCCTGGTGATCGGGGCCCTGAGCCTGCGGAGCACCGAACTGGTCGCCGACCGGCTTAACAATACCGAACAGGACATCTCTGTCCGGACCGCGATCTTGGCGCCGCACTGGGAGGCCTTCCAGTCCTCGCCCTGGTTCGGATTCGGTCTGGGTTCGTTCCCGACCGTCAACCAGCTGGTGGCGACCCAGGAAAACCTGCGCGTGTTGTTCGACGTCCGCGCCGTCCACAATCTCTATCTCCAGTGGCTGGAGGAGGGCGGGGTGGTCGGCGCGGTTGTCATGGCGCTGCTGTTCCTCGTTCTGATCTGGCCGATCCTGCGCGGCGGCCTGCGCGAAGGCACGACCGCGACCTGGGCCAGGGCCACGGCCTGTGCGGCCCTGGTTTTCCTGCTGCATGGCGTGACCGATTTTGCGCTGCAGGTTCCGGCCATCCAGGCGCTGGCGGTCCTCATCCTCGGCGTCGTCGGATCGATGGCGGCGGGGCCTGGCCTGGCGCGATCGCCTGACCCACGGATTTCATGGGGAGCCGGCGTCGCAGCGGGCGCTGTCATGCTGGCCTCGGTCCTGGTGACGGCGCCCATGCTGGCCTCGCGATTTGGCGGTGATCTCACCGCCTGGCCCACCGCTCCGGCCGAGGCTCTGGCGCGCCGCATAGAGACAGGGCTCGCTCAGGCCAGGCCTGACGCGGCCGAACTGGATCGCCTGGATCGTCTCAGCGCGCGCGAGGTCGGCCTGCGCCCTGCCTCGGGCGCCGCCTGGTTGCGCCGCGCCGCGGTGGACGCCGCCCTGGGGCGTCAGGAGGCCTCCAACCTGGCCCTTGAGCACTCTTTCGCGGTGGCGCCTCTGCAGACCAGCCTCTTTAGCCGCCGGACGATGTTCGCCTATGAGCGCTGGGGCGAGCTCAGCACTGCCGGCCGGCAGTCTGCGATCTATCAGTTCCAGACCGAGTGGCGGCGTCAGAGGCAGCCCAAGCGCTTCATCGCCATGGCCAACGCCTTGTACAATCCGACTGGGCGGATTGGCATGGCCCTCCAGATCGCCGTGCTACGGGCGGAGCCGCCGCCGGTCCGCTAACCGCTGTTGCGACGACGGCGTGTCAGGGAAAGTTAGACGGCCGTTCTCAGGCCTTCAGGCGCACGACGCCATCTGAACTTTGGCTTTTGGATTCGAGAAGACAGAGTTCAACCAACGTGGCGGACCAATTGCTACCACTCTTGGTGACTTCGGCGGGTCGCTGGAACCGCTGCTTGGGACGCGTGCGCCCTAGTAGGCGTTCTCGGCCAGCAACAGGTGAGGCACGGTCAGCAGCATGATGCGAA
Source organism: Caulobacter sp. GSs2 (assembly GCF_058680895.1). The sequence goes on along the minus strand of NZ_CM178725.1, from coordinate 2,076,238 downwards.
GGTCGGTCAGCAGCGACCAGTTATCGATATAGTCAATATCGGCCTTCACGCGGCTGGACATGTCGTCCAGGTCGTTGGTGGCGCCGCGCAGGCCCTTGATCTGGGCCAGGCCCGTCAGGCCCGGGCGCGCCTGGAAGCGCATCTGATAGGCCGGGATCAGCGCGCCATAATAGGCGTCATGCGCCTGGGCGTGAGGACGAGGACCCACCAGGGACATGTCGCCCTTGAGGACGTTCAGCAACTGGGGAAGCTCGTCGATGCTGGTAGCGCGGATGATCTTGCCGATGCGGGTGACGCGATCGTCGTCGCGCTTGGCCTGCACGACGGTGTCGCCGTTCTCTTCGCAGCGCATTGAGCGCAGCTTGTAGATGGTGAAGGTCTTGCCGTTGAGGCCGCCGCGCGTCTGGCGGAACAGGGCCGGGCCGCGCGATTCCAGCCGGATAAGCAGTGCGGCCAGCAAAAGCACCGGCAAAAAGAAGATCAGTAGTAAAGTCGACGCAAGAACGTCACAGAGACGTTTCATCGGATCTACGGCGACCCGCGGCAGAAAGGTTGCGGGCTCGCGCTTCAGAACTTCCGTGCTCCAGCCCCCACTCACCGCTGATCCCCATCATGCGCTGGCTGGAGAAGCATTCCCAAGCCGTCCACAGTTCATTTATCGCACTGCGGCGCCGGCGTCACTTCTAAACCGCCGGTTAACTATAGATAGCGTTAGCGCTGCATAAACGCTGTTCGTTAGCGCGAATTTAGCGCTCGCTCCCTACGCTGGGCCGCATAGGAGCAACACCATGTCGATGATCCCGGCCAATCTTTCCGCGATGCACGCCGTCACGGGTACCCCTGTCGCTGGCGTCAGGCGCCTGCCCCGCGCCATCGGATGGCTGTTGGCCGCCGGCGTCTCCGCAGGTTTCTGGATTCTGGCGATTGAGGCGATCCGCCTGGCGGTCTAGCCCCCACCCCACCCCAGCCCGCCAGACAGCGAAAAGCCCCGGAGCGTGCTCCGGGGCTTTTCGCTGTCTGGCGTCGCAGTTTGGCTCCCCCATGGCGGGAGCGGCTATTGCGATGGGTTTCCTTCCGGGGTCGCGCCCGGAGCCCTATCCTGGCGTCCTAATCGCGAGCGTAGCCTTGGCGCGGGCCGGGGCCCCAGCTCTCCAAAGGCTCACATCTAGCTTACGGTGGTCCAGGCGTTGGAGCCGGCGACCTGACGCTGGATCCAGGTGTAACCAAGGTCGGCCCACGGGGTGGGCCACGGGGTCAGGTTGTCCAGCACCACATCGCCGGTCTCGAACGCCACAACCAGAACCGCATGACGCTCGCCGCGGCGGGTAACGACAACAGCCATCGACAGGGCTTCGGCGGACACGCCGGCCTCGATCAGGCGGCGGCGCTTCTCCAGGGCATAGTCCTCGCAGTCGCCATACATCTTGCCGTCGACGACCTGCGGTAGGGTCCAGTACTCCGGCATGCCATAGAGATCGAAGTCGTTGGCCTTTTGAACTTCGCGGTTCACGTCGCGATTGATGCTGGTGATCAGCTTCAGCTGTCCCTTGCCCAGTTGGGCCGGACCGGCGGCCAGCCCGACCGGGG